>JADCHE010000156.1 GCA_020248665.1 Burkholderiales bacterium | reverse complement strand
CCGTCGCTCAGGCCCATCGCGCGAGCTCCGCCTCGGTGAAGCCGGCGCGCAGCCGCGCGTCGCGATTGAACGGCGGCCGCGGCGACGACGCGCCGTGCCGGCTCGCGAGCGCGTCCCAGCCGCCGAGCGGGTCGACGCCCTCGCGCGCGCAGAGCCACGCGTACCAGCGGTTGCCGATCGCGACGTGGCCGACCTCGTCGTCGAGGATCCGCTGCAGGATCGCGCGGCCCGCCTCGTCGCCGGCCGATGCCAGCCGCGCCTGGATCTGCGGCGTCACGTCGAGCCCGCGCGCCTCCATCAGGCGCGGCACCAGCGCGACCCGCGCGAGCGCATCGCCGCGCGTGCGCAGCGCCATCGCCCACAGCCCGTCGTGCGCGTCGAAGTCGCCGTACGCGTGGCCGCGCCGCCGGAGCTCGTCGGCGAGCAGCCCGAAGTGCAGCGCCTCCTCCGCGGCGACGCCCGCCCAGTCGAGATACCAGGCCTCGGGCAGGCCGCCGAAGCGCCAGACCGCGTCGAGCGCGAGGTCGATCGCGTTGAACTCGATGTGCGCGATCGCGTGCAGCAGCGCCGCGCGTCCCTCGTCCGAGCCGACGCCGCGCTGCGGCACGTCGCGCGGATGGACGAGGCGCGGCGCTCCGGGGCGGCCCGGACGCGTCGCGTCGTCGAACGCGGCGCACGGATCGGGCCGCAACGCGCCGGCCGCGCCGGCCGCGACGGCCTCGCCGATCGCGCTGGCCGCAGCCGCCTTCGCGCGCGGCTCGGCGATCGCCCACGCGGCCCGCGCGGCCGCACGCAACTCGCCTGCCGGGGCGGACCGGGGCGCGTCGCACGCCCCTGCGGGGCCGGCGGGCGGGATCGGGAGCTCGTTCATGGCACGGTACACTGGAGCGGCCCGCGGGCCGGCCACGCGCACCGTGCGCGCCGCCGCCGGACCGAACTACGCACAGTCTACAAGGACGACCATGGCCCTCTACGCGATCGACGACCGACTCCCGCAGCTCGCCCCCACCGCCTGGGTCGCGCCGAGCGCGTCGGTGCTCGGTCGCGTCGTGCTCGCCGACGGCGTCGGCATCTGGTTCGGCGCGGTGCTGCGCGGCGACAACGAGCCGATCGTGATCGGCGAAGGCAGCAACGTGCAGGAGAACACCGTGATGCACACCGACATGGACTTCCCGCTCACCGTCGGCCGGCACGTGACCATCGGCCACCAGGCGATGCTGCACGGCTGCACCGTCGGCGACGGCAGCCTGATCGGCATCCAGGCGGTGGTGATGAACGGCGCGCGGATCGGCGCCGGCTGCCTGATCGGCGCGGGCGCGCTGGTACCCGAAGGCAAGGTCATCCCCGACCGCAGCCTGGTGCTCGGCAGCCCTGGCAAGGTGGTGCGCGAGCTGACCGACGAGGACCTCGCGCGCATCCGCGCCGGCGCCGAATCCTACGTCGCCCGGGCCGCGATGTTCCGTACCGCACTGCGCAGGCTCGACGCGTGAGCGATAGGAAGGCCCCGTCCCTCGGCGGCAGCACCGACACGCTGCAGCGCTTCATGCTGCAGGGCGCACCGGTCCGCGGCGAGGTGGTGTCGCTCGACGCCGCATGGCGCGAGGTCTCCGACCGGCACGCGTTCCCGCGCTCGGTGCGCGACCGGCTCGGCGAACTCTGCGCCGCAGGCCTGCTGCTGTCGGCGACGCTGAAGTTCGACGGCGCGCTGGTGCTGCAGATCCATGGCGACGGCCCGGTGGCGCTGCTGGTCGTCGAGTGCGAGGCCGACGGCACCTTCCGCGCGACCGCGAAGCTGCGCGAGGGCGAGACCTGCCCCGAGGACGCCGACCTCGCGACGCTGGTCAACGCGCACGGGCGCGGGCGCTTCGTCGTGACGCTCGATCCGCGCACCGACTCGCCGCAGCGCCAGCCCTACCAGGGCATCGTGCCCTTCGAGGGCCGCTCGGTCGCCGAGGTGCTCGAGCGCTACATGGCGCGCTCGGAGCAGGTGCCGACCCGCCTGTGGCTCGCCGCCGACGACGCGCGCGCCACCGGCCTGCTGCTGCAGCGCCTGCCCGAGGAAGGCGGCCGCGCGCCCGCCTGGACGCCCGGGCCGGCCGACGACGGCACCGGCGCGGCCGCGGTCGGCGCGCCCGCCGCAGCCCCGGTCGAGGACACCGACGGCTGGAACCGCCTGCAGCACCTCGCCGAGACGCTGACCCGCGACGAACTGCTCGCGCTGCCGCCCGAGTCGGTGCTGCGCCGGCTGTTCTGGCAGGAGCCGCTGCGCGCGTTCGACGCGCGCTCGCCGCGCTTCGCGTGCACCTGCTCGCGCGGCAAGGTCGCCGCGATGCTGCGGATGCTGGGGCGCGAGGAGATCGAGTCGATCCTGCTCGAGCAGGGGTCGGTGGGCGTACGCTGCGAGTTCTGCAACACGCCCTACGAGTTCGACGCGATCGACGGCGCCGAGCTCTTCCTCACCGAACCGACCGCGCCGGGTTCGTCGGCGCGGCACTGAGCGTCGTCGGCGCGCCGGCGGGCGCCGACGGGGCAGCCGGCACCGCCGTGCCCGGCTCGGCGATCTGCACGAAGACCTCGTCGGGCTTCATCATGCCGAGCTCGTAGCGCGCGCGCTCCTCGATCGCGCCGGTGCCCTGCTTGAGGTCGCGCACCTCGCCCTCGAGCGCGCGGTTGCGCGACAGCAGCCGCGCGTTGGTCTGCTGCTGCGCGACCAGCTGGCGGTCGATCTCCCAGACCCTCAGCCAGCCACCCTTGCCCAGCCACAGCGGCCACTGGATGAGCACCAGCAGCGCCACGAGCGCCAGCGTGAAGAGTCGCATCCCGCCCGCCGGTCAGAGGAGGTTGTAGAAGGCCGAGCGGCCGGGATACTGCGCGACGTCGCCGAGGTCCTCCTCGATGCGCAGCAGCTGGTTGTACTTCGCGATCCGGTCGCTGCGCGACATCGAGCCGGTCTTGATCTGCAGCGCGTTGGTCGCGACCGCGATGTCGGCGATCGTCGTGTCCTCGGTCTCGCCCGAGCGGTGCGAGACGACCGCGGTGTAGTTGTTGCGCTTGGCCAGCTCGATCGCCGCGAAGGTCTCGGTCAGCGTGCCGATCTGGTTGATCTTGATGAGGATCGAGTTGGCGATGCCCGCCTCGATGCCCTCGCGCAGGATCCGCGTGTTGGTGACGAACAGGTCGTCGCCGACCAGCTGGACACGATCGCCGAGCGCATCGGTCAGCGTGCGCCAGCCGTCCCAATCGTTCTCGGCCATCGCGTCCTCGATCGAGACGATCGGGTACCTGTCGCACCAGGTCGACAGCAGGTTCGTGAAGTCGACCGCCGACAGCGTCAGGCCTTCGCCGCCGAGCACGTACCTGCCGTCCTTGTAGAACTCCGAGGCCGCGCAGTCGAGGCCCAGCGCGATCTGCGAGCCCGCCTGGTAGCCCGCCCGGTCGATCGCCTCGAGGATCATCTGGATCGCCGCCTCGTGGTTCGCGACGCTCGGCGCGAAGCCGCCCTCGTCGCCCACCGCGGTGCTCATGCCCTTGTCGTGGATGATCTTCTTCAGCGCATGGAACACCTCCGCGCCGTAGCGGATCGCCTCGCGGAAGCTCGGCGCCCCCACCGGGATGATCATGAACTCCTGCAGGTCGAGGTTGTTGTTGGCATGCGCGCCGCCGTTGATGACGTTCATCATCGGCACCGGCAGCGCCATCGCGCCCGAGCCGCCGAAGTAGCGGTACAGCGGCAGCCCCGACTCCTCGGCCGCGGCCTTGGCGACCGCCATCGAGACCGCGAGCGTCGCGTTCGCGCCGAGCCGCGCCTTGTTGTCGGTGCCGTCGAGCTCGATCAGGGTCTTGTCGATGTAGGCCTGCTCGGTCGCGTCGAGGCCCATGATCGCCTCGGAGATCTCGGTGTTGATGTTCTCCACCGCGCGCAGCACGCCCTTGCCGAGGTAGCGGCCCTTGTCGCCGTCGCGCAGCTCGATCGCCTCGCGCGAGCCGGTCGAGGCGCCCGAGGGCACCGCGGCCCGGCCCATCGTGCCGGACTCGAGCAACACGTCGCACTCGACCGTGGGATTGCCGCGCGAGTCGATGACCTCGCGACCGATGATGTCGACGATCGTGCTCATGTGTCCTCAGACTCCCTCGACGATGATCATGTTGAACCTGCGGGTCGCGCCCTCGCGCGCGGCGCGCGCGACGAGGTACGGCGGCGAGTCGTAGAAGGCCTTCGCGGCCTCGTAGCTCGGGAAGCGGACGACGACGACGCGGCCGGGCACCCAGTGGCCCTCGAGCGGCTCGTGGCGGCCGCCCCGGACGACGAACTCGCCGCCGGCCGCGGCGATCGCGCCGGGCGACAGCGCCATGTAGGCCTTGTACTGCTCGGGGTCCGAGACGTCGACGTCGGCGATCACGTAGGCGGCGGGCACGGCGGTCTCCGGGTCAGGCGGTGAGGGACAGCTCGGCGAAGCCCGAGCGCTTGACCAGCGCGTCGAGCTCGACCAGCGTCGCGAGCAGCTCGGCCATGCGCGGCATCGGCCAGGCGTTCGGGCCGTCGGACAGGGCCTTTGCCGGATCCGGGTGCGTCTCCATGAACAGCCCCGAGACGCCGGTGGCGACCGCCGCGCGTGCGAGCACCGGTACGAACTCGCGCTGGCCGCCCGAGCTGGTGCCCTGCCCGCCCGGCAGCTGCACCGAGTGGGTGGCGTCGAAGACCACCGGGCAGCCGGTCTCGCGCATGATCGCGAGCGAGCGCATGTCGGACACCAGGTTGTTGTAGCCGAACGAGGCGCCCCGCTCGCAGACCATGATCGAGTCGCCGTCGTGGCCAGCTTCGATCGCCGCGCGCCGTGCCTTCTCGGCGACGTTCCTCATGTCGTGCGGCGCGAGGAACTGGCCCTTCTTGATGTTGCAGGGCTTGCCGCTCGCGGCGACCGCGCGGATGAAGTCGGTCTGCCGGCACAGGAACGCCGGCGTCTGCAGCACGTCGACGACGGCCGCCACAGGCGCGATCTGGTCGATGTCGTGCACGTCGGTCAGCACCGGCACGCCGATCTCGCGGCGCACGTCGTCGAGGATGCGCAGCCCGCCGTCGAGGCCGGGCCCCCGGAACGACGCGCCCGAGCTGCGGTTGGCCTTGTCGAACGAGGACTTGTAGACGAACGGCACGCCGAGCGCGCCGGTGATCTCCTTGAGCCGCCCTGCCGTCTCCATCGCGAGCTCGCGCGACTCGATCGCGCAGGGCCCCGCGATCAGGAACAGCGGCCGGTCCAGCCCGACCTCGAACCCGCACAGTCGCATCGTGGCTCCCGGCCTCAGGCAGCCTTCAGCGCCGCGCGCCGCTCGGCGTGCGCGATCGCGGCCTCGACGTAGGCGCGGAACAGCGGATGCCCGTCGCGCGGCGTCGAGGTGAACTCGGGGTGGAACTGCACGCCGACGAACCACGGATGCGCGTGGCGCCCCGTCTGCGGCAGCTCGGCGATCTCCGTCAGCCCCTCGGACGGCGTACGCGCCGACACCTTGAGGCCGGCCGCCTCGAGCTGCGGCACGTAGCGGTTGTTGACCTCGTACCGATGGCGGTGCCGCTCGTTGACGGCCTCGCCGTAGATCGACGCGGCGAGCGTGCCGGGCACGACCGGGCAACGCTGCGCGCCGAGGCGCATCGTGCCGCCGAGGTCGGAGGCGGCATCGCGCGTCTCGATACGGCCCTCGCGGTCGAGCCACTCGGTGATCAGGCCGACCACAGGGTGCGGCGCCGCAGGGTCGAACTCGGTGCTGTTCGCGCCGGCGAGCCCGCAGACGTCGCGGGCGAACTCGATGACCGCGAGCTGCATGCCGAGGCAGATGCCGAGATAGGGCACGCCGTGCTCGCGCGCGAAGCGCACCGCCGCGATCTTGCCCTCGACGCCGCGCTTGCCGAAGCCGCCCGGCACCAGGATCGCGTCGAAGGACTCCAGGCTCGCGGTGCCCGCGCGCTCGATCTGCTCGGAGTCGATGTACTCGATCGCGACCCGGCTCTCGGTGTGGATGCCGGCGTGCGTCAGCGCCTCGGTCAGCGACTTGTACGACTCGGTCAGGTCGACGTACTTGCCGACCATCGCGATCCGCACGGTTCGCTTGGGGTGCTGCTGGCGGTCGACGAGTCGGTCCCAGACCGACAGGTCGGCCGGCCGCGTCTGCAGGCGCAGCACGTCGCAGACGATGTCGTCGACCCGTTGCTCGTGCAGCATCCGCGGGATCTTGTAGATCGAGTCGGCGTCCCAGACCGAGATCACCGAGTCGAGCGGCACGTTCGAGAACAGCGAGATCTTCGCGCGCTCGTCGTCGGGGATGCGGCGGTCGGCGCGGCACAGCAGCAGGTCGGCCTGGATGCCGATCTCGCGCAGCTTCTGCACCGAGTGCTGGGTGGGCTTGGTCTTGAGTTCGCCGGCCGACGGGATGAACGGCACGAGCGTCAGGTGCACGAAGCAGGCGTTGCCGCGGCCCAGCTTGAGGCTCATCTGCCGCGCGGCCTCGAGAAACGGCAGCGACTCGATGTCGCCGACCGTGCCGCCGACCTCGACGATCGCGACCTGCGCCGCCTCGGGCGTGCCGACCCCGGCCCCGCGCTCGATGAACGCCTGGATCTCGTTGGTGATGTGCGGAATGACCTGCACCGTGCGGCCGAGGTACTCGCCGCGGCGTTCCTTCCTGATCACCGAATCGTAGATCTGGCCGGTCGTGAAGTTGTTCGACCGGCGCATCTTCGAGGTGACGAAGCGCTCGTAGTGCCCGAGGTCCAGGTCGGTCTCGGCGCCGTCCTCGGTGACGAACACCTCCCCGTGCTGGAAGGGGCTCATCGTGCCCGGATCGACGTTGATGTAGGGATCGAGCTTGAGGAGGGTGACGCGCAGGCCACGCGACTCCAGCAGCGCGGCCATCGACGCGGCGGCGATGCCCTTCCCCAGGGAAGACACCACCCCGCCGGTGACGAAGACGAATTTGGTCATGGCGGCCTACGGGAAATGATGATTATACCAACGTGCCCCGCGGCGTCAGGATCGCCTGCCGGACGCTGTCCGGCCACGGCTCCGAGCGACGCTTCGGGAAGTCGATCCAGACGACCTTCGCCGCGCCGTCCGCGTACACGGTGGCCGGGTCGTCGGTGCGGACCAGCTCGTAGGTCGTCTCGACCGAGGTGCGCCCGAATTCGCCGACGAAGGTCCGCACGAGCACGGTGCCCGGGTAGACCAGCTCGCGCCGGAAGGTGCACGAGGCGTTGACGATGATCGGCCCATGCCCGTCGGGGCCCGCGAGGATGCCCATCGCGCCGAACCAGCTGATCCGGCACTGTTCCATGTAGCGGAAGTAGACGGTGTTGTTGACGTGGCCCATCGCGTCCATGTCGCCCCACCGGATGGGTATGGCAAGTTCGCAGATCGGCACGCGCTCGGTCATGATTCGGACTGCCCCACGGATTCGACGCCGATGAAGCCCCACCCGCTGCGCACCGAGCTGCACGACGAGATCCACACGCGCCCGAGACCGCCGGTGAAGGCGCCGCACGCAGTGTCGCACATCTCCCTGCTGCAGCCGCAGCGCATGCCGCGCCCGGTGCCGCCCGCGCTCGTCGATTGGTGCATCCGGCACGCGGTCGAGCCGCCGACCTCGGGCCAGAGCCACTTCGAGGCCGACCTCGGCGCGCTGCGGCTGAAGTGGGAGCGCCACGGCGAGTTCGACGACTACACCGTGTACGCGGCTGGCATCGACGAGAGGGAGCCCTTCGCGCGCAACTCCGGCGATATCGTGCTCGCCGACCTGCTGCAGGGCACCGAGGGCGAGATGATCGCCGCGCTGCGGATCGCGGTGGTGCGCGCCGGCAGCGCGCGGATCGACGAGAAGAGCGTCTCGGCGATGCTCGAGTCGCCGAACTTCGTGGGCGCCAAGGTGTCCGACGGGCAGGCCTCGCTGTTCTCGTCGTTCCGGCTCGACGACCGGGGCTTCGGCAGGTTCCTGCTGGCCGACGCGACCACCACGCCCTCGCAGCTCGGACGCGCGGTGCAGCGCGTCGTCGAGATGGAGGTCTACCGGATGATGGCGATGCTCGCGTTCCCCGAGGCGCGGCGCATCGGCGGCGAGCTCGACCGCGTCGAGCTGCAGCTCTCCGAGCTGGTCGCGCGCCTGGACGTCGCGCCGGCGAGCAAGGAACCGGAGATGCTGCACGAGGTCACGAGACTGTCGGCGCTGACCGAGCAGCTGTACACCTCGGCGGCGTTCCGATTCGGCGCGGCGCGGGCGTACCGCGCGCTGGTCCGCCAGCGCGGCGAGGAGCTGCGCGAGACCCGACTGCAGGGCGTGCAGACGCCGACCGACTTCCTCGAGCGGCGCTTCCAGCCGGCGATGGCGTACTGCGACGCGGTGGGCGCGCGACTCGCGTCGGTCTCCGAGCGGATCGCCCGCGCGAGCGCGCTGCTGCGCACCCGCGTCGAGATCGAGCGCGAGCGGCAGAACCAGGCGCTGCTCGCCGCGATGAACCGGCGCGCGAAGCTGCAACTGCACCTGCAGCAGACGGTCGAGGGGCTGTCGGTCGCCGCGATCTCGTACTACGCATCGGGGCTGTCGGGCTACGTCTTCAAGGCGATGGCCAGGTCGGGCCTGCCGGTCGACCCCGAGCTCGCCACCGGGCTCGCGGTGGTGCCGATCGTGGCGGCCGCGTGGTGGGCGATGCGCGCGATCCGGCGCAAGGTGGTCGCGGAGATGCCCAGGGACTGACGCGGCCCGCCCGCTCAGGCCAGCCCGAACCCGTCGTCGGCCGCGATCACCGCGCCGTTCACGAAGCGCGAGTGGTCCGAGGCGAGCAGCAGCAGCAGGCCGTCGAGGTCCTCCGGCTCGCCGAGCCGCTTCCTCGGCAGCATCGAGATCAGCTTGCGGCCGGCCTCGCTCTCCCAGTGGTGCTCGTTGAGCTCGGTCGAGATGTAGCCCGGGCAGATCGCGTTGACGTTGATGCCGTGGCGCGCCCACTCCAGCGCCATCGCGCGGGTCATCTGCACCACCGCCGCCTTGCTCATGCAGTAGATGCCGATCTGCGCGAGCACCTTGAGCCCGGCCATCGACGCGATGTTGACGATCCGCGCCTGCCGGCCGGGCTCGTCCTTCGCACGGGCGATCATCCGGCGGCCGACCGCCTGCGCAACGAAGAACGCACCGCGGGTGTTCGTGTCGAACACGAAGTCGAAGTCCTCGGGCGTGACGTCGACCAGCCGCTGCGTGGTGCTGACCCCCGAGTTGTTGACGAGGATGTCGATCGCGCCGGCCTGCGCCTCGGCCTCGGCGACGCCCGCCTCGATCGAGGCCGCGTCGGTCACGTCCATCCGCACCACGTGCGCGTCGCCGCCCTCGGCTTCGATCTCGGCACGCAGTTCCTTGAGCCGCTCGACTCGGCGCGAGGCGAGCACCACGGTCGCGCCGTGCGCGGCGAGCACGCGTGCGAACCGTGCGCCGAGTCCGCTCGAGGCGCCGGTGACGAGCGCGGTCCGGTCGGTCAGGTCGAAGCGAAGGGTCTCGGGCATCGTGGGGCTCCTGCGGACAGGACGCGATGATCGCACGGCACGCGCCGCCCACGGCCGCGCGCGCCCGGCAGCCAGGGCCCAGAGGACGCCCTCGGTGCCGCTGTTTGCGCCGCAGGACGCGTTTGGCGAGAATCGCGTGTTCGACTCTGGACGGGGACATGGACGTACAACGCGATTCGATGGAGTTCGACGTGCTGATCGTGGGCGGCGGGCCCGCGGGCCTCGGCGCGGCGATCCGCCTCAAGCAGCTGGCGGCCGAGCGCGGCACCGAGCTCGGCGTCTGCGTGATCGAGAAGGGCTCCGAGATCGGCGCGCACACGCTGTCGGGCGCGGTGATGGACCCCCGCGCGCTGAACGAGCTGATCCCCGACTGGAAAGCCCGGGGTGCGCCGCTCGAGACCGAGGTCACGCACGACGAGGTGCTGTTCCTCACCGAATCGAAGTCGTACGCGACGCCGGGGTGGGCGATCCCCTCGGGCCTGAAGAACCACGGCAACTACATCGTCAGCCTCGGCAACGTCGTCAAGTGGCTCGGCCAGCAGGCCGAGGCGCTCGGCGTCGAGATCTACCCGGGCTTCGCCGCTGCCGAGATCCTCTACGACGACGCCGGCGCGGTGCGCGGGGTGGCCACCGGCAACATGGGCGTCGGCCGGGACGGCGAGCCGACCGAGAACTTCCAGCCCGGCATGGAGCTGCTCGCGAAGTACACCCTCTTCGCCGAGGGTTCGCGCGGCCACCTCGGCCGGCAGCTGATCGCGCGCTTCGCGCTCGACAAGGATTGCGACCCGCAGAGCTACGGCATCGGCATCAAGGAGCTGTGGGAGGTCGAGCCGTCGAAGCACCGCAAGGGACTGGTCGTGCACACCGCCGGCTGGCCGCTCGACAGCGACACCTACGGCGGCTCGTTCCTCTACCACTTCGGCGACAACAAGGTCGCCGTGGGCTTCGTGGTCGGCCTCGGCTACCAGAACCCGTGGCTGTCGCCGTACGAGGAGTTCCAGCGGTACAAGACGCACCCCGCGATCCGGGGCACCTTCGAGGGCGGCAAGCGCCTGTCGTACGGCGCGCGCGCGATCACCGCGGGCGGCATCATGTCGCTGCCCAAGACGGTGTTCCCGGGCGGCGCGCTGATCGGCTGCGACGCCGGCTTCCTGAACGCCTCGCGCATCAAGGGCAGCCACGCCGCGATCAAGACCGGCATGCTCGCCGCCGAGGCCGCGTTCGAGGCGATCGGCGCGGGTCGCGGCGCCGACGAGCTGTCGGCCTACCCGCAGGCGTTCCGCGCGTCGTGGCTGTTCGACGAGCTCTGGCAGGCGCGCAACTTCAAGCAGTGGATGGGCAAGGGCCTGTACACCGGCACGATCATGGTCGGCATCGAGCAGGTGGTGCTGGGCGGCAAGTTCCCCTGGACGCTGCACCACAGGCACGCCGACCACGAGTGCCTGAAGCCGGCCTCGGCGTTCAAGCCGATCGTCTATCCGAAGCCCGACGGCAAGATCACCTTCGACAGGCTCTCTTCGGTGTTCATCTCGAACACCAACCACGAGGAGAACCAGCCGATCCACCTCACGCTCAAGGACCCGGGCGTGCCGGTGAAGGTGAACCTCGCCACCTACGCGGGCCCCGAGCAGCGCTACTGCCCCGCCGGCGTCTACGAGTACGTGAAGAACGACGACGGCTCCGACCGGCTGCAGATCAACGCGCAGAACTGCGTGCACTGCAAGACCTGCGACATCAAGGACCCGACGCAGAACATCGTCTGGGTCGTGCCCGAGGGCGGCGGCGGCCCGAACTACCCGGGCATGTGACGCGCGGTGGGCCGTCGCGCGCTGATCGCCGGCGCGACCGGCCTGACCGGCTCGCGGCTGCTGCCGCTGCTGCTCGCGGAGCCCGCCTACGACGTCGTGCACGCCGTGCTGCGCAGGCCGCTGCCCGACGCGCAGCGGCCCGCGCCGGGCTCGGCGCACGCCGCGCGGCTGGTCGAGCACGTCGTCGACTTCGCCGCGCTCGGCCGCGGCGCCGGCCTGCCCGCGGTCGACGACGTCTACCTGTGCCTCGGCACGACGATCAAGGCCGCGGGCTCGCAGGAGGCGTTCCGCCGCGTCGACGTCGACGCGGTCGTCGGCCTCGCCCGGCTCGCGCGCCGGTACGGCGCGAGCCGCTGCGCGACCGTGTCCGCGCTGGGCGCCGACCCCTCGTCGCGGGTCTTCTACTCGCGCGTCAAGGGCGAGGGCGAGGCGGCGCTCGCCGCGCTCGACTATCCGTCGCTGGTGGTGCTGCGCCCGTCGCTGATCGACGGCGAGCGCCAGGAACGACGCCCCGGCGAGCGGCTGTCGCTCGCGCTCGCGCGGCCGTTCGCATCGCTGCTGCCCGCGCGGCTGCGACCGGTCCCGGCCGATGCGATCGCGCGCTGCATGCTGGCGGCCGTACTGCGCGGCGAGCCCGGCCTGCGCGTGATCGAGTCCGACCGGATCGCGCGCGGCGCCTCGGGTTGATGCACCGCAGCGATCGGCGGTAGCATCCGGGCCGGGCGGCGCGCGGCGCCTGCCCTCCACCCGACCGAGCGGCACCGGCCACGGCCGCGCGCCCGAAAGGACCCCTCGACCATGAGCAAGCTGTATCCGAGCGCGGCCGCGGCGCTGGCCGACATCGTGCGCGACGGCCAGACGATCGCCGTCGGCGGCTTCGGCCTGTGCGGCATTCCGGAGGCGCTGATCGCCGCGTTGCGCGACTCCGGCGCGAAGCAGCTCACCTGCATCTCGAACAACGCCGGCGTCGACGGCTTCGGCCTCGGGCTGCTGCTCGCGACGCGTCAGGTCCGCAAGATGATCGCGAGCTACGTCGGCGAGAACAAGGAGTTCGAGCGCCAGTTCCTGTCGGGCGAGCTCGAGCTCGAGTTCACGCCTCAGGGCACGCTCGCCGAGAAGCTGCGGGCTGGCGGCGCGGGCATCCCCGCGTTCTTCACCAAGACCGGCGTCGGCACCGTCGTCGCCGAGGGCAAGGAGACCCGCACGTTCGACGGCGAGACCTACGTGATGGAGCGCTCGCTGGTGCCCGACGTGTCGCTGGTCAAGGCCTGGATGGCCGACCGCGCGGGCAACCTGGTGTTCCGGCGCACGGCGCGCAACTTCAACCCGAACGTCGCGATGGCCGGGAAGATCACCGTCGCCGAGGTCGAGGTCGTCGTGCCGACCGGCGAGCTCGACCCCGACGCGATCCACCTGCCGGGCATCTTCGTGCACCGCATCGTGCACAACCCGACCCCCGAGAAACGCATCGAGCAGCGCACCGTGCGCCCGGCTCGCTGACGAGGAGCGCACCATGCCCTGGACCCGCGACGAGATGGCCGCGCGCGCCGCGCGCGAGCTGCGAGACGGCTTCTACGTGAACCTCGGGATCGGCCTGCCGACGCTGGTGGCGAACCACGTGCCGGCCGACATGGAGGTGTGGCTGCAGTCGGAGAACGGCCTGCTCGGCATCGGCCCGTTCCCGACCGAGGACGAGGTCGACCCCGACCTGATCAACGCCGGCAAGCAGACGGTCACCACCCTGCCGGGCTCGTCGATCTTCTCGTCGGCGGACTCCTTCGGGATGATCCGCGGCGGCAAGATCAACCTCGCGATCCTGGGCGCGATGCAGGTCTCCGAGCACGGCGACCTCGCGAACTGGATGATCCCCGGCAAGATGGTCAAGGGGATGGGCGGCGCGATGGACCTGGTCGCGGGCGTCGGCCGCGTGATCGTGCTGATGGAGCACGTCGCGAAACGCAAGGACGGCGGCGAGGACCTGAAGATCCTGCCGGCGTGCAACCTGCCGCTGACCGGCGTCGGTGTCGTCGACCTGATCATCACCGACCTCGGCGTGATCGAGGTGACCGGCAATGGCCTCGCGCTGCGCGAGCTGGCGCCGGGCGTGACGCGCGACGAGATCGTCTCGAAGACCGGCTGCCCGCTGGACACCTCGGCGCTCGCGGCCGCGGCGGCCCGCTGAGGCGGGCGCGCATCGCTCGCCCGGCCGGTCGCCACGGCGTCCGGCCGGCGCACTCCGACCACACGCGTCGACGGCTGGGGCCGAGCGCATGGATGTCCGGGCGCACGCGCGCTCCGGACGCGACGGATCGTCTTCGTGCACGGCCGGATCGGGTCCGGCCGCTCGGGCCGCCCGCGACGCGCGCGGGCGGCGCGGCTCAGTACTGGCGCGGGCGCCGCTGGCCGGCGAAGCCGCCGCCGCCGCCGTTGCCGCCGCCACCGCCGTAACCACCACCACCACCGCCGCCGCCGCCGTAACCACCACCACCGCCGCCGCCGTAACCGCCGCCGCCGGCGCCCGAGCGGCGGAAGCCGCTGCCGCCGCCCTGTTGCTCGCGCGCCTCGTTGACGACCAGCGCGCGGCCCTCGAGCGAGCTGCCGTTCAGCGCGCGGATCGCGTTCTGGGCGCCGTCGTTGTTGGCCATCGTGACGAAGCCGAAGCCGCGCGAGCGACCGGTCTCACGGTCGGTGATGATGCGGGCCTCGATGACTTCGCCGTGCGCGGCGAACATCTCGGTGAGCTGGGCATCGGTGGCGCGCCACGGCAGGTTGCCGACGTAGATCTTGGTGCTCATGCGTTACCTCGAAAACAAGTTTTCCGTTGCATTCCGAGGCGAAGCATCCGCGGCCGGCCTCGAGGCACCGGCCCTTCGACTGCGATCCGGGAAATGCAAGTGCTCAGCGCGTGGCCTCAGCCCACAGGGAGGAAGGGGGAAGCGGGGTCGATCACAGTACGAACAGGACGGGCATTCCGAGAGGAGAGATCCGGACAGTCGGACACAGGTCGACGCAAGCGAGGACCCTGCGCACGTTGACTCTGCCACAAAGCAGAACCCCCTGCACTAGACAATTCGTATTAGCCCGTACCTCGAACACACATGAACGTAACGAGGTTATCACGCATATCTCACCCTGGCACGGATGCCCCGCGCGGCCCGGAAGTCCGCATGGAAACGTCTTGCCAAGCGCAGGATACTGGATGAAAATACAGTCATCGCGGTTCGCCCCGCTTCCGCCCGAGCCCCAGCCATGCGCGACCTCACCGCCCGACAGCAGGAAATCCTCGGACTGATCAGGCAGCACATCGCCGACACCGGCTTCCCGCCCACCCGCGCCGAGATCGCGGCCAAGCTCGGCTTCCGCTCGCCCAACGCCGCCGAGGAGCACCTGAAGGCCCTGGCGCGCAAGGGGGTGCTCGAGCTCACCTCGGGCGCCTCTCGCGGCATCCGGCTCAAGCTGCTGCCCGGCATGGACGCCGACGTCGAGCGCGGCATGGCCGGGAGCGCCGTCCAGATCGCGCTGAGCCTGCCGCTGGTGGGCCGGGTCGCGGCCGGCAGCCCGATGCTGTCGCAGGAGCACATCGAGGCGAGCTACGCGCTCGACCCCACCCTGTTCGCCGAGAAGCCCGACTACCTGCTGAAGGTGCGCGGCATGAGCATGCGCGACGCCGGCATCCTCGACGGCGACCTGCTCGCGGTGCGCCAGGCCTCCGAGGCCCGCAACGGCCAGATCGTCGTCGCGCGGGTCGACGGAGGCGTCACCGTCAAGCGGCTGCGCCGCCGCGGCAACACGATCGAGCTGCTGCCCGAGAACCCGGATTTCGAGCCGATCGTCGCCGACGCCCGCAGCGACGACTTCGCGCTCGAGGGCATCGGCGTCGGGCTGGTCCGCAGCGGCAAGTCGCTCTGACCCGGTCGTCGTGATCCCGTCGCGCCGGCCGCCGCATCGCCATGGCCCCACCTCCGGCCTTCCCGGCGTCGCTGCCGCCGGGCGTCTGGCGCGCCGACCGGCTCGGTGACGGCGGCGTCGCCGCGCTCCCCAGTACCTTCCCCGAGCTCGACGCGCACCTGCCCGGCGGCGGCTGGCCGCTCGGCATGCTGACCGAGCTCATCGCCCGCGAGCCGGGCGTGGGCGAACTGCGGCTCGTCGTGCCGGTGCTGCGCCGGCTGACCTGCGAGCGCAAGGTCGCGATCCTGCTCGGCCCGCCGCACGTGCCCTACGCGCCGGCGCTCGCGTCGTTCGGCATCGACCTCGACTACCTGATCGTCGTGCAGGCGGTGCAGGCGGCCGACCGGCTGTGGGCGGTCGAGCAGGCGCTGCGCAGCGCGAGCTTCGGTACGCTGCTCGCGTGGCTGCCGCACGAGCGTACGCGCCCCGAGCACCTGCGCCGGATGCAGCTCGCCGCGCAGGGCACGCGCGGGCCGGTGTTCCTGTTCCGCCACCTGCCCGCGCAGTTCGAGGCCTCGCCCGCGCCGCTGCGGCTGCTTCTGCTGCCGCGCCCCGGGCAGCGGCTGTCGGTGCAGCTGCTCAAGCGCCGCGGCCCGGTGCTCGCGCAGCCGCTGCTCCTCGAGCTGCCGCAGCCGCCGTCGGTCGCGCGTCCGGCGCGCACCGCGCCGGCCGGTCCGCGCGCCACGTCGCGGACCGTGCCCGACGACGCGTCCGCGCCGCATGAGGCGGACGCGGGCCATGCCGCATACGCCGCCGATGCGCACGCGCAGGCGCACGCCGAGGCGCCGTCCGGCGGCCCCGGCCCGCGCGGGCTCGGCGCCGCGCACGTGCTGCTGCCCCTCGGCCACGACGACCCGTCGCCCGCCCGTCCCGAGCCGCCAGTGCACTGACGCGGCCCACCGCCATGCTGTGGATCGCCGTGCACTGCCACCGGCTCGCGCTCGA
The DNA here is from genome assembly GCA_020248665.1 of Burkholderiales bacterium. Lineage (GTDB taxonomy): Bacteria > Pseudomonadota > Gammaproteobacteria > Burkholderiales > Burkholderiaceae_E > UBA4615. The sequence continues at coordinate 9,098 of JADCHE010000156.1, read as the reverse complement.
TCGCGTCGAGCGCGGCCGCGAGGCCGAGGGGCCGCTCGCGGTCTGCGACCGGCTGCAGGTGCTGCAGGCGAACGACGCGGCGCGTGCGCTCGGCGTGCGTCCCGGCCAGCGCCGCGCGACCGCGCTCGCGCTCGCGGCCGCGCTCACGATCGTCGAGAACGACGAGGTCGGCGAGCGCGAGGCGCTCGAGCAGGTCGCAGGCTGGCTGCTGCAGTTCTCGCCGGGGGTGAGCCTGCAGCCGCCCGACGGCGTGCTCGTCGAGGCGCAGGCGAGCCTGCGGCTGTTCGGCGGCCGCGAGCGGCTGCTCGCGCGGATCCGCGACGGGCTCGCCGCGCTCGGCTTCGGCGTGCGGCTCGGCGTCGCGCCCACCGCGACCGCCGCGTGGCTGCTCGCGCGCTGGCGCGACGACGGGCTCGTCGAGCACGAGTCGCTGCTCGCGGCCGGTCTCGGCCCCGCGCCGGTCGGGCTGCTCGAGGCCGCGGCGCCGCACGGCGAGGCGCTCGCCGCGATCGGCGTGCGCCGCTTCGCCGACCTCGCGCGGCTGCCGCGCGCGGGCCTCGGGCGGCGCTGGGGGCCGGCACTCGTCGAGCAGCTCGACATGGCGCTCGGCCGGCGCGCCGAGCCGCGCCGCTGGTTCGAGCCGCCGCCGCGCTTCGCGCTGCGGCTCGAGCTGCTCGCGCACGTCGAGCACGCCGAGGCGCTGCTGTTCGCGGCGCGCCGGATGCTGCTGCAGCTGGTCGGCTGGCTCGGCGCGCGGCAGGCGGCCACGCGCGAGGCGGTGCTGACCGGCGAGCACGACGGCGGCCGCCATGCGTGCGCGCCCACCGTCGTCGAGCTGCGTCTCGGGCAGCCGAGCCGCGACCCGGAGCGCTTCGTCGCGGTGCTGCGCGAGCGGCTCGCGGTGCTGCGGCTGCCGGCGCCGGTGCACACGCTGCGGCTCGAGTGCGCGCGCACGGTCGCGCTGCCGGGCACGCACGGCGAGCTGTTCCCCGCGCCCGGCGCCGACGACGAGGGCCTCGCGCGGCTCGTCGAGCGGCTGCAGGCGCGGCTCGGCCGCGACCGCGTGCAGCGGCTGGCGCTCGCGGCCGACCACCGGCCCGAGGCGGCGTACCGGGTCGAGCCGGTCGACCGCCCGGTGCGCGGCGCCGACGTGCCCCTGCCCGGGCTGCCGCGGCCGCTGTGGCTGCTGCCCGAGCCGGTGCCGCTCGCCGAGCGCGACCAGCGGCCGTGGTGGCGCGGGCCGCTGACGCTGCTCGCCGGCCCCGAGCGGATCGAGACCGGTTGGTGGGACGACGGCCTCGTGCAGCGCGACTACTTCATCGCCGAGGGCGAGTCGGCGGGCTGGGTCTGGATCTTCCGAACGCGCACCGGCGACGCGGACGCGGGCTGGTTCCTGCAGGGCATGTTCGGTTGAGAGGGCGCTACACTGCGCCGACCATGCCTCGTACCGACACCCTGCTGCTCGCGCTCGACCAAGGCACCACCTCGTCGCGCGCCATCTTGTTCGACCGCTCGGCCGCGATCGTCTCGGTCGCGCAGCGCGAGTTCCGCCAGCACTTCCCCCAGCCCGGCTGGGTCGAGCACGACGCGACCGAGATCTGGGCGACGCAGCGCGCGACGATCTCCGAGGTGCTCGCGAGCGCAGGCGTCGGCATCGAGTGCGTCCACGCGATCGGCATCACCAACCAGCGCGAGACCACGCTGGTCTGGGATCGCTCGAGCGGCGAGCCGATCGCACCGGCGATCGTCTGGCAGGACCGCCGCACCGCGCCGCGCTGCGCGCAGCTGAAGGCCGAGGGCCGCGAGGCCTTCGTGCGCGAGCGCACCGGCCTCGTGCTCGACCCCTACTTCTCGGGCACCAAGATCGGCTGGCTGCTCGACCACGTCCCCGGCGCACGCGCCCGCGCCGAGCGCGGCGAGCTCGCGTTCGGCACGATCGACACCTGGCTCGCGTGGAAGCTGTCGGGCGGCGCGCTGCACGTGACCGACCCGTCGAACGCGAGCCGCACGCTGCTCTTCGACCTGCACACCGCCGACTGGAGCGACACGCTGCTCGCGCTCTTCGGCGTGCCGCGCGCGATGCTGCCGCGCATCGTGCCCTCGTCGGGGCCGATCGGCGAGGTCGAGCTGGAGGGCCGGCGCGTGCCGCTCGCCGGCATCGCGGGCGACCAGCAGTCGGCGCTGTTCGGGCAGGCGTGCTTCGAGCCCGGCATGGCGAAGAACACCTACGGCACCGGCTGCTTCCTGCTGATGAACACCGGCGACCGGCCGCAGGCCTCGGCCTCCGGGCTGCTGACGACCGCCGCGTGGACGATCGAGGGCGGCCCCGACGCGGGCCGCCGCTACGCGCTCGAGGGCAGCGTGTTCGTCGCCGGCGCGATCGTGCAGTGGCTGCGCGACGGACTCGGGATCATCGCGCGCGCGGCCGACGTCGAGCCGCTTGCACGCTCGGTCCCCGACGCCGCCGGCGTGCACTGCGTGCCCGCGTTCACCGGCCTGGGCGCGCCGTGGTGGGATCCGGACGCGCGCGGCGCGCTGCTCGGGCTCACCCGCGGCGCGACCCGCGCACACGTCGCGCGCGCCGCGCTCGAGTCGATCGCGTTCCAGAGCGCCGACCTGCTCGTGGCGATGCAGCGCGACGCGGCCGAGCCGCTGACCGAGCTGCGCGTCGACGGCGGCGCATCGGCCAACGACCTGCTGATGCAGTTCCAGGCGGACCTGCTCGGCGTGCCGGTGGTACGCCCGCGGGTGCTCGAGACGACCGCGCTCGGCGCCGCCTGCCTCGCGGGCCTCGCCACCGGCTATTGGGACGACGCGGTCACGCTCGCGCGCCACTGGCAGGTCGACCGCCGCTTCGTGCCCGCGATGTCGCGCGACGAGGCCGCCGTGCGAATGGCCGACTGGCACGACGCGGTCGCGCGCGTGCGCAGCGGGGCCGCGTGAGCGCCGCGACAACCCTCGGCTCCCGCCCGATGGACGCGGCCGCAGCCGCGACGATGGTCGGCCTGTGTGCGATCTGGGCGCTCGGCCAGATCTCGATCAAGGTCGCCGTGGAGGGCATCTCGCCGCTGTGGCAGGCCGGCCTGCGCTCGCTCGCTGCCGCGGTCGTGGTCGGGGCGTGGACGCTGTCGCGCGGCACCTCGCTCGCCCCCGGGAGAGGCTGCGGCGCCTGGTCGCTCGCGATCGGCGCGGTGTTCGCGATCGAGTTCGTGATGCTCTACCTCGGCATGTCGCTCACCAGCGCCGCGCGCGGCACGGTCCTGCTCTACAGCGCGCCCTTCTTCGTCGCGATCGGCGGCCACCGGCTGCTGGCCGACCCGCTGACCCCGTCGCGGATCGCGGGCCTCGCGCTCGCGTTCGCCGGCGTCGTCGTCGCGCTCGCCGACCATGGCGACGGCGTCGCGGCCGGCGACTGGCGCGGCGACCTGCTGTGCCTCGGCGCGGGCGCCGCCTGGGCCGCGACGACGTTGATCGTCAAGGGCACGCCGCTGCGCACGGAGCCGCCCGAGCGGGCGCTCTTCGTGCAGCTCGCGGTGTCGGCGCCGCTGCTGCTCGCCGCCTCGCTCGCTGCGGGCGAGCGCGGCGTGTTCGCGCCGACGCCGCTGGTGTGGGGCGCGTTCGCCTGGCAGGTGCTCGCGGTCGCGTCGTTCAGCTACCTCGGCTGGTTCGTGATGATCCGCCGCCACTCGCCGGCCAAGGTCTCGGCCTTCACGTTCCTCACGCCGCTCTTCGGCGTGGCCTTCGCCGCGCTGCTGCTGCGCGAGCCGATGACGCCGTCGCTGCTCGGCGCGGCCGCGCTGATCGCGGGCGGCATCTGGCTGGTCAACCGCCGCTGAACGCGCGGCAGGGAGGTCTCCCGTGCTCCACGGCAGCTGCCTGTGCGGCGGCATCCGCTACGTCGTCTCCGGCCCGGTCTACCGGATGAGCCACTGCCACTGCTCGATGTGCCGCAAGCACCACGGCGCGGCCTTCGGCACCTACCTGAACACGCACGTCGAGCACTTCGCCTTCGAGCGCGGCGAGGACCTGCTCGGCCGCTACGCGTCGTCGCCCGAGGCGGTGCGCACCTTCTGCAGGCGCTGCGGCAGCACGCTGCAGTGGCTGGGCCACGCGGCGCCCGACGAGGTCGGCATCGCGGCGGGCACGCTCGACGACGACCCGCGGCTCAGGCCGGCGATGCACATCCACGTCGCCTCGAAGGCGCCCTGGTATGACCTGCCCGAGGACGCCCTGGCCCGACGCGAGGACTGAGTCGGGCGCGGCCCGGGCAGGCCGCGACGGCGTCGCCTGCAGCAGGAGGCGCCGGCCGCGCGATCACCCGTTCGGATCGACGAACGCCGGTGCCCGCTTCTGCAGGTTCGCCGCCACCGACTCGACCTGGTTGGCGCTGCCGAGCAGCAGGATCTGCTCGTCCGATTCGGCCTGCAGCACCTCGGCAGGCGACGCCGACTCGGCCAGCCGCAGCAGCCGCTTGCCGGCGCGGATCGCATCGGGGCTCTTGCCGGCGATCTCGCGGGCGAGCGCGAGCGCCTCGGCGCGCGGATCGGCGCACACGCGGGTCGCGAGGCCGAGCGCCTGTGCCTCGACGCCCTCGAACACCCGCCCGCTCCAGGTCAGCTCGCGGATCACGTCGGCGCGCGCGAGGTCGCGCATCAGCAGCGCACCGCCCATGTCGGGCACCAGGCCCCACTTGATCTCCATCACCGACATCCGGCAGTCGGGCGTCACGAAACGCAGGTCGGCGCCGAGCGCGAGCTGGAAGCCGCCGCCGAACGCGACGCCGTGCACCGCCGCGATCACCGGCACCGGCACGTCGCGCCAGACCATCACCGCGTACTGCGCGTCGTTGGAGATGCCGTGGGTGCGCGTGCCCAGCCGCATCTCGTGCGATAGCCCCATGCCGCCGTCGCCGGGCGACGAGGCCATCTTCTCGAAACGTCCGAAGTCGAGCCCGGCGCAGAACGCCCTGCCCTCGCCCGACAGCACGACCGCGCGCAGCCCCGGCTCACGGACCAGCCGCTGCCCGGTCGCGCGCAGCGCGTCGAACATCGCCGGATCGAGCGCGTTCATCTTGTCGGTGCGCACGAGCCTCACGTCGGCCACGCCGGCCTCGATCGTCACGCGGATGCGGTCGTCCATCGTCTCGTCTCCCCCTCGTTCGGGCCCTTCACGGGCGGATCGTGTCGACCGCGTCGGTGATCACGCAGTCGACGCCCCAGCCGCGCAGCGTTGCCGCTCGCGCCGGGTCGTTGACGGTGTAGCAGAGCACGCGCAGCCGCTCGGCGTGCGCGCGCGACACCACCGCCTCGGTCAGCACGCGGTGGTTCGCATCGAGCGCGACGCAGCCGTGCGCACGCACGCGCTCGAGCCAGTCCTCGGGCAGCGTGTCGACGAGCAGCGCGTACGGCAGCGTCGGGACCGTGCGGCGCGCGGCGGCGAGCGCGGCCTCGGAGAACGACGACAGCAGCGGCGGCACCGCCGCGTCGCGCCACGCGTGCGCCGCGGCGATCGCCACCAGCGCGCCGGTCTCGGCCTCGCGCCCCGGACTCGGCTTGATCTCGACGTTGGCGAGGTGCCCGTTCGCGCGCAGCCACGCGACGACGTTCGCGAAGGCCGGCACCGGCTCGCCGGCCCACGGCGCCGAGTGCCACGAGCCGGCGTCGAGCTGCGCGAGCTCGGCGAGCGTCGCGCCGCCCGCCGCGCCGCGGCCGCTGGTGGTACGGTCGAGCGTCGCGTCGTGCAGCAGGAAGGGCTTGCCGTCGGCGCTCAGCTTGACGTCGAACTCGAACATCGACTGCCCGTGCGACGCGCCGACGCGGAACGCGGCGAGCGTGTTCTCGGGCGCGAGCGTGCCGGCACCGCGGTGCGCGCACACGGCCGGGTACGGCCACCGGTCGAAGTCCACCTGCCAGCGGGGAAGCGCGTCGGTCTCGGACATCGTCGGGCTCGGGTCGGGGATCCAGCGATGTTACCGGAGCCCGCGGCCGGGCTGCGTGCCGGCACGCGACCGCCGCCCCGGCGCGGCGCTCACCGCGCCCCGCGCTCGCGCGCGATCAGGTAGAGCCCGCTCGCGACCACGACCCCGGTCCCCACCGCCACCGGCCAGCCCGGCACGTCGTCGAACACCGCCCAGCCGAGCAGCGTCATCCAGACGATCTGCTGGTACAGGAACGGCGCGAGCGTCGAGGCCGGCGCGAAGCGGTGCGCGACCGCCAGCAGCCAGTGCCCCGTGCCGCCCGCGATCCCGAGTAGTGCGAGCAGCGCCCACTCGGTCGCGTCCGCGGGTGTGCGCCACGCGGCGATGCCGAACGGTGCGAGCAGCGTCGCCGCCGCGACCGCCGACAGGAACTGCGTCGCCTCGGGCCGATCGGTCGCGGCGAGCCGGCGGGTGAGCAGGTTGAAGAGCGCGTAGAGCATCGCGTTGCCGAGGGCCAGCAGCATCGCCGGGTGGAAGCCGCCCGTGCCCGGCCGCACGATCAGCAGCACGCCGGCGAAGCCCGTGCCGATCGCCGCCCAGCGGCCGGCATCGAGCCGCTCGCCGAGCAGCCACGCGCCGAACAGCGCGATCAGCAGCGGCACCGCGAACTGGATCGCGCCGGTCTCGGCGAGCTGCAGGTACTGCAGCGCCCAGAAGTTGAGCCCGGTCATCGCGAAGAGCATCGCGCCGCGCAGCAGCTGCAGCGTCGGGTGCACGGTGCGCAGCAGCGCGCGCCCGTGGCGCGGCGCGAGCAGCAGCCCGGTGAACAGCACGTGTCCGACGAAGCGCAGCCAGACCACCTCGACGACCGGGAGCGTGCGCACCAGCCACTTCGCGGTGGTGTCGAGCACCGCGAAGCACAGGAAGGTCACCGACACCAGCCCGATCCCGATGAGCCGGTTGCGGGCGGTGTCCGCCTTCAGCACGCGGCGGCGGCCGGGTCGACGCCGAGCCGGATCACGACCTCGCGTGCGATCGCGAGCGAGGACGTGAGCCCGGGCGACTCGATGCCGAACAGGTTCACCAGCCCCGCGAGCCCGTGCACCTCTGGCCCCTGGATCATGAAGTCGCCCGCCGGATCGCTCGGTCCGCTGACCTTAGGCCGCACACCGGTGTAGCCCGGCTGTAGCGCGCCGTCGGGCAATTCGGGCCAGTAGCGCCGGATCGCGGCGTAGAACTTCGGCTCCAGCCCGTCCTCGAACGCATAGTCCGGCGCCTCGGGCCAGCGCGTCACGTCGGGGCCGAACTTGCAGCGGCCCGCGAGGTCGAGCGTCACGTGGATGCCGAGGCCGGCGTGGTCGGGCATCGGGTACACCAGGTGCGAGAACGGCGTGCGGCCGGCGAGCGTGAAGTAGTGACCCTTCGCGTAGAAGGTCGGGGGCACGTGCGCGGCGGGCATCCCGGCGATCGCGCGTGCGACGCGCTGCGCGGACAGCCCCGCGGCATTGACCAGGAGCCGGCAGCGCAGCTCCATCGGCTCGTCGCCCCCGGTGCGCAGCTCGAAGCCGCCGTCGACCGCGCGGCCCGCGACGACCGGGGTGTGCGCCACCAGCGTCGCGCCAGCGCCCTCGGCGTCGCCGAGCAGCGCGAGCATCAGCCCGTGGCTGTCGACGATGCCGGTGCTCTCGGACCACAGCCCCGCGACCGCACGCACCGCCGGCTCCAGCCGCGCGACGTCTGCCGCCGACAGCGGCTCGAGCGGCACGCCGTTGGCGGCGGCCCTGCGCGCGTAGCCATCGAGCGTCGGGATCTCGGACGCGTCGGCCGCGACCAGCACCTTGCCGATCCGCCGGTGCGCGACGCCGCGCGCCGCGCAGTACGCATAGAGCATCCGCTTGCCCTCGACGCACAGGCGCGCCTTCGCCGAACCCGTCGGGTAGTAGATGCCCGCGTGGATCACCTCGGAGTTGCGCGAGGACGTGCCGGTGCCGAACGCCTCGCTCGCCTCCAGCACCAGCACTTCCCGGCCGCCGAGCGCCAGCGCCCGCGCGACCGCGAGCCCGACGACGCCGGCGCCGACCACGACCGCGTCGACCGACTCCATGGACCGGATTGTAGGGGCCGACGTGCGGTGCCGGCTGCGGTAACCTCTCGCGATGTGTACCGGCCGCCGTCGGCCGAGCCCGCATCCGGAAAGCCGAGGAGACCTCCGATGACCGTCCGCCTGTACTACGCGCCCGGCGCGTGCTCGTTCATTCCCCACGCCGCGCTCGAACTGGTGAGCGCCGCCTGCGGCGAGACCTTCGACTACGCGCCGGTGAAGCTGCACAAGGGCGAGAACAAGACGCCCGAGTACCTCGCCATGAACCCCGACGGCCAGGTGCCGATGCTGCTGGTCGAGGGCAAGCCGCTCACGCAGATCCTCGCGATCCTGTCGTACATCGACGGGCGCTGGCCGAAGGCCGGGCTGCTCTCCGCGGACCCGTGGACGCGCGCGCAGACGATGTCGATGCTCGCGTGGCTCAACAACACGGTGCACCCGACCTTCACGCACGTGTTCATGCCGGCCAAGTTCACCGACGACGCCGATGCGCAGGCGAAGGTCCGCGCCCATGCGGTGGCGACCTACCGCGGGCAGATGGAGCGGATCCAGGGCTGGGTCGACTGCGCGCAGCCGTTCCTGTCCGGCCAGTCGGCCGGCCTGCTCGACGCCTACGTGCTGACGGTGTTCCGCTGGAGCGGCTACGCGGGCATCGACCCGGCGTCGCTGCCGGCCCTGCGCGACCACGTGCAGCGCGTCGCCCAGCAGCCGGCCTTCGCCGCGGCGATCGCCCGCGAGCGGATCGACTTCAACACCTACAAGCCCGCGACCGCCTGAGCGGCGCGGCTCCGACCGCAGTCTCGGCCCTCGGCGGGCCGAGGCGCACCCGCGACGGCAACCGGCCGCGACGCGGCCGGCGTCCGCGCGGCGGGCGCTTCAGCCCTGCCTGGGGACGGGCGCGGCCGGATCGGGCGTCGCGCCCGCGTCGCCCTCGGCGGGCGGCAGGCCGTCGTCGGGCGCGTCCGAGCCGTCGTCGGGCTTGCCGGCGGCCTTGCGCGCGGCCTTCTCGGCCTTCTTGGCCTTCTTCGCCAGCTCGCGCTGGCGCTTCTCGTACTGGTAGTTCGGCTTCGCCAAGTGGGT
>JADCHE010000155.1 GCA_020248665.1 Burkholderiales bacterium | reverse complement strand
CGGCCGCGCTGGCCGTCGACAGGCTCACCGCATCGCCGCCGAGCACCCCCGCAACGCCCAGCCCTGCCAGCCCCGTGAGCGTGGCGTTCGTCGTGCCGTCGTAGGGCTTGTGCTCCGCACCGAACCCTCCGACCAGGGTGAGCGCGGCCCTGTCGATGGCGTAGCTGCTGGCGCTGGTGCTCAGCGCGTTGTAGTTGGTCGCCAGCGCACCGTTGGCGCCCGGGCCCAGGCCGAGGGTGCCGAGTGCGCTCAGGACGGTGGTGCCGGCGTTCCTGCTGGCCACCGTGCCGGCTCCGGTCAGGCCGAAGCTCTCGCCGTTGACGCCCAGCGCCGTGAGGGTGCTGCCGTGCGCGATGGTGCTGCCGTCGTAGGTGCGGGTGCCGCTCAGGGTCAGGTTGGCCCTGCCGACCGTGATGGCGCTGGCATTCTGCAGGTAGACGAATCCATAACCCATGCTCGAGGTCAGCGCGCCGCCGCTGTGGTTGACACCGTAGGTGCCGACGTTGCTGCCGCGGCGGTAGCTGGTACTGCCGCTCAGGCTGCCTGACAAGACATCGGTGCTGGCATCACTGCCCAGGTAGCCGCTGACGTCGTAGGCATAGCCCACGAGATCGGGTGCGGCATCGCCATACGTCAGCGCGCCGGCCAATGCCGATGGGGTCACGCTCAGGGTGGGGGTCGTGGCGTAGAGCAGGCCGTTGCCGCTGCCGGGAATGGCGGGACAAGCGCCCATGTAGGTGCAGCTGAAGCGACGGAAACCGTTGGCCAGCGAACCGATGGTGTCGTTGGCCGGGTTCGAGGAATAGACCAGCCAGCGGCCGTTGGGCGTGGACAGCGCCGTGCTGCCTGCGTTGTTGATGAAGTTGCCCGCCGCGGCCAGGGTGATGGCATCGCCGCTCGCGTCGCTGCTCAGGATCGTTCCGCTGTCCAGGGTCAGGTTGCCGGTGTTCGCCCGCAGCAGCAGGGGCTTGGATCCGGCGGTGATGCCGCCGACAGTGATGCTGCCGCCATGGACCTCCAGCGGGACAGCGCTGCCCGCCACCAGGGCACCGACGGCGGCAGCGCTGGTCAGGTTCCAGCCACCGCCGATCGACACCATGCCCGTTGCGCTGCCAGCGGGGTTGCCCAACACCAGTCTGGACGGGGTGCTGCCGTTGATCGCAGCGATCCAGCTGTTGGGGATGGCGACGCTGCCCGCGCCGCCGTTGAGTCCGACCGTGGCGGTGGTGCTCAGGGGCGCCAGGATCACCTGGCCCGTGGTCCGGATGTTGGTGGGGGCAGTGCCCCAGCTGTCGGTCGACAGCGCGATGTTTCCCGACTGGCCCGTCTGGCCGAGCGTGTTGGTGCCGTTCGTGGTGAGGCCGAAACTGGTGCCCGCTCCACGGGTGCCGTTGAGCCGAACGGAACCGCCGCCGGAAGAAATGCTCGAGTTCGTCTCCAGGAGAACGCCATGGTTGCCGCTCGTGCCATTGCCCCCGGTGCCGGTGACGGTCACGGGGGCGTTGCCGGTGCTGCTGATCTGCCCGCTCGAGAGAAGATAGACACCGGCGTTCGAAGTGCCCGTGGCACTGCCCCCGGTGCCGTTGACCGTGACTGCTCCGTCGGCGGAGGCGACCGTGGAACCGAACACGACGACCCCGTAATTGCCACTCGCCCCATTTCCCCCTCTGCCGGTGATGGTCAGGGGAGCACTGCCGGTGCCGGTGATCGCCGCGCCGGCAGTGACGTAGGTGCCTACATTATTGGACCCCGTCCCGTTCCCGGCGGTGCCGTTCACGGTGACCGCACCGTTGACGGAGGAAATCCCGGAACCGGCCGTGTTCGCCAAGATCCCGATGTTGTTGCCGGTCCCGGTGCCGCCGGTCCCGGTGACCACCACGGGGGCGTTGCCGGTGCTGGTGATCCGCCCACCGTTGAAGAGATAGACGCCGTAATTGAATCCGCCGCTCGAATTCCCGCCGGTTCCATTCACGGTGACCGTGCCATTGGCGGAGGTGATGAGCGCATTGGCGCCGTCGACACGAACGCCATGGTTGCTGCTGGTTCCATTGCCGCCGATGCCGACAACGGTGACGCTGCCGCTGGTGCTCCTCACGGTCGTGTTGGCGGCGATGGATACGCCACGCGTGCTGGACGAGGCATTCACCCCCCTGCCGCGCAGGGTGAGGCTGCCGGCCCCGCTGTCGTACGTGCCGCCTGCCAGCGAGATGCCGGTCACTCTGCCGGACATCCCCTTGGCGGTATCGAGCAGGGCGACGCTGGCGTCGTCGTGATCGGCTTGGCTGTAGGAGGGGTTGATGGCCTGCTGGCTGGCGAGGTTGCCGCCGCCCATCGACAGGTTGCCGCCGTTGGTGTTGATGGAGAGGTTCGACAGGGCGATCGCGCCGCCGCCGCTGTTGTCGGCGTCGCTGTTCAGCTTGACGTGCAGCCTGCCCGACGTGGCACCGATGCTGCGGGTGCCGGTATTGGTGATGCTGCCCCCCGCCCGCAGGACGAGTCCGGCATCGCCGGCACCGGCGTTCTTGGTGATGTCGGCACCCAGGCTGATGTCGCGGTGCGCGGACAGGGTGAGGGTGGTGTTGGCGCCCCAGCTGATGGCGTCGTTGACGAAGATGTCGCCATTGCCGCTCCCGCCCGCCGGGGTCTGGATGGTGATGTTGCTGGACGCCAGCTGCGCGGACAGCGCCGCACCGGTGATGTCTCCGCCGCTGGCGGCGATGACGTAGTCGGTGGGGTCGATGAGCCAGGTGCCCGTGCGCCCCTGGGCCGCGGTGGTGCTCACCGAGAGCGTTTCGGCGAGCTGCACCTTCGCCGCCGAGGTGTCGATGAAGCCGCCGTCGCCCGATTGCGCGCCGCCGCGGGCGGAAATGGCGCCGCTCACCTCGGTCCGGCTGGCGGGATTGGACAGGTCGGCCAGCAGGATGGCGCTGCCGCCCTTGCCGTGCGTACCGGCATCCACGCGGATCACGCCGCTGTGCTGAACCGAGGAGCTGGCGAGCAGGCGCACGACGCCGCCCTCGGTGCTGATGCCGTTGGCCTCGACGGCGCCGGAGTTGACCACCCGCCCGAGCAGCGCGTGGGCGGACTGCGCCGACAGCAGCACCGTGCCCCCGTCGGCCTTCACCAGGTGGCGGTTCTCGACCAGGGTGTCGATGGTGGCCCTGTCCACCTGCACGCCGAGCCTGGAGTGCCCGGTGATGCCCAGCGTCACCGCCTCGCCGGCGGCCAGGGCGATGCTGCCCATCGGCGCGCTGATCACGCCTTCGTTGAGCACCCGGGGCCCGAGCAGGGCGGCGTACTTCGCCTGGACCTCGCCCCGGTTGACGACCGCCCCGGTGGACCCGTCGCGGCTGAAGCGATACCGGCCGTCCAGGAAGTCCTCGTTGCGGATGTTCATGGTGCTCGCCACGAGACCGCCGACATCCACCCGCGAGCCCGGCCCGAACAGCACCCCGGACGGATTGATCAGGAACACCTGGCCGTTCGCCGTGAGCCGCCCGTGGATCTCCGAGGGGTCGTTGCCCACCACGCGGTTCAGCGCCACGGCGCCCGCGCCCGGCTGGACGAAATTCACCGCAGCGCCCGAGCCGATGCTGAAGCTGTGCCAGTTCAGGATCGCCCGGTCGCTCGCCTGCTGGATGGTCGTGGTCGTGCCGGCGGTGGAGACCGCGGCCTGGCCGGCGATCACCTGAGCGCCGGTGGGCAGCGTGGCGCCAGGGGGTGCGGCCTGCGCCCCGAAGGCGCCGGCCAGCGCGAGCGCCAGCGCGCCGAGCCGGGCGACACGCCTGCCCTGGCCGCGGGCCTTCGCGGTCTCGGGGGCCGCCATCCAGCCGCGCCGCGCGGGCCTCCAGACGTGCCTGCAGATGCGATTCATCGGGCGCCCCGCCGAGGATCCGGGCACGCACCGCCAGGACGAGGCCGGGCCCCGCCGGCGTCGCTGCGGGGATCGCGAAGACCGATGGGCGCGAGGATCATGTGCGGCGCGCAGGGATGGGAAGAGGAGCACCGACACCGTACCCGACGCCGACCGCGAGCCACAGGAACTCCTTCACGCGCGGGGGCGGCACCGGTCACGATCTGCGCCTCGGCCGGAGTGTGGCCGCGAGCCAGAGCCGAAGAAGCGGGGGAAAAGCCGTCCATTTGCGCGCCTTGACGGTCGGGGGGCCTGCTAGAACCTCGCGACGAGGCCGAGCCAGGCACGGGCCGCGCCGCTGCGGCTGCCGTCGATGTTGCTGCCGTCCGCGCTCTTGCCAGGGTTGGCCCCGACCGGAATCGCGATCGTGAAGTTCAGCGAGACGTTCGCGCGGGGCTGCCACTCCACGAGCAGGCCCGTCGCCGCCAGCGTGTAGCGGTTCGGGGTGGCGGCCCCGGCCGGCGGAACCGTGTGGTCCCGCGTGATGCCGCCCACGTCGAAGAGGACCCCGGCGCGCCAGGCATCGCCCAGTCGGCGCCTGAGGTCGGCCTTGAGTATCCAGCCCTCGTCGCCCGTCGCCTCGCCCAGCGGATACGCGCGCACCGCGTTCGGGCCGCCCAGCGCGAGACGCTCCGACGAATCGAGGTTGCTGTCCGCCTGCTGCCCCCGGAGGGTCCCGACCAGGCTCCAGTCCGGCGCGAGGGTGTGCACCACGCCCAGGTCGTAGGACACCTTGCGGTAGCTCCCCTGGGTGCGGCGGGTGGCGAGGTCCGCGTCGAGCGCGGCGCCGTTGCGCTGGTCGACCGAACCGCCGGCGAAGGCGACGCCGAACGTAACCCCGGTCAGGCCGCCGGCCCGGAACCAGACGGAGTAGCCGCTCAAGCCGACGGTGGCCACGTCCACGCGGCGATCGCCCGTCTCGCCGTTCACCGTCGAGTCCTGGAGCCGCTTCGTGTCGACCCCGCCGTCCATCGCGACCGACAGGTCGTCGCGGCGAAGGACCGGGTAGAGCGCCCGCAGCCCTGCGGAGTACGCCGTGCCGCGCGCCTGCAGAGCCGCGAAGCTCGACTGCACGACGCGATAGTCCAAGGCCGATCCGGTCACGCCCAGGCGCAGGCCGCGGTCGCCCAGCGCGAGGCTGTAGTCCGCGCGGCCGAAGGTCGAGCCTTCGGCCAGGTTCACGAGCGCCGAGGCCTGGTCGAAGAGCCCCATCGGGTTGGCGAGGGTCACGCTGGCGGTCGCCTGGCCGGTACCGGTCGAGCGGCCACCGTGGTTGTTCACCGCGAGGTCGAACCTGGCGAGCGCCCTGTCGTCCGCCGTCACGTTGATGTCGACCGCGCTTTCGGTGCTGCCGGTCGCCAGCGCGGAGCTCACCTGTACGCCCGGCTGGTCGTTCAGGATGTTGAGCGCCTCGCCCACGGCATTCATGTCGAGCGGTGCGCCCGCCGGGACGCGCGCCTCCAGGAACCGACGCACGCGCTCGGCGTCGACGCGGGCGGCCCTGGTCTGCACGTTGATGTCGCCGCGGATCCCCTCCACGATGCGCACCTCGAGGACGCCGTCCTGGATCTCCTGCGGTGGCAGGAAGACCCGCGCGACATAGCCCTTCATCGCGTAGTACGCGGTCAGGCGCTGCCGGATGTCGAGCAGCTCGTCGAAGCGCAGCGCCTTGCCGACGAGATCCTCCAGCTGTGCCTGGAGTTCGGATTCCGGGATCAGCGCGTTGCCGGTGATGCGCAAGCCCTTCAGCTGGACCGTCGCCTCGGAGGCGGCCGGAGGGGCGGCCGCTGGCCTGTCGGGGGCCGGCTTCGCAGGCGGGGGCCTGGGGGCGGGCGGCGGCTGGGGCTGCTGGCGCAGGAGGGTCCCGGCATCCGGCACGTTCTGCGCCCATGCGCCGGGCGCCGCGAGCAGGGCGAACTGGGCCAGGCAGGTGGCCCAAACCGCTGCGACGATGCGTCCCCGCGCTCGGCTCGACGGGGTCCCGGGATGATGCCTCATGACCCGAAGACTGGCCGACGTCGCTGTCCGGCGATCGCGGGAATTGACCGACGGACAGACCTCTGCGCTGAACGGCGGCCGCTCGAACCCGATATCGCCGCCCGGCGATCCCGGGAATTGGCCGAGGTTCTCGACGCCGTGCTCGCCGGAACACCCGCAACCACGCGGACGTCGCGCGCAGGCCGGTGTTCAGGCTCGCCGCGGCCCTCGACGTCCGGCACCGAGAACGACGACACTGCCGCGGTGGACTGGCTCGAACTGCGCGAGGCCGCGAAGGCCCTGCTGCTGCCCCCCGCCTCGCCGATCCTGTTGATCACGGTCGGCGTGCTGCTGACGCTGCGCCGGCCCCGCGCGGGCCGCGCGCTCGCGGGCATCGGGCTCGTCGCCGCGTGGCTGAGCGCGACCTGGGCGCTCGCCGACGCGATGTTCGGCGCGCTCGAGTCCGGGCAGCGGCCGCTCGACGCGCAGACGCTGCGCGCGGCGCTCGACGGGCCCGACCCGCCGCGCGCGGTCGTCGTCGTCGCCGCCGGCGCGCGCCGCGACGGCCTGTTCGAGCCGCGCGCCGAGCGGCTCGTGACCCGCTCGCTCGAGCGTGCGGTGGCTGCCGCGCGGCTCGCGAAGCAGGCCGGCCTGCCGGTGCTGATCCACGGCTGGTCGGACCCCGGCATGGATGCGACGAGCGCCGAACTGATGCGCCGCGTGATCGAGGACGACGGGGGCGCCACGGTGCGCTGGCTCGACGTGTCGGGCGGGGTCGGCCACGCGGGCATCGGCCAGGCGATCGCGTGGACGCTCGCGGCCGACGGGGTGGCGTCGGTGATCGCCAGCACGCACGCGCACAACATGCCGCGGCTGCGGCCCGGACTCGAGGCGGCGGGCCTGAAGGTGCTGCCCGCGCCCCACACGTTCCGCAGCGCTGACACGTCCGGCCCGCGCCGGTGGCTGCCGAACGGCGACGCGGCCGAGGCGAATGCGATCGCGTTCTACGAGTGGTTCGGGTTGCTGTCGTACCGGCTGCCCGGGCGCGCACTCGCCGCGGACGGCGCGGCGTCGACCGGTCGCCCGCGCGCGCCGTGACGCGGCCGGAGCGCGCGGGTCCCGCTGCTATACTCCGGCCGCCTCCGGGAAGTGGCCGCCCGCGTCGTCCGGGGCCGGTCCGCCGGCGGACGACTCGCGCATCGGGACCGTGGCGCACCCGGTGCCGGGGTGGCCGAGCCGCCGCCCGATCCCGCCCTCGCCCGCCCCATGGAAGCCTTCCTCGTCTCCACCGGTCTCGTCGCGCTCGCCGAGATCGGCGACAAGACCCAGCTGCTGTCGTTCATGCTCGCGGCCCGCTACAAGCGGCCGTGGCCGATCTGCTGGGGCATCCTCGTCGCGACCGCGGTGAACCACGCGATGGCGAGCGCGGTCGGCGCCTGGGTCGCCACCCTGGTCGCGCCGACGACGCTGCGCTGGATCCTCGCGGCCTCGTTCGTCGCGATGGCTGTCTGGATGCTGATTCCGGACAAGCTCGACGACGACGCCCAGCCGTCCGCGGGTCGCCTCGGCGTGTTCGGCGCGACGACGCTCGCGTTCTTCCTCGCCGAGATGGGCGACAAGACGCAGATCGCGACCGTCGCGATGGCCGCGCGCTTCGACGCGTTCCTGCCGGTGGTGCTCGGCACGACCCTCGGGATGATGGTCGCGAACGTGCCGGCGGTGCTGCTCGGCGACCGGATCGCGCACCGGTTGCCGGTCCGCGCGATCCACGCGACCGCCGCGGCGATCTTCGTCGCGCTCGCGATCGCGGCGGTGGTCACCGGCTGACTGCATCGGGCGTGTCCGCGGCCGCGGACACCACCGGACGTCCACCTCGCGCTACAGTCCGGGCTGGCCGGCCCGCATCCGCGGCACGACGGCGCGCTCCGAGGGCCCCCATGGCCGATCCGACGAGTTCCTTCGTACCCCCCGTGGCCGCCTCCGCACGGACCGGGGCGCACCGGATCGTCGTCGTCGGCGGCGGCGCCGGCGGGCTCGAGCTCGCGACGCGGCTCGGCGATACGCTCGGGCGCAGCGGCCGCGCGCACGTGACGCTGATCGAGAAGTCGCGCTCGCACTTCTGGAAGCCGCACCTGCACGAGATCGCGGCGGGCAGCATCGACCTGCACGTGCACGCGACCGACTACCTCGCGCAGTCGCACTGGCACGGCTTCCGCTACCGCGTCGGCGAGATGGTCGGGCTCGACCGCGCGCGGCGGCGCGTGCTCGTCTCGCCGGTGCTCGACGACGACGGCGCGCCGGTCACGCAGCCCTACGAGCGCGAGTACGACACGCTGGTGGTCGCGGTCGGCAGCCAGACCAACGACTTCGGCACGCCCGGCGTCGCCGAGCACGCGATCGCGCTCGAGACGCCGGCGCAGGCGCAGCGCTTCCACCGCCGGCTCGTCAACGCATGCCTGCGCGCGCACATGCAGGATGCACCGCTGTCGCCGCGCCAGCTGCAGGTGGCGATCATCGGTGCGGGCGCGACCGGCGTGGAGCTCGCCGCCGAGCTGCACAAGGCGACGCGCACGCTGGTGTCGTACAACCTCGAACGCATCGATCCCGAGCGCGACATCCGCATCCACCTGATCGAGGCCGGCCCGCGGATCCTGCCGGCGCTGCCCGAGCGGATCGCCGGCTCCGCGCACGAGCTGCTCGCCGGGCTCGGCGTGCGCGTGCACACCGGCGCGCGCGTGACCGCGGTGAATGCCGAGGGCGTCGTGCTCGACGGGGGTACGCTGCTGCCGGCCGAGCTCGTGGTGTGGGCCGCGGGCGTGAAGGCGCCGGCGTTCCTCGCGAAGCTCGACGGGCTCGAGACCACCCGCCTGAACCAGCTCGTCGTCGGCCCGACGCTTCAGACGACGCTCGACCCTGCGGTGTTCGCGATCGGCGACTGCGCGGCCGCGCCGTGGCTGGGCCGCGAGGGCGTCACCGTCCCGCCTCGTGCGCAGGCCGCGCACCAGCAGGCCTCGCACCTCGTCGCGCAGCTGCGCCGACGGCTCGACGGCAAGCCGTTGAAGCCCTGGCGCTACCGCGACTTCGGCTCGCTGGTGTCGCTCGGCGAGTACTCGACGGTCGGCAACCTGATGGGCGCGCTGGTCGGCGGCAACCTGTGGGTCGAGGGGCTGTTCGCGAAGGCGATGTACCGCTCGCTCTACACGATGCACCAGGTCGCGCTGCACGGCTGGTGGAAGACCTCGCTCGGCTCGGCGTCGCGCGCGCTGACGCGCAGCACCGGGCCGCGGGTGAAGCTGCACTGAGGCGGCTCGCGCGCGGCGGCGCGGACGTCCACTTCGTGGCGCGCGGCGCGCACCTGCGCGCGATGCGCGGGGACGGCTTGCGCATCGAGGGCCCGGAGCCGATGCACGTGCCGCGGATGAACGCGACCGACGATCCCGCCGGGATCGTCGTCGTGGACCTGGTGCCGCTGTGCGTGAAGCTCTGGGACACCGACGACGCGGTCGTCGCGCTGGGCCGCGAGACGGGCGTGCCCGCGCCGCTCAACCGCGCGATCGCGGACATCCTCGAGCTGCACGCGGACGGGCGCGCGTCGTCCTAGAACACGAGCCGCGCGAGGCCGATCCCGTCGAACGCGACCGCGACGGCGTCGCGCGCCGGCCTCGCCGCGTCATCGGTCATCGTCGGGTGTTCGCCCAGTCCCCGGTGATCGCATCGCGAGCTCGCGACCTGGCTGGAGACGGTGCCGCCGGGCGGGCGCCGAGACCGCGCTCAGAACCGCAGCATCACCCCGACCGAATAGACGTCGAGGTCGACCATGCCGGTCGAGGCGGTGCCGATGTCCGGATACCGCTCCCACTCGATCCGGATCGACGCGCGCGCGCCGAGGTCGTACTGCAGGCCGAGGCCGATCTTCAGGTCGGCCGCGTCGGCGTAGGACGTGGTGGTCAGGCCGGGGGCCGGCGTCACGCCGCCGGTCACCGTGCGGGTCGTCCGCACCTCGGAGCCGACGACGCCGACCTTCGCGAGCGCGGTGAAGCCCCAGCCGATCGGCAGCAAGCCGACCGCGTCGACGAAGAGGCCGATCACGCGCGTGTCCGCGGTCAGCGCGCCGCCGGTGGGGCCGTTCGGCTGGTTGCTGAACTGGTACTCGCCCAGCCACGCGTAGCCGCCCTCGATCGCAAAGTGGCGGTGGAGACGATAGCCGATGACGGCCTTCACGCCGGGGTCGCGCTCGTCGGTGACGAAGGGGCCCGAGGGGCCGACGGCGAGCGGGACGACGTCGGGCGTGTCGCCGACGTTGGCCGAGCCGACCGTCATGCCGAGGTACCAGGTGCCCGCGTCCTGCGGGGACCGGGCGTGCGCGGCGGCCGGCGCGAGCGCGCAGGCGGCCATGGTGGCGAATGCGACGAGAGACTTCATGCCGAGGCTCCGCGGCCGGGTCGTGGGGGACGGAAGAGAACGCCCGACGGTGCCCCCGCACCGCCGGGCGTCTCGTCCCACCACCACCGAGAAACTCAGTCCTTCTTGTCCGTGGGCGCCGCCCCGCCGAGGGCCGGAGGCGGCTCCTCCTCCTCGTCGGGGGCGGTGATGTTGATGTTCACGTTCTCGACGTCGAGCACCTTCTGCTCGCCGAGGCCGGCCATGATGATCTTCGGTTCGATCATCACCGCGGCGACCATCGCGACCTGCAGCGCGACGAACGCGAGCGAGCCCTTGTAGATGTCGACCGTGGACAGCGGCGCGACGTTCGCTTTCGTCACGGTGTCGACGTAGGCGTCCTTGGGCGCCACGCTGCGCAGGTAGAACAGCGCGAAGCCGAACGGCGGCGTCAGGAACGAGGTCTGCAGCACCAGGCCGATCATCACGCCGAAGTAGATCAGGTCGACGCCGAGCTTCTCAGCGACCGGCGCCAGGAGCGGAAGCAGGATGAACGCGATCTCGAAGAAGTCGAGGAAGCAGCCGAGCAGGAAGATCAGCGCGTTCACGAACAGCAGGAAGCCGAGCTGGCCGCCGGGCAGCGACGTGAACAGCGCCTCGACCCAATGCGGACCGTCGATCGCCTGGAAGGTGAGCGAGAACACCGTCGAGCCGATCAGCACGAACACCACGAAGATCGACAGCCGGGCCGAGGAGTCGAGCGCCTGTTTGAGCAGCTTGAAGTCGAGCCGCTTGCGCAGCACGGCGAGGATCAGCGCGCCCGCCGCGCCCATCGCGCCGCCCTCGGTCGGCGTGGCGATGCCGAGGAAGATGGTGCCGAGCACCAGGAACACCAGCAGCAGCGGCGGGATCAGCACGAAGGTCACGCGGCGGGCGAGCTGCGACAGGCGGTTGAAGCCCAAGCCCCTGTCGATCAGCGCGACGACCAGCGCGAACGCGATCGTGACCATCAGCGCCATCACGACGCGCTCGTCGGTCGGCGGCGCGTACTCGGAGGTGCTGCCGAGGGCCTTCAGGAGCTCGGGGTAGTACGCGAAGAGGACGGCGCCGGCCAGCACCGACAGGCCGGTCAGCACCGACAGCGACGCGTAGCCCGACGAGCCGCTCGCCTCGCGGAACAGGCGCGCCTCGATCGGCAGCGCCGGCACCCACTTCGGGCGCACCACCGCGATCGCCATCACCGCGACCGCGTAGATCGCGACCAGGCCGAACGCCGGGATGAACGCGGCGCGGTACATGTCGCCGACCGAGCGGCCGAGCTGGTCGGCGATGACGATCAGCACCAGCGACGGCGGGATGATCTGCGCGAGCGTGCCCGAGGCGGTGATCACCCCGGCCGCCAGCGGTCGGTTGTAGCCGTAGCGCAGCATGATCGGCAGCGAGATCAGGCCCATCGCGATCACCGACGCGGCGACCACGCCGGTGGTGGCCGCGAGCATCGCGCCGACGAGCACGACCGCGATCGCGAGCCCGCCGCGCATCGGGCCGAACACCTGGCCGATCGTCTCGAGCAGGTCCTCGGCCATTCGGCTGCGCTCTAGGATCAGGCCCATGAAGGTGAAGAACGGGATCGCGAGCAGCGTGTCGTTCGACATGATCCCGTACAGGCGCAGCGGCAGCGCGTTGAAGAACTGCGCGGGCGCGAGCCCCATCTCGACGGCGACGAAGCCGAACACGATGCCGGTGGCGGCCAGCCCGAACGCGACCGGGAAGCCGGTCAGCAGGAACAGCAGCAGGGAGGCGAACATCACCGGGGCGATGTTCGCGGCGAGCCAGGCGGTCATGACCGGGCTCCCGGCGTCGCGGCGGCTGCCTGCGCCTGCGCTTCCCTGCGCATCTCCTCGAGGAGGATCTCCTCCGGGGTCGGCTCGTGCACCGCGTGCGGATCCTCGCCGCGGCCCGAGAGGAACGCGATCTCCTTGATCAGTTCCGACAGCGCCTGCAGCGCGAGCAGGCACATGCCGATCGGCACCAGCACGTACAGCGGCCAGCGGATCAGTCCGCCGGGGTTCGCGGACACCTCGCCCGAGGTGTAGGCCATCATCACCGAGGGCAACGACATCCACGCGATGACCAGGCACAGCGGGATCAGGACCGCGCCCAGCCCGACCACTTCGATCCAGGCTCGCGTCTTCTTGGACCACCTGCCCGCGAGCACGTCGATGCGGACGTGCTGGTCGTGCAGCAACACGTAACCCGCGCCGAGCATGAACATCGTCGCGAAGAGGTACCACTGGGTCTCGAGATACGCGTTGGAGCCCACCGAGAACGCCTTGCGGACGATGGCATTGACGGTGCTGACGAGCACCGCGGCGAGCAGCAGCCAGTAGACGAACCGGCCGATCCGTTCGCTGACCGCGTCGATGACGCGGGACAGGCCGAGCAGGGCGTTCACGAGATCTCCGCGGCGGGCACCGGCTGGCACCGGCCCTTCAGGTATCGACAGAGGAGGGGATCGGAGGTCGCGTGCCGCGGCGGGCGTCGCCGCCGCGGCACACCGGCTTCAGGTGCGCAGCATCGCGGCCATGAAGTCGTCGAAGGTGTTCTCGGTCACCCGCATCCAGCTGACCGATTCGCGCTGGAAGGCCGCGTACGAGTCGTGCATCCGCTTGAAGTTCGCGTTGCCCGAACCGATCTCGCGGTACATGTCCTGGGCGGCCTTGTAGAAGCCTTCCATCACCGGGCGGGAGAACGGCTTGATCTGCGTGCCGCCGGCGATCAGGCGGCGAAGCGCCGGCGCGTTGCGCGCGTCGTACCGGGCCATCATCGCGTTGTTCGACTCGTGCGAGGCCGCGGTCAGGATCTGCTTGTACTCGGCCGGCAGCGCGTCCCAGGCCTTGCTGTTGATCAGCCAGCCGAGCGACGCGCCGCCTTCCCAGAAGCCCGGGTAGTAGTAGAACTTGGCGACCTTGTTGAAGCCGAGCTTCTCGTCGTCGTACGGGCCGACCCACTCGGTCGCGTCGATCGTGCCCTTCTCGAGGGCCGCGTAGATCTCGCCGCCGGGGATCTGCTGGGGCACCGCGCCCATCGCCGCCCACAGCCGGCCGCCGAGGCCCGGGATCCGCATCTTCAGGCCCTTGACGTCCTCGAGGCTGGTGATCTCCTTGCGGAACCAGCCGCCCATCTGGGCGCCGGTGTTGCCCCCGAGGAGGTAGCGCATGCCCTGCGGCGCGAGCCAGTCGTTGAACAGCTTCTCGCCGCCCCCTTCCTTCCACCACGCGTTCATCTGGCGGAAGTTCATGCCGAACGGCACGCAGGTGCCCAGCGCCCAGGTCGGATCCTTGCCGACGTAGTAGAACGCGGCGGTGTGCGAGCACTCGACCGTGCCGGCGGCGACCGCGTCGGCGGCCTGCGGCATCGGGACGATCTCGCCGGCGGCCGCGACGGTGATCTGGAACTTGCCGCCGGTGGCTTCCGAGACGCGCTTCGCACAGTCCTCGGCCGCGCCGAAGATGGTGTCGAGCGCCTTCGGGAACCCCGACGAGCAGCGCCAGCGGATGGTCGGTTGCGCCTTGACGATCGCGGGCGCGGCGAGGATCGTGCCGGCGCCGGCACCGATCGCGGCATTCTTGAGGAAGGAACGGCGGGCCATGAACGGGTCTCCTGGTTCGGTCGTCGAGGGGAGGGTGGGGCCGGCGGCGACGCGGAATGCGACACCCGTCGGTTCTGTCGACGTATGACGATTCTGTGACTTGGACAAATCCCCCATCGCTCGAATGTTCGGGGGCCACTCTTCGGTTTTCCCGAAGTAAGCTCCAGGTCATGGCGAGCCTCAACTACAAGCACCTCCACTACTTCTGGACCGTCGCGAAGACCGGCGGCGTCGGCCGGGCGGCCGAGAAGCTGCACGTGACGGCGCAGTCGATCAGCGGCCAGCTGCGGCTGCTCGAGGAGCAGCTCGGCGCGCGGCTGCTGCGGCGTTCGGGGCGCGGCATCGAGCTGACCGACACCGGGCGCACGGTGTTCGAGTACGCGGACCGCGCGTTCACCGCGGGCGACGAGCTGCTCGAGGCGCTGCGCGCGCGCCCGGGCGAGCATCCGTCGGTGTTCCGCGTCGGCGTGTCGAACGTGCTGGGCCGCTCGGTCGCGTTCTCGATGCTGCAGCCCGCGCTGTCGATCCCCGACCCGCCGAAGCTGCTGTGCCACGAGGGCCGGCTGCACGACCTGCTCGGCGAACTCGCGGTGCACCGGCTCGACATGGTCCTGTCCGACCGGCCGATGGACGCGAGCGTCAGCGTGCGCGCCTTCAACCACCTGCTGATCGACTGCGGCATCGCGGTGCTCGCCGCGCCCTCGCTCGCCAGGCGGCTGCGCGGGCCGTTCCCGCAGTGCCTGCACGATGCGCCGTGGCTGCTGCACGGAGAAGGGGCGGGCGTGCGGCCGCGGCTGCTGCGCTGGTTCGAGTCGCAGGGCGTGCAGCCGCGCATCGTCGCCGAGTTCGACGACACCGCGCTGCTGAAGGCCTTCGCCGAGCAGGGCGTGGGCCTGTTCTCGGCGCCGGAGCTGGTGGCCGACTACATCTGCAGGACCCTCGGCGTGAAGGCGATCGGCCACACCGACGCGGTCCGCGAGCAGGCGTTCGCGATCTCGGTCGAGCGGCGCCTCTCGCACCCGGCGGTGCTCGCGATCAGCGAGGCGGCGCGGCAGACGCCGTACGGGGTGAAGCGGGCTCGGTGAGCATGGTGATGCGCGCCCACCCGGTCGACACGCGCCATGCACCGGTGGTGTCGTGGCGCTGGAAGGTGCTCGCCGCGCCGCCCGGTGCGGACAACGCGGTGGCCGCCCGCGAGGACTCGGCCGCGCGCCTGCTCTTCGCGTTCGACGGCGATCGCTCGAAGCTCGCGTGGACCGACCGGACCGCGATGAAGCTGGCGCGCTCGCTGTCCGGGCGGGAGATGCCGTACGCGACGCTGATGTACGTCGCCTCGGACGCGGCCCCGGTGGGCACGATCGTGCCGAACCCGCACTCGAGCCGCGTGATGATGCTCGTCGCGTCGCCGGCCGCCGGTGCGCTCGGCCGCTGGCAGCCGCTCTCGCGCGACCTGCGGCTCGACTTCCGCGACGCGTTCGGCGAGGCGCCCGGGCGCTTTTTCGCCTGGGGCGTGATGACCGACAGCGACAACACCGGCACCGAAGCGCTCGCGCGCTACGGCGACGTCGCCTTCGCGACCGACCCGGGCCACGGCCGAGCTGTCGCGGCAGCGGGGCGGCGCGTGCCGTGTGCGGGTCGTCGCGGGCGGCCCGGTCCGGCGCAACGCGATTACAGTGATGGTCAGGCTCCCCCGACCGCCACCGCATGATCCGCCGCCGCATCCGTGCCCTGTCCGCGCGGCTCGCCGTCGCCGTCGCCCTCGTCGCGGTCGCGCTCGGGACGGCCGGCTGCGCGTCGATCGACCTCGCCGCGGTCCCGCGCACGCCGTCGTCGGCGATCGACCCCGGCACGGCCACCGGACTGCACGCGACGATCGCGGCCAGGCTCGACGCCCGGCCGGGCGTCTCCGGCTTCCTGCCGCTCGAGCGCGGGCTCGACGCGTTCATCGCGCGCGCGGCGCTCGCCGAGCAGGCCGAGCGCACCCTGGACCTGCAGTACTACATCGTCCACGGCGACACCTCCGGCCTGCTGCTGCTGGGCCGGGTGTTCGGTGCCGCCGAGCGCGGCGTGCGGGTGCGGCTGCTGATCGACGACTGGACGCTGGCCGACGCCGACGCGGCGCTCGCGCAGCTCGACGCGCACCCGTCGATCGAGGTGCGGGTCTTCAACCCGACCGCGAACCGCTCCTACTGGACGCTGCGCCGCTGGTTCGAGGTGATCGGCGACTTCTCGCGGATCAACCGCCGGATGCACAACAAGGCGTGGATCGCGGACAACGCCGTCGCGATCGTCGGCGGACGCAACCTCGGCGACGAGTACTTCGAGGCGCGCGAGGACCTCGACTACCACGACCTCGACCTGCTCGCGGCGGGGCCGATCGTCGCCGAGACCTCGGCCAGCTTCGACCGCTACTGGAACAGCGAGTTCGCGGTGCCGCTGGAGGCGTTCCGCCGCGTCGCGGGCGACGCGGCGCAGCGGGCTGCGCTGCGCGAGTGGTTCGCCGCGCACGAGACGCGCGTCGAGGGCTCGCCGTACGCGAAGGCCCTGGCGGGCGCGCCGCTGCTCGAGCGGCTGCGCTGCGGCGACCTCGACTGGCGCTTCGGCGAAGCGCGCCTGCTGGTCGACGACCCGGAGAAGCTGCGCCGCGACCCAAACGACCCGGCGCTGCGCGCGCAGGACCGGCGGCTGCTGCTCGCCGGCCAGTTCGGCGCGCTGGCGCCCCGTCCCTCGCGCGAACTGCGCATCGTCGCGCCGTACTTCGTGCCCGGCGCCCAAGGCGTCGCGACGCTCGGCGCGCTGGTGCGCGAGGGCGTCTCGGTCCGGGTGCTGACCAACTCGCTGACCTCGAACGACGTGCTGCCCGCGCAGGCCGGCTACTCGAACTACCGCCGCGCGCTGCTCGAGGCGGGCGTGTCGCTGTACGAGCTCAAGCCGAGCGGGCCGGGCCGCGACGGCAAGGTCCGGATCCGAGACGCGCTGGGCGGCAGCTCGCGCGCGGCGCTGCACGAGAAGTCCTTCGTGATCGACCGCGGCACCGTGTTCGTCGGATCGCTGAACCTGGACCCGCGCTCGGTCAAGGTCAACACCGAGGTCGGCGCGCTGGTCCGCAGCGAGGCGCTCGCCGCCGACGTCGCCGCGATCTTCGACCGCAACGCCGCGCCGCAGAGCGCGTGGCGCGTCGTGATGCACGAGGGCCGCATCGCGTGGGAGGAGGCCGAGCCGTCGGGCGTGGTGCGCCGCCTCGACACCGAGCCGGGCGCGAGCGCGTGGAGGCGCTTCCTGCAGCGGGTCTACGCGGTGCTCGCGCCCGAGGACCTGCTCTAGCGGGCGGCGCGCGGCCGCGCCGTCAGCGCTCCCTCAGCGAGCCGCCCTTCTGCCGCGGCGGAAACTCCACCAGCGATCGCTGGTGCTCGTCGAGAAGGTCGTAGACCTGTCCGCCCCAGGCGATCCCCAGCCGCATCGCCAGGTCGTCGGCCTTCTGCCCGCCGTGCCGCTCGTACGGATCCATCCGCAGGTTGAACACCAGCGCGCTCGGGCGCAGCGAGTCGAAGAAGCCGTCGCGGACCTTCATGTGCGACTTCCACGGACCGATCCGCACCGCGGTCAGGTCGCCCTCGTTGTAGTAGATGACGCTGTTGCGACGCGACGGCGCGTCGCCGGTCCAGTGCGCCAGGTTGTCGACGCCGTCGATGTGGACCTTGTGCGAGCGGCGCAGCTGCGCGGCGACGTCGCGCGCGCCCGCGGCGGCGGCGAGCGTCGTGAACAGGTCCTCGTGGGTCTGGATGCCGTTGGAGATAGAGCCCTTCGGGATGCGCGCCGGCCAGCGCACCAGCAGCGGCACGCGCACGCCGCCCTCCCAGGTGGTGGCCTTCTCGCCGCGGAAGGGCGTGGCGCCGCCGTCGGGCCACCACGACACCATCGCGCCGTTGTCGGTGGTGTAGACGACGATCGTGTTCTCGGCGAGCTTCAGGTCGTCGAGCAGCTTGAGCAGCTGGCCGACGTGGCCGTCGTGCTCCATCAGACCGCTGCCGTAGATGTCGAACTCGGAGGAGATGTCCGAGGCGAGGTGGCGCGACTCGGGCTTGAGGTGCGTGTAGATGTGCATGCGGCTCGGGTTGAACCACGCGAAGAACGGCTTGCCGTCCTTCGCCGAGCGTTCGATGAACTGCTTCGTGCGGGCGAGGAACTCCTCGTCGACGGTGGGCATGCGCGCCGTCGTCAGCGGCCCGGTGTCGCGGCAGCGCTGGCGCCCCATCGGACCGAAGCGCGGGTCGTCGGTGCGGTCGTCGACGTCGGTGGCCACGCAGTCGAGCACGCCGCGCGGCTGGTACCGCGACTGGAACCCCGGGTCCTTGCGCCACATCCGCAGCTCGGGCTCCTCCTCGGTGTTCAGGTGGTAGAGGTTGCCGTAGAACTCGTCGAAGCCGTGCACCGTCGGCAGGTGCGAGTTGCGGTCCCCGAGGTGGTTCTTGCCGAACTGGCCGGTCGCGTAGCCGAGCGGCTTGAGCACCTTCGCGAGCGTCGGGTCGCGGGGATCGAGCCCGACCGGCGAGCCCGGCGTGCCGACCGTCGTGAGGCCGGTGCGGATCGGCATCTGCCCGGTGATGAACGCGGCGCGGCCCGGCGTGCAGCTCGGGTGGGCGTAGTGGTCGGTGAAGAGGCGCCCCTCGCGGCCGATGCGGTCGATGTTCGGCGTCGGCACCATCATCCCGTGGCTGTAGATCGCGACGTTCGAGTAGCCGACGTCGTCGGGCATGATGACCAGGATGTTCGGCGGCGTGCCCTGCGCGGAGGCGGGCGCTGCGAGCAGGGCGGCGCAGGCGGCGAGGAGCGCGGCAGCGGCGCGGGCGAGGTGTCGGATCATCGTCGGTCTCAGTGTTTCGGGATGCGTGCGCGTCAGTGACGATAGGCGAGATTCAACAGGCCGCCCACCCAGGTCCGCGCGCCCGTGGGGACGAGGGCCTTCAGCCCGTCGTCGGGCACCGCGATGCCGAATCCGGCGGTGAGGAACACGCGCTGCGACAGGGCCCGCGTCCATTCCGCATACAGCTCCTGTGTCAGCGGCCGCACCGGCACGCCGCTGACGAGCGCCACGCCGCCGCCCTGCCCCACCAGCCGGCCCGCCTGGCCGTACTGGATCGGGCTGTCGGCCTGCGCCGCGCGCACGTTCCAGTAGTTCAGGTTGACGAAGTCGCGCGGCGACACCGTCAGGTCGACGCGGAACCGGTCGACGCGCAGGTTCGAGTTGTAGAACGCGAGCGAGCCGTTGCCGCCCGACGACCAGGTCGCGGGCGACGCGTCGTAGAAGAGCGGATCGAAGCGCTCGAGGCGGTCCGGGGTGCCCGGCTGGTCGCCCGAGAAGTAGCGCGGCGACCAGCTCACGCGTGGCTGCAGCGGCAGGCCGGCGATGCGCCACCCCACCTCGCCGCCCCAGCCGATCGCCTTCATCGCGATGCGATCATTGCGTTGGATCGCGAGTTCGCCGGACACGGACAGCCCGGCGAGCGGGCCCGTCGTCGGCGCCCAGCGCGCGTGCAGGTCCGTGACGGCCAGTCCGTCGCGGCCGTTCTCGATCAGCCGCACCGGGGCTTGCGGGTACGGTGCCGTCGAGCGCAGCACCTCGAACCACGCGACGCCGAACGAGGTCGACGCATCGGGCGCCCACTGCGCGCGGCCGCCGGCCAGCTGCGTTCCGGTGTCGCTCGACGCGAGCTCGTTCGGATCCAGCCAGAAGGCCTCGACGGTCGCCGGCCCGTGGGTGGCCCGCACGATCGCGGTGTTGCCCCACGCGCGGCGGGGCGCGAGGGTCACGGCGCCGCGCTCGTAGCCGTTGCCCGCGCCGACCGCGAGGAGCAGGCCGTGGCCGAGCATGTAGCGCTGCGCCCCGGCGGACGCGTCGATGACGGTCCCGCCCCGCAGCGTGCGTCGCACGCCGAGGTAGGCGTCGTCGACGAGCACCCGGCCGGTGTCGCCCTGCAGGAAGACGTCGTCGCCGAGGGTGCCCGAGGCGACCAGCGACACCCCGCCGTAGACGGCCGTCGCCGCGTCGAGCGCACGACGGACCGTGACGCCCGGCCGGACGTAGGTCTCGAACCAGGCACCGCGGCTGTCGTATCCGGCGGTCGGAGCGAAGGTCTGCGCGAGGCCCCAGAACGCGTGCGCGGCGAACAGCCCCTGGCCGGCGGCGTCGAGCGTCCACGAGAAGCCGTCCTGCGAAGCCGCGGCGGCGGCGGGCTGCGCGATCCCCGGGCGTGGCTCGAAGAGGGCGCCGACGAGGGCCGAGAACGCGCAGGCGAGGATGCGGAGATGCGACGGGATGGGGGTCATGGGCGATACGCACGGGACGTGGCGGGGCGGGCCACGCTCGAGTCGATGATGGTGACTGTCCGCCGCCGGCGGGTCGAGCCGGGGAATGCCCATTTTGGGCACGGTGGGCGCGCGCACGGGGTGCGGGGCGGCTACAGTCCGCTGCAGCCGATCGATCCGACGATGACCTGCCCGACCCGCCGCAGCCGCGAACCGTCCCGTTCCATGCCCGGCCGATGCGCCCTGCGACTCGCCGCGGGCCTGCTCGCGACGTCGCTGGCCGCCTTCGGTTCGGCCGCGCCGGCCCGGGAACGGGCCGAGACGGGTGTCGAGGCCGTCGCGGCGGAGCTCGCCAATCCCCTCGCCCCGGTGACCTCCGCCTCGGTCCAGTACCGCACGGAGCTCCGGGTGGGCCCCGGGGACGCGACCCACCACGCGCTGCGCGTCCAGCCGTCGTTCTTCGTGCCGCGCCCGGACGGCGCCGCGTTCCTGCTGCGCACGATCCTGCCGCTGCGCTCGGTGTCGTGGCCGTCCGGCGCCCGCGGCCTCGGCGACCTCACGCTGGTTCCGTACTACGTGCCCGACACGACGGCCTCGACCTTCGTCGGCTGGGGCGCAGCGATCAACCTGCCGACCGCGACCGACGACGCGCTCGGCGCCGGGAAGTGGTCGGCCGGCCCGGCGGTGCTGTTCGCGAGGACCGGCCAGCCGGTGACCTGGGGCGGTCTCGCGCAGCATGTCCGGTCGTTCGCCGGCGACGACGCCCGCGCACGGGTGAACGTGACCACGGTGCAGCCCTTCGCCACGCGGCTGCTCGGCGACGGCTGGAGCGCCGGCGTGAACGTCGAGGCGACGTACAACTGGGAGCTGCCGTCCGGCTCGCGCTGGACCGTGCCGGTCGCGGTCGCGGTGTCGCGCGTCGTGCCGCTGTGGGGCTCGTACGTCAACCTCGGCGCGGCGGCGGTCGGCTACGTCGAGCGCCCGTCGTTCGCGCCGTCGGCGGAGCTGCGGCTGAGCGCGCAGTACGTGATCCGCTGACCGCGGCCGGCGTTGCGTCGGCGATCGCCGCGTCCATCGTGCGCGCGGCCTGCAGGAAGTTGCGGATCGACTGCAGCGTGAACGCACGCACCGAGGGATCCAGCCGCTCGACGTCGAGGAACCAGCCGGCGTCGTCCTGGCGGATCCAGCCGTCGCGCTCGAGCGCCCCGAGCTTGCGGCGCACTGTCTCGCGCGGGATGCCGGTGATCTGCGCCAGGTCGCTGGTGCGCACCGGCCGCAGCCGCTCGCTCGCGCCGGGGACGAGCCCGTGCGGGTCCAGCACCGAGGACGGCAGGCTGCCCGGGGGCATCAGGTGCGCGACGTTCAGGTGCGCGACCACGCCCCACAGGATCAGTCGCTCGTAGTCGCCGCCGAACTGCCTGGCCGAACGCAGCATCTGGTCGACCACGCAGCGGTTCATCGTGAACGCGAGGATCGAGTACGCGGCGTCGAGCGGATCGGGCTGCGGCGCCCGATCCGGGTCGGGCAGGGCGTGCGGTTCGGGGTCGTGCCCGACGCGCGGCGCGGTGCGGCGGGCACGGCGGCGCACCCGCGGATCGGCGGCGTCCTTCGGCATCGTGGCGTCCTGGCCTGTCGGGGCCGCTTACGGTACCGGATCCGCGCACGTGCGCGGTCGCTCAGCCCGCGAACGCCAGCGGGATCAGCACCGCCCCGAGCACCCCGTGCAGCCCCATCGCGAGGCTCGCCCACGCGCCCGCCTCCGGATGCACGTTGAACGCCCGCGAGGTGCCGATGCCGTGCGCGGCGATGCCGATCGCGGCACCGCGCTGCCACCACGCGCGGCAGCCGACCGCATCCAGCACGAAGCGGCCGAGCGCCGCGCCGAGCACGCCGGTCACCACCGCGTAGACCGCGGTCAGCGTCGGCGATGCGCCGATCCGCTCGGCCACGCCCATGGCGATCGGCGCGGTCACCGACTTCGCCCACAGGCCCTGCTGCAGCGGGGCGTCGACGCCGAGGAGGCGCGCCATGCCGATCGCGACCGCGATCGAGGCCGCGCCGCCGCCCACGAGCGCGGCGAGCAGCGGCAGCACGCGGCCGCGCAGCGCGGCCAGGCCGCGGTGGATCGGGACCGCGAGCGCGACGGTCGCGGTGCCGAGCAGGAAGTGGACGAACTGCGCGCCCTCGAAGTAGGTCGCATAGGGCATGCCGATCGCGACGATCGTCGCGGCGACCGCGACCACCGCGATCGCGACCGGGTTCACCAGCGGGTTGCGGCCGCTCTTCTCGTACGCCCAGGTGCCGAGCTGCCACGCGGCGAGCGTCAGGGTCAGCGCGAGCAGCGGGCTGCCCGACAGGTAGACCCAGATCTCCCGGATCTCGGGGAGCTGCGGGGTCACCGGCGCGGCTCCGGCGGCGAGGGCGGCGAGGGCGGCGAGGGCGGCGAGGGCGGTTCGAGGGCGACGTCCTCGCGGACCGCGCCGCCGCCCGCGCCCCCGCCGTCCTCGCGCGGCGACAGCACCTTCAGCAGCCACGCCGAGACGGCGATCGTCGCGACCACGCTCGCGACCAGCGCGACCAGCAGCCCGGGCAGGTGCTCGCGCAGCTGCGGCACGAACATCACCACGCCGACCGCCGCCGGCACGAAGAGGAGCCCCAGGTGGCGCGAGAACGCGCCCGCGACCGTGTCGAGCCCCTCGCCGACGCGACCGCGCGCACGCAGCCACGCGAGCAGCGCGACGAGGCCGAGCACCGGACCGGGCACGACCGGCACGACGAAGCGCGCGAGCAGCTCGCCGATCCCCTGGAACACCAGCAGCTGCAGCAGGCCGCCGATCATCGCCTGCGGCTCAGTGCGCGTGCGGCAGGCGCAGCCAGCAGGTCCGGCCCTCGGTGGCTAGGGACACCTTCGCCCCGTGCGGCAGCGTCATGCACGGCATCTCGTGGCCGTAGGGCAGGCCGGCGAGGATCGGGGTGCGGGTGCGCCCGCGCAGGAAGCGCAGCACCGCGGGCATGTCGAAGCCGCGGTCGTGCTCGGCGAGGCGGTAGCGGCTCACCTGGCCGACGAGCACCGCGGACTGCGCGTCGATCACGCCCGCGTGCAGCAGCTGGGTGAGCATCCGCTCGATGCGGTACGGGTGCTCGTTGACGTCCTCGACGAAGAGGATGCCGCGCCGCACCTGCGGGAACCAGGGCGTGCCGAGCAGCGCGCACAGCACGCTCAGGTTGCCGCCCCACAGCGTGCCGCGCGCCTCGACGTCCTTCGGGCCGGAGTACCCGAAGCCGAGGACCTCGAGCTCGCCGCGCATCGCCTCGCCGAAGGCGTCGAGCGTGGTCCCGTCGACGCCGTCCTCGGCGCCGAAGTCGGTGAGCGCCGGGCCCGCCCAGGTGACCGCGCCGGCGCGGGCGAGCATCGCGAGCTGGAAGGCGGTGAAGTCGGAGACGCCGACCCACTTCTTGCCGGAGGCGGCGAGCGCCTCGTAGTCGAGCGCATCGAGATAGCGGGTGAGGCCGTAGCCGCCCCGCGTGATCATCACCACCGGCGCGCGCTGCGCCGCCGCGCGCCCGAACGCGGCGGCGCGCTGCGCGTCGGTGCCGGCGAAGCGCTGCGCGCGCGAGAACGCGGTGCGGTCGAAGCGCACGCCGATGCCCGCGTCGGCGAGGCGCGCCGCGGCGCGCTCCATGCGCGTGCGGTCCTGGACGGCGCCCGAGGGCGAGATCGCGTAGAGGTCGAAGGCCATGGCGGCAGTCTGCCACGCCGATCCCCGGAACGAGGCGCCGCCGGTCGCGCGGAAGCGGTCCCGTACAATTCCCCGACCCTGGACCCGGCCGCAGCGATGAGCGCCCCGAACGAACCCCTGATGTCCCTGTACCGGACGATGTGCCGGATCCGCGCGTTCGAGGACGCCGCGGAGGAAGCGAGCCGCGGCGGCGTCGCCGCGTTCGGCCAGGCGGCCGGCAACGCGAACGTGCGCGGGCCGCTGCACCTGTCCACCGGCCAGGAGGCGGTCGCGGCCGGCGTGTGCGCGCACCTTCGGCGCGAGGACTGCCTGACCTCGACGCACCGCGGCCACGGCCACACGCTCGCCAAGGGCGCGGACCCGACGCGGATGATGCTCGAGCTCTTCGGCCGTGCGGGCGGCTACTGCGGCGGCAAGGGCGGCTCGATGCACATCGCCGACTTCTCGGTCGGCATGCTCGGCGCCAACGGCGTCGTCGCCGCCGGCATCCCGATCGCGGTGGGCGCCGCGCAGTCGCTGAAGCTGCGCGGCGTCGACGCGATCGCGGTCAGCTTCTTCGGCGACGGCGCGATCAACCGCGGGCCGTTCGCCGAGAGCCTGAACTGGGCCGCGGCGTTCCGGCTGCCGATGCTGTTCGTCTGCGAGGACAACCAGTGGTCGGCGACGACCAAGACCGCGGCGATGTCGGCCGGCGACGGCGCGGCGGCGCGCGCGGCCGCGGCCGGCGTCCCCTCGGAGGCGGTCGACGGCATGGACGTCGAGGCGGTCCACGCGGTCGCGGGCCGGCTCGTCGCGCAGGTGCGTGCGGGCGGCGGGCCGCGGCTGCTGCACGCGAAGACCTACCGCTTCAAGGGGCACGTGTCGGTCGACCCGGCCGCCTACCGCGATCCGGCCGAGCTCGCGGCGGCGATGCAGGGCGACCCGCTGCCGCTCGCGCAGGCGCGCCTCGCCGCGCGCGGTGTCGCGCAGGCCGCCATCGACGCGGTGCTCGCCGAGGCGCGCGCCGAGATCGCGCGCTCGATCGAGACCGCCGCCGCGGCGCCGTGGCCCGATCCGGGCGCGGCGTACACGGACGTGCAGGACGTCGGCGCCGGGAGGTGGGCATGAGCACGGTGAAGCGGATGACCTACGCGCAGGCCGGCGCCGCCGCGCTCGCGCAGGCGATGCGCGACGATGCGCGCGTGGTCGCGCTCGGCGAGGACGTCGGGCGCGGCGGGATCTTCGGCCAGTACGCCGGGCTGCAGGCCGAGTTCGGCGGCGAGCGGGTGATCGACACGCCGATCTCGGAGTCGACGATCGTGGGTGCCGCCGTCGGCATGGCGCTCACCGGACTGAAGCCGGTCGTAGAGATGCGCGTGATCGACTTCGCGCTGTGCGCGATGGACGAGATCGTCAACCAGGCCGCGAAGAACCGCTTCATGTTCGGCGGCCAGGGCCGCGTGCCGACGGTGATCCGGATGCCGGTCGGCATCTGGAGCGCGTCGGCCGCGCAGCACTCGCAGTCGCTCGAGGCGTGGTTCGCGCACGTGCCGGGGCTGGTCGTGGTCGCGCCGTCGACGCCGCAGGACAACTTCGGCCTGCTGCGTGCGGCGATCGACTGCGGCGACCCGGTCGCCTACTTCGAGCACAAGGAGCTCTGGGGCACCGAGGGCGAGGTGCATCCGACGCAGCCGGCGCCGCTCGGCCGCGCGCAGACGGTGCGCGCCGGCGGCGACCTGACGATCGTCTCGTGGAGCAAGGCGGTGCACGGGTCGCTGGCCGCGGCCGAGACGCTCGCCGGCGAGGGCGTGCAGGCCGAGGTGATCGACCTGCGCACGCTGTGGCCGTGGGACCGCGACGCGGTATTCGCGTCGGCCGAGCGCACGCGCCGCGTGCTGGTCGTGCACGAGGCGGTGCAGGTCGCCGGCTTCGGCGCCGAGATCGTCGCGACGCTCGCGGAGGCGGGCGTCGCACGGCTCGCGCGCCTCGGCGCGCCGCGCGCGCCGGTCGGCTACTCGCCTGGGCTCGAGGCGCAGGCGCGCGTCGACGCGGCCCGCGTCGCCGACGCGGCGCGCGCGCTGCTGCGCCGCGGCTGAGCGCGGCGCGGCGCGACCGCCGTCACGCGCGCGGCCCGGCCGCCTGCGTCGGCCGTGACGGATGTCCTGCACCGCCTGCCGGGCGCACGCCTAGACTGCCCGCAGGATCGACGGGTGGGAGACCGCGACGTGCTGCAGAGGCTGTGGATGACCGGGGTCAGGGGCGCACCGCTCGATGCGGGCACGCACCGGGCGCACCGGGTGCGCCGTGCGCCCTGCGGCGACGCGGTGCTGATCGTCGACGTCGACCAGTTCGCCGGGATCCGCGAGCGCCACGGCGCGGCCGCCGCCGAGCAGGTGACCCTCGCGGTCGTCGCGTGCCTGCAGCGCCGCCTGCGTCCCGACGACCGGCTCGCGCTGCTGCGCGACGACGAGTTCCTGGTGGTGCTGACCGGCGCGTCCGGCGACGCGGTGCCGGTGCTCTCGGCGCGGCTGCACGAGGACGTGCAGGCGCTGCGGCTGTCGATCGCCGGCAACCTGTGGTCGCTCAGCTGCACGATCGGCGCCGCCGCGCGCGGCTCGCGGCCCTGCGGGCTCGATGCGCTGGTGCGCGCGGCCGACGCCGACCTCGACCGCGCCCGGCGCGAGGGCGGCCGCCGCCTCGCCGACTGACGCTTCGCCTGCGGCGGCTCAGGCCACCGTCGTCGCGACCGGCTCGACCAGCGCGCGGTACGCGTGCCAGGTGGCGAGCCCGACCCACGGCACGGTGACGATCAGCCCCACGAAGAAGGTCGCGAAGCCCAGCACCGTCAGCGCGACGATCAGCGCGGCCCAGAAGAGCAGCGGCACGACGTTGCGCCCGAAGGCCACGACGCTCGCGAGCATCGCGGTGATCGCGTCGGTGCCTCGGTCGAGCATCAGCGGGATCGCGATCGCGGTGAAGGCGAACACCAGCGTCGCGAACAGCGCGCCGACACCCAGCCAGGTCGCGAGGAACCCGATCTCCTGCCCGCGCGCGATCTCGTCGAGCAGCACCGCGACGCTCGGCATCGAGCGCGGGAAGAAGATCGCGATCACCATCATCGACGAGCGCGCCCACAGCGCCATCACGATCTCGAGGCCGATGCCGAGGATCGCGACGTTGGTCAGGTTGCGCCGCCACACCAGCGTCGAGGCCAACAGGTCGCAGGGCAGCCCGGCCTCGCGCCGGCGCGCCACCTCGTACAGGCCCATCGCCATGAACGGCCCGACCAGCAGGA
Organism: Burkholderiales bacterium; assembly: GCA_020248665.1. Taxonomy (GTDB): domain Bacteria; phylum Pseudomonadota; class Gammaproteobacteria; order Burkholderiales; family Burkholderiaceae_E; genus UBA4615. Next base: position 16,095 of record JADCHE010000155.1, on the reverse strand, counting down.
AGCCCGCGGTCAGCGCCATCATCGTGCCGGGCGCGGGGCGCAGCAGCGCGGCCAGCAGCCAGCCCATCGCGGCGAAGCACGTGCCGTAGAAGAGGCACGGCACCGGCCGCTCGCGGAAGTCGCGCGCGCCGAGCGCGAGCCAGCGCAGCGGCGCGCCGAACCCGATCTCGCGCACGACCGGGAACGGCGCGCGCGGCGCGTCGGTGCGGGCGGCGCCGGTCGTCTCGGTCGGTTCGCCGGAGGCGGGCGTCGACGGGGTCATCGGAGGACGGGAGCGGGCAGCGACCGGTCCAGTGTAGGCCGACCGAGCAGGCCGCGGTAGCTGCGCCGCAGCATCGGCCGCCGGCGCCCGCGGCGGCGGCCCGACCGGTCGACGGCGGATCGTCACGAGTGTTACGATCCGGGCGAAGGAGACGCCCCGCATGGACACCCTCGCCACCGCCGCACGTCCTGCCGAGCCCTACCGCCGCGGCGGCCGCGGCGGCGCCTACGTGTACGACCCCGCCGAGCTCGACTGGCGCGAGGCCGGCAAGGCCGGTGTCCTGCAGAAGGTCGTGCGGCGCGACGACGAGCGCGGCCAGTTCCTCGGGCTGATCGCGATGGAGCCGATGGTCCGCTCGGGGCTGCACCAGCACCAGGGCGTCGCGACCAGCTACTTCGTCGACGGCGGCCTGACCGACTACCAGGGCGCGATCCTCGCCGGGCAGGCCGGCATCAACCTGAAGGGCGCGACGCACGACGCGATCGCCTACGCGCGCACGCTGTTCGTCGCGCGGCTGGAAGGGCCGGTGACCTACCCGCCGCAGGACGGGCCGCTGCACGGCCTGCACGCCGGCGCCCGCCACGCGCTGCTCTCCAACCCGGCGCCGTCGGTGCCGCCCGACATCAACGTGTCGGTCGACCTGCTCCCCGAGCAGGGCACCGGCTGCGACGGGGTCGTGCGCCGCACGGTGTTCGACTACGCGCCGACCGCCGACGATCACCGGATGGTGCAGTTGTCGATCCGGCCGCAGAGCCGCATTCCGCGGCTGGTCGTGACCGGCCACACCGAGCTCTGGATCCGCGGCGGGCTGCTCGAGGTCGACGGGCGGGTCGCGCACGCGGGCTGCTTCGTCATCCTCGAGCCGACCGCCGAGGTGAGCCTCGCCTGCCCGTTCGGTGCGCTGGTGCTCGCATGGGCCGAGGGTCCGGCGCACTGGATCGATCCGCCGGGGAGCGCCGACGGGGCGGCGCCGCCGCGGGCGGACCTGTTCGGGTATCGCTGAGCGGGCGTCGCTGCACGATCGGGCCGCGGCCGGCTCGCGCCCGCGGCCGATCCGTCAGCGCGGCGCGTCGGGCGGCGCGCCGTCGGCCGAGAGCACCGACGCGGTCATCCGCTCGACGAGCGCCGTCAGCTGCCTGCGCTCGGCCGCGGTCAGCGCGCCGGTGACCGCCGCCTCGCGCTCGCGGGCGGGGCCGCGCAGGCTGCGGTAGAGCTGGCGCCCCGCCGGTGTCAGCGTCGCGAGCGCGCGGCGGCCGTCGTCGGGGTCGGGCCGGCGCGCGACGCGGCCCGCGGCCTCGAGCGACGCGAGCGCGCGCGAGACGCTCATCTTGTCGAGCCCGGTGCGCTGCGCGATCTCGATCGCAGCCGACCCCGGATGCTCGTGCAGCACCGCGAGCACGCGCCACTCCGACAGCCCGAGACGATGCCGCCGCCCGATGCCCTCCTGGAAGGGCCGGGCGGTCAGGTTGACCAGCCGCACCATCGCGAAGAGCAGCGTGCGATCGTGCGGCGGCCCGTCGTCGCGGCCGGCCGGAGCGGGGCGCGCCGGGGCCATCTCAGGCCTTGCGGGTCCGGGCGACGACCTCCTCGAACTTCGAGATCAGGCCGGGGTTGATCTGCGCCTTCCAGCGCGCGTACGGCCGACGGCACGCGATCTGCCAGGTCTCCATCTCGGCCGCCGTCGGCACCGTGACGTCGACGCCGAGCGCGCGGACGGCCTCGACGTCCTTGGCGTAGACCTCGCGGACCTCCCTGATGTTCTCCTTCGCGGCCTCGATCGCGGCCTCGCGGACGATCTTCTGGTCCTGCGGCGACCACGAGTTCCAGATCGGGTTGGCGATCGCGATCAGCAGGATGTCGTTCGAGTAGTTCCACTTGGTCACGAACTTCTGGCCCAGCGTGTGGACCTTGAGCCCGAGGAACAGCTCCATCGGGTTCTCCTGCCCGTCGACCGCCCCCGAGGCGAGTGCCGGCTGCGCGTCGGCCCAGCTCATCGCGGTGGGGTTCGCCTGCATGCCCGACATGATCTCCTGGTACATCGGGCTCGCGACGACGCGGATCTTCAGGCCCTTGAGGTCATCGGGCTTCCTCACCGCGCGCTTGCTGTTCGACAGCTGGCGGTAGCCGGTCTCGCCCACCGCGAGCGGCTCGGCACCGGCCTTGCGGATGATGTCGAAGAAGTCCTTCTGCACCGCGTCCGACTGGATCAGCGCGTCGTAGGCCTTGTGGTCGGGCATCAGGAACGGCAGCGCGAACGCGCCGCACTCGCGCACCGTGCCCGACCAGTTGATCGGGGCGCCGCAGAGCACGTCGATGATGCCCTGGCGCATCGCCGCGAACTCGCGGTCCTGCTGGCCCTGCACGAGGCTGGAGCCCGGGTACTGCTTGATGTTGATCCGGCCGCCGGTGCGCTCGGACACCAGCTTGCCGAACCGCTCGCCGCAGCGGCCCCAGGCGAGCGCGGTGCCGACGACCGTCGACATCTTGTACTCGGGCCGGTAGGCCTGCTGCGCCTTCAGGATCGTCGGGAAGCCGAGGGCCGCGCCGCTGGCGGCGCCGGTCTTCAGGATGTCGCGTCGTTTCATCTCGGGGTCTCCTCTTTCTGGGGAACGTACGGGAACTTCAGTAGCCGAGCGCGCGCGGCAGCCAAAGCGCGAGCTCGGGGAACACCGCCACCAGGACGGCGGCCGTCAGGAACGAGAACACCAGCCAGCCGACCCAGGGCACGGTCTGCTCGATGCGCACGCCGGCGATGCGGCACGACACCAGCAGGTTGACCGCCATCGGCGGCGTGAACTGGCCGATCGCCACCATCATCGTCAGCAGCACGCCGAACCAGACCGGGTCCCACTGGTACAGCTTCATCAGCGGCAGCAGCAGCGGCAGGAAGATCAGGAAGATCGACACGCCGTCGAGGAACATGCCGACGACCAGCAGCAGCACCGCGACCAGCGTCAGCGTCAGCGCGCCGCTCCAGCCGAGCGCGCGGATGCCGTCGACGAGCGGGTCGGCGAGGCCGAGGGTCGCGACCGCGTAGGCGAAGATCGCGGCCAGCCCGAGCACCAGCATGATGACCGCCGAGATCTCGGTCGCCTCGCGGAAGGTGTCCCACAGCTCGCGCGGGCCCATCGTCCGATGGACGAACATGCCCACGAACAGGCCATAGACCACCGCGACCACCGCGGCCTCGGTCGGCGTGAACCAGCCGGCGCGCATGCCGCCGAGGATCAGCACCGGCGCGGCGAGGCCCCACGAGGCCTCGCGCAGCGACTTCCAGAACGGCGGACGCGGCAGTTCGCGCTCGGCCACGCCGAAGCCGTGCTTCCTCGACAGCCACACTGCCGGGATGATCAGCGCGAGGCCCGCGAGGATGCCGGGCACCATGCCGGCTGCGAACAGCGCGGGCACCGACGCGCCAGGCACCACGACGCTGTAGACGATGAACGCGATCGAGGGCGGAATCAGCACGTCGGTCGCGGCGGCCGCGCCGACCACCGACGCGGAGAAGGGCGCGGGGTAGCCCGCGCGGGCCATCGCCGCGATCATCACGCCGCCGACCGCGGCGGCGTTCGCCGGGCCGGAGCCCGAGATGCCGCCCAGCACCATCGCGACCAGGATCGCGACCAGCGGCAGCATGCCGGGGCCGCGGCCGACGCAGGCGATCGCGAACTGCACCATCCGCCGGGCGACGCCGGAGCGGTCGAAGATCGAGCCGACCAGCACGAACATCGGCAACGCGAGCAGCGGGTACTTCGCGAGGCCGGCGTGGAAATTCTGCGGCGCGGCGAGCGTGCCCCACAGCATCGTGTCCGGGTTCTCGAGCGCGATCGCGATCATGCCGCCGACGCCGAGCGCGACGCCGATCGGCACGCCGAGGAACATCAGCAGGAAGAACGCGGCGAAGAGCAGCGCCGCGATCATCGCGTCGCGTCCTTCGGCGCGCGAACCGCCGCGCGGTCGACGTCGGCCGCGTGCGCATGGCCGGTGAGCGGCGAGCCGGCGTCGTCGCCGCCGCCGTCGCCCCCGGGCAGCATCAGCCCGCGGCGCACCTTGCCCGCGACGGCCGCCGCGCGCATCGCGAGCACGACGCACATCACCGGCACCCACACGGTGTACCACCACCGCGGCAGGCCCAGCGCCATCGTCGTCTCCTCGTAGCGCCACTCGTCCCAGACGACGCGCGCCGACAGCGCCCCGAGCACGAGGAAGAACACGCAGGTGATCGTCGCCGACAGCAGCGCGAGCCTGCGGCGCCGGCCGGCGCTGCCGGTCTCGTAGAAGAACTCGATGCGGATGTGGCGGTCCCGGGCCGCGGCCGAGCAGGCGCCGGCGACGGTCATGATGACCATCAGCGCGATCGAGACCTCCTCGGTGGCCGCGAAGCTCTCGTCGGTGAAGTAGCGCACCAGCACGTTGGCCAGCGTCAGCAGCACCAGCACCACCATGCAGGCGACCGCGATCGCCTCCTCGACCAGGACGGGCTCGCGGCGGGGCGGCGGAGCTGCTTCGGGCGGCAACGCGGGACCGGGCTCGGGACGTGACGACATCGACGGGCGATGATGCGGAGCGGGCCGGAACTGTAACACCCGTTACGGACGACGCGCCAGCCGACGCGATGCTGCGCTGCGCTATCGCGCGCCCGGGGACCGCGTGTATCGTCTGCCGGCACGGATCAGGGAGTGGTCGCGATGGTGACGGTCGAAGAGGCGCAGCGCATGCTCGGGGAGCTGTTCGCGCCGTGGGTGCAGGACCTGCGGCTCGAGGTGCTCGCGATCGGCGGCGGCGAGACGACGCTGCGGCTGCCGTTCGATGCGCGGCTCGCGCGGGTCGGCGGCACGGTGTGCGGCCAGGCGATGATGGCCGCGGCCGACACGGCGATGGTGCTCGCGGTGTCGTCGCAACTCGGCGGGTTCAGGCCGATGACGACGGTGAGCCTGACGACGAGCTTCATGAGGCCGGTGCAGGGCACCGAGCTGCGCGTCGTTGCACGCGTGCTCAAGCCGGGCCGCACGCTGACGTTCGGCGAGGTCGAGCTGCTCGCGCCGGACGGCAGGCTCGCGGCGCACGCGACGACGACCTACGCGCTGGTCTGAGGGCGCGCCCGCCCGCGCGGGCGGGCGGGACGCGGCCGGCTCAGTCGGCGGACGGGGCGTTCGCGACCGGCGAAGCGGGCGCCGAGGCGGGCGCCTTGCGTGCGAGGGCGGGTTTGCTCGCGGACGGCGTCTTCGCGGGGGCCTTCTTCGCGGGGGCCTTGCGCGGGGCCGCCTTCTTCGCGGCCGGCGCCTTCGCGACGCCGGTGCCGTTCGAGGCGGTCTTCTTCGCTCCGGCCTTCTTCGCACCGGCCTTCTTCGCACCGGCCTTCTTCGCGCCCGTCTCCGCGCCCGCCTTCGCGCCCGACTTCGCGGCGGCCTTCTTCGCGGCGGCCTTACGTGCAGGGGCCTTCGCGGCCGGCGCCTTCGTCGCGCGCCGCTTCGCCCCCGCGGCGCCCCGCGCCGGCGCCGCGCCCGACGTCGCGCCTGCGCGCGACTCGGCCGCGCGCCGCACGGTCTCGGCCCCCTGCTGCGCGGCCGCGGCCGCACGCTCGGCGATCGGGCGCAGCCGCTCGAGGAGCACGATGAGCCGGCGCAGCGCCTCGGGCGGAATGCGCTCGGAGGCGCGGACCATCGTCTCGCGCGCGAGGCGCTCGACGTCGCGGGCGGCGGCGCCCGAACGGATCCAGGTGTCGACCTGCTCGAGGGTCTGCTTCAGGGTTGCGGAGGCCATGCGCTCGCTCGCTGTCGGAATGGGTCGGACCCCGACGATAGCGCGGGCGCGCCGCGCGCGCACCGTCAGGTCGGGTCGGCGGGGTCCGCGCCGCGCGGCGCGGCGCGGCTCAGGGCCGGATCCAGGTCGACGCGGGCGCGGCTCCGGTCCCGGCCCCGGCCGTTTCGTCGCCCCACTCGAATCGCGCACGCTGGTGGCCGCTGCGGCCCAGCCGCAGCCACTCGATCGCGTGCGGCCGCATCACGATCGCGGCGAAGCTCGCGAAGCCCGGCTCCGACTGCGCCGCGTCGGGCAGCCGGTCGCGGAATGCCTCGGGCAGGTTCGCATCGGGCGCGCCGGTCGGCTCGCCGGGCGCGCGCGGCGCGAGGTAGGCGCGGCGCGACGAGGGCGCGAGCGTGTCCCACGCGCGGCGCGCGACCGCGTCGCCGACGTGCGTGCGCGCCGGGCCCCACGCGCGCAGCTGCAGCTCGCGCGCGCGGTCGTGGAAGACAAGGCAGGCGCGCGGGGCGGCGTCGAGCTGCGCGCGCTTGTGCGAGCGCGCGTCGCCGTGGATCTCGAGCTCGCGCGCGCCGCGGTCGGCGCGCCGCAGCACGACCACGCGCGCGTCGGCGGCCGCGCGTTCCGGATCCCGCGCGTCGACGCTCGCGAGCACCGGCCAGTGCCAGTCTTCCGACGCGCGGCGCGCGCCGCGTTCGAGCAGTTGCCACGCGGCCGCTAGAATCGCTTCGAGCGTCGCGTCGCCGCCGGGGAGGTCGATCGGTTCGGTGTCGGGCACGGCGCGCAGTGTAGCCGGCCGCGTCCGCGGGCCGGCGCACCCACGCGACGAGGAGAGGCGACGATGGGCGCGATGCAGCAGGGACTCGACGGGAAGCTCGCCTGGGTGACCGGCGGCGGCACCGGGATCGGACGTGCGACCGCCGCGTGGCTGGGCCGCGCGGGCGCGACCGTCGCGATCTCGGGGCGGCGCGCCGAGGAGCTCGAGAAGACCGCAGCCGAGCTGCGCGCGCAGGGACTGCGCATCGAGGTGGTCCCGGCCGACGTCGCGGACGCGGCCTCGGTCGCCGCCGCGCACGCGACGATCTCCGGCCGCCACGGTCCGGTGTCGGTGCTGGTCTGCGCGGCCGGCACCAACGTGCCGAACCGCACCTGGCCGAGGCTCACGCCCGAAGGCTTCGCGAAGGTCGTGCAGATCAACCTGGTCGGCGTCGCGAACGCGGTCCACGCGGTGCTGCCCGGCATGCGCGCGGCGGGCGGCGGCTCGATCTGCGTCGTCTCGTCGCTGGCCGGCTGGTCGTACAGGGACTTCCCGGGCGTCGCCTACAGCGCGAGCAAGACCGCGCTCGACCCGCTGGTGCAGAGCGTCAACGACGAGGAGGGGCGGCATGGCGTGCGAGCGTGCCACTTCTGCCCCGGCGAGGTCGCGACGCCGATCCTGACGTCGCGGCCGGTGCCGCCGTCGGAGGAGGAGATCGCGCGGATGCTGCGGCCCGAGGACGTTGCCGACGCGATCGGCTTCGTCGTCTCCGCGCCGCCGCACGTGTGCCTCGCCGAGGTCGTCATCGCGCCGACCTGGAACCGGTTCTACATCGGTGGCGAGGACCTGAAGCGGCGCGCGTGAGCGGCGCTCGCCCGCTCGGCGGCGGGCGCGCCCGCGCACGGGGCGAGCCGTGAGCGCCTCCGCGATCCCGCGCTGGGCCGGCGTCGCGCTGCTGATGCTCATCGCGACGGTGTTCGCGTCGAACCACGTCGCGGCGCGGCTCGCGTTCGACCACGGGACCGGCGTCGTCACCGCGGTCGCGGTGCGCTCCGCGGCGACCGCGGCGGCGGTGGCGCTGCTGCTCGTGGCGACGCGCACGCCGTCGATGCTGCGCGGCGCGACGCGCGGGCGAGCGATCGCGATCGGCGTGGTGCTCGCGGCGCAGAGCGTGTGCCTGTACGCGGCGGTCGCGCGGATCCCGGTCGCGCTCGCGCTGCTGGTCTTCAACAGCTTCCCGGTCGTGCTCGCGCTGCTGTCGTGGGCGAGCGGCGGCGAGCGGCCGTCGCGCCGGACCGCGATCGCGATGCCGGTGATCCTCGTCGGCCTCGCGCTCGCGCTCGACGTGCCCGGCGTGCTCGCCTCGGGCGGGCGCTCGCTCGACGATCCGGCGCGCTTCGCGGCGGGCGTGGGCTTCGGGCTTGCCGCGTCGCTGTGCTTCGGCCTCGCGCTGCTGCTCACGACGCGCTGGCTGGGAGAGGTCGACGGCCGCGTGCGCACGCTGTGGTTCATGGTCACCGTGGCCGCGGTCGCGACCGTCGGGGGCGTCGCGGGCGACGGCTTCGCGTGGCCGCGCGACGCCACCGGATGGACCGGGCTCGTGCTGCTGTCGCTGCTCTACGGCACCGCGTTCACGTCGCTCTTCGTGGTGCTGCCGCGGCTCGGCGCGGTCAACTCGGCACCGGCGATGAACTTCGAGCCGATCGCCTCGATGGGGCTCGCGTGGGCGATCCTCGGCCAGGCGATCGGGCCGCTGCAGGCGGCAGGCGCGGCGCTGGTCGTGGGTGCGATCGTCTGGCTGAACCTGCGGCCGGGGGCGCGCCGGGCCGGCTGACTCAGGCGGGCGAGGCGCGCGGGTCGGGCGTCGGCACGCCGTGGCCCGCACGCAGGCGCTCGACCGTCTCCGGGGACATCCTCGGCGGCGCGGGTGCGCGCGCCGCATCGGCCGGCGCGGGTCGAGGCAGGTCGGTCGTCGTGCCCATCGCGGCCGCCCAGCGCTCGACGACCGAGACGGCGTCGGGGGCGGTACGCGTCGCAGGCGACGCGGGCATCGCAGGCACCGATGCCCCGCGGCCGGGCGCCGGCGGCAGGCCGGCGACCAGCGCCGAGATCGTCCGGCGCAGCGAGGGCACCCACAGCGTCCCGTAGGCGTGTATCACGTCGACCTCGTCGCGATCGGTGCCCGACACCGCCCGCCAGCAGGCGCCGACCGCGTGCAGGAACACCGCCGGGCGCATCGGGTTCTCGCGGGGCGCGAGCATCGAGCGGCCGAGCGCGTGGGCGAGGCGGCGCTCGAGCTCGTCGAGGGCGTCCGCATGGTCGGCGGCGAAGCCGCGCGCGAACGCGGCGATCGTCGCCGCGCGCGGCGTCGCGCCGTCCTCGGGACGCGGGTCGAGCGCCGTGCCGCCGTCGAGGCGCCGGAACTCGGTGTTCAGGCCGAGCGCGACCATCCGCGGCAGCATCGAGCGGAACGCGGCCTCGTGCGCGAGCAGGGTCGACTTGGCGCGCGAGCTCGGCGTCGCGGCGGCGGCGCCCTCGTCGGCCCGATAGCGCGCGACCAGCATCCGGCGCAGCCCGGCGTCGAACTCCGGCAGGTCGCGGGCGGTGAGCTCGAGCGCCGCGCGCAGCGTGCGCTGCAGGGGCGGGTGCGCGACGGCCGCGCGACGGTCGGCTCCGGCAGGTCGGTCGGGGGGCGTGTCCATGGGCGTCTGCGTCCCGTATCGGGTCTGCCCGCGAGGGCAAGGGGGACCGATGCTACCCGTCCAAGGGGTCGCGAAAACAGGGGCGTCGTCGCAGCGCGACGCCCGTCGCCGACCCGTGCGGGCGGCGCAACGGCACCATGGATGCGATACGACGCGGTCGCGCGGGTGCACCGCCCCGCGTGCCGTATCGGCACTGGCCAGTAGAGTGTGTGCTTACAATCGAGCGGACTGCCCGGAAACCGGGGCCGCGGCGTCCGAAGAGCGGCTCAGCCGGCGACTGCCGGCACCGCCCGGCTCGCGAGCTGCAGCCAGCCGGCGTCGTCGCGCGGCCAGCTGCGCTCGGGCAGCTGGTCGAGTCGCAGCAGGATCTGCTTCAGGTGCCAGGTGGGCGGCGCCTGCAGCGCGGCCGGGCAGTGGCGCCACAGCGCGCGCAGCACGTTGTCGTGCACGCCGAAGTGCGCGGCCAGCGCCTCGACCACCCAGCGGTCCTGGCCGGAGTCGACCGCCTGGCGCAGCGCGTCGTCGGGCGCGCCGCGCGTGCGCGCGTCGTGATCGGCCGCGGCGAGCAGTCCCGAGCGCCGGCGCGGCGTCGCGTCGATCAGCGTGTCGGCGAAGCACTGCGCGAAGAGCGGCAGCCTGCCGAGCACGTAGGCACGCTGGGCGGCATGCCGCGGCCCGGTCAGCAGCCAGTTGTAGCAGCCGAGGTGGCGGCCCGCGCGCGTGCGACCGAGCTTGACCAGGGTGACCGGCTCGAGCGTGCCCTCGACCAGCGCGGCGATCCGCTGCTCGGCAGCGGCCTCGCGCAGGTCCATCGAGCGCAGCACCCTGCCGTAGAACGCGACATCGACCAGCTCGTGGCGCAGCGCGTGGCGCAGCTGGCCGAGGAAGTCGGGATAGCGCGACGCGCGGTCGAAGAGGCTGCCCGGCACCTCGGGCTCGAGCCGATGCTCTCGCGCGAGGTGGCGGCCCCAGTCGTCGCGGCGCGCCTCGAGGATCGTCAGCATCGCGTCGCCGAGCGCGGCGAACAGCACGTCGAGCGTGGCCGCCTCGGCCGCGCGCGCGGGCGTGCCGTCACGGGCACCGTCGGAGTGCAGCCAGCGCGCGAGCGCGTCGACCAGCCGGCGCAGCGTCGCATCGGTCAGCAGGCTGCGGAAGTCGTGCACGCACTGGTCGCGGTCGACGCCGACGAAGCGGATGGTGTGGCCCCAGTCGCGGACCAGCTGCGCGAAGATCGGGTTCGCCATCAGCGACAGCCGCGAGGCGAGCGGCAGCAGCACGACGAACAGCTTCCAGTCGGGCGAGGGGTTGCGCCAGACGAGCGCGCGCGGCGTCGCGAGGTAGGCGTGCGCCGCCGCCGACAGGTCGGGGCCGACGTTGCCGGTGTCGGTCAGCTCGGCGTCGATCGGGAAGCCGTCGACGCGGATCGCCTCGAAGTCCATCGGGCTCCGTTCGGTGGGACGCACGGGTCGCGGGCGCCCGGAAGCCCCGCGGAGGAGAGGACCGGCCCGGGGCCGGCCGCCGTCAGTCGGCGCGCTTGGCGAAGAAGAGCAGCCCGCCGCCGACGGCGAGCAGGCCGCTCGCGATCGCGGTGCGGATCACCGAACCCTGCCACATCGCCTCGAGCGCGACCAGCGCGCCGGCGGTCATCAGGATCCGGCCCGTGCCTGCGGTGCGCTGCGAGGGGGACAGTTCGGCCATGGTGCGATCCGTGGTGCGTGCCGGGACCCGGGGGCACCGCGGCGATCAGGACGGGCCATCGTAATCGCTGCGGACACGGTGTGCATCGACCTCGCGTTCCCGGCGGGCGATACGACCGGACGGACGCGCGACCGACGGACGACCCATCCATTGTGGCACCGTTCGGACCGGTTGCGATGCCGGCCGGCGGCGGGGCCGTTCCGGCGCGGGGGCTTCGAGGGCGCGCTCCGAGCGCCCGACGGGCGCCTGCTCCCTCAGCGGGCGGCCGCCGCGCGCGCGCCCGGCAGGCGCGCGAGCCCCAGCTCGACGAGCCGCGCGCCGGTCTCGACGACCCGCCGCTGCCAGTCCGTGCTCGCCGGCCGGAAGACCTCCAGGATCTCGGCCCGGATCGCCCGGCCGGTCGCGTCCGAAGGGTCGCCGTGCGCGTGCAGCCAGTTGTCGGCGCGGATCGCGCGGATCATCCGCATCGGGTCGTACGTGCCGTACTCGGGGAAGCCGAAGGCGAACCGGCAGCCGGCGGGCAACGCGGGCTCCACGCCGCGGTCGAGCAGGCCGTTGAGCGGCGTCGACACCGACTCGCCCGAGGTCGCCGACTTGATCCAGCCCGGCCAGGCGTCGACCGAGAACCGGTAGCAGTCGCTGTCGGGCATCGCGCCGGTCACCAGCTCGCAGTCGCCGAACGCGCCCAGCCCGGTGTGGAAGTCGAGCCAGAGCACGGTGCGCGCCTCGGCGAGGTGCTCGCGGACCAGCGCGAGCAGGTGCCGCGTGCCCTGCTCCTGGCGCGCGCCGCCGTACTGCACGCCCTGCGGGTAGCGGTACTGCCCGCCCATCGCGACCTGCTGGTAGCGGCGCTCGCCGTGCTCGGCGATGAACGCGTCGATGCGCGCCCAGCGCGCCGCCTCGGCGGCGGGGTCGAGGTCGCGCGGGTTGATCTCGTCGTGCAGCCGCTCGTAGTCGGGGTCGCACAGCGAGGCGTCGAACGCGTCGAGGAAGTTGCGGTTGAAGTCGACGTTCGACTCGTTGACGCGCCGGCCCCAGGCGAAGCCGTACGGGTTGTTCGCGTGCTGCAGGATCACCGCGGTGTCGTCGGCGAGCGCGAGGCGAGGCAGCACGTTCGCGAGCACGTGGTGCTGGATCGCGCTGCCGACGTAGCCCTCGACGCCGTGGGTGCCGCTGGAGAGCACCAGCGCGTGCGCCGGGCGGCGCGCGCCGAAGACCGCGAAGTCGAGCGCGAGCGTCTCGCCGGACGGGCCGCGCGCCCCGAGCGCGCGCGAGTCGACGACGACGTCGTGGCGCGACGCGAGCGTGCCGGCCGCGGCGAGGAAGCGCTCGCGGGAGACGGCGTACGAGGGCTGGAAGAACGAGGCGGGGTCCATCGGCGACTCTTCGGGAGAGGGCGGGGCTCAGGCGGGCGTCGCGTCGACCGTGTCGGCGAGCGCGCGCAGGTCGACGTTCGCGCCGCAGACCAGCACGCCGACGTGCTCGTCGCCGGCCGGCCGCCACGCACCCGAGGCGAGCGCCGCGAACGCGGCCGCGCCGCCGGGCTCGGTCGCGACGCGCGCGAGGCGCCAGAGCGCGGCCTGCGCGGCGGCGATCGCGGCATCGGGCACGAGCACCGCCTCGGCGACCCGTCGCTGCGCGAGCGGGAACATCAGCTCGCCGACGCGGCGCGCGCCGAGCGAGTCGGCCGCGAGGCCGCGCGGCGCGACCTCGACGATGCGGCCCGCGGCGAGCGCGTCGTGCAGCGTCGGGCAGCCCTCGGACTCGACCGCGACCAGCCGCGGCACGCGCTCGCCGGCGCGCGCCCGCGCGTCGAGCCACGCGGCGATCCCGCCGATCAGGCCGCCGCCGCCGACGGCGACCAGCAGCACGTCGAGCGACGGCGACTGCGCGAGCCATTCGCGCGCGAGCGTGCCCTGGCCGGCGAGCGTGTCGAAGTGGTCGTACGCGTGCGACTCGAGCGCGCGGTACTCGGCCGCGAACGTGCGGCTCGCCGCGTAGGCCTGCGCGTACTCGTCGCCCTCGGCGTGCACGGTCGCGCCGAGCGCGCGCAGCCGGTCGAGCTTCGCGCGCGGCGAGGTGCGCGGCACGAAGACGTTCGCGCGCAGGCCGAGCGCGCGCGCCGCGTGCGCGACCGCGATGCCGTGGTTGCCGCCCGAGGCCGCGACCACGCGCATCGGGGCCGGCCGGCGCTCGGCCGCGGCGGCCTCGCGCGCCGCGAGCAGCCGCGCGAACGCGCCGCGCGCCTTGAAGGTGCCCGAGACCTGCAGGCACTCGAGCTTGAGCTCGACCGGACGGCCGTCGACCTCGACGGCCAGGACCGGGGTCGTGCGCACGTACGGCGCGATGCGGGCGGCGGCGGCCTCGATGTCGGCGGCGTCGGGCGCCGCGGCGGCGGGGGGGGCGACGGGGCTCATGGCCGCGACGATACCGCAGGCGGGCCGGCCCGGTCGCGGTGCGGCCGGTCGGTCAGCGCACCGCGAGCGACAGCCCCGGCAGCGGCGCCCCGGCGATCGTCGTGCGCCAGGCCTGCCCGCGCGCGAGCGGCTGCGCGTCGGTCAGCGTGCCGGTGGTCACGACCGCGCCGGCGGCGATCCGCTCGCCGCGCGCGGCGAGCCCCGCGACCAGGTGGCCGAGCGCCTGCACCGGGCCGTCGAGCACGTTGGCGCCGATGCCTTCGGCGACGCGCGCGCCGTCGCACGACAGCACGATGCGCAGCGCCGACAGCGCGCCCGCCGGGTCGGCGCCGAGCGCGGCGAGCGGCACGCGCGGGCCCACGCGCAGCCGGCCGTGCAGCGCCTGCGCGGCGATGCCGCGCGGCGCGTCGAACTTCCAGCCGGGCCAGACGCTGACGACGATCTCGAAACCGTGCGCGACCCAGTCGACGCAGGCGAGCAGCGCGGCGGTGGAGGCCGGGTCGCGCGCCACCGCGTCAGGCGGCGGCGAGGCCTTCAGGCCGATCACGATCTCGGGCTCGAGCCGCGGCTCGGGCAGCCGCTCGATCGACACCGTGTCCTCGGTACCGTCGAGCAGCACGAGCGTGGTGTCCCACACCGGCCCCCAGATCGGCTGGTGCACGCCGTAGAGCGGCCAGATCGTGCGGTTGGTGAAGCCGATCTTCCAGCCGGCCTGGCGCTCGCCGCGCGCGCGGCGCAGCGCGGCGATGCCGGCCTGCACGCGCAGCGCGGCGTCCAGGTCGGCGGGGTCGACGGGGCCGGAGACCGGGGCGGGGGCGGGCAGCGAGCGGCCGGACTCGGCGGCGGCGAGCAGCGCTTCGGGCGTGGGCAGGTCCATTGGACCATGCTGGCGCGAACCGGCCGCGCCGGCAAGCGCGACGCTCGGCCGGCGGACCGCTGCGCGTCGCCGTCGGCGAGCGGGGACAGGACGTTCGAACGCCCTCGCCAAGTCCCTGCGCGCGCGGCGGCTCGGCGGCGAGAAGGCGGATTCCAGGAGACGATGCCTGGTGCAGCCGGGCATGCTACCGTCCGCACGTAAGCGAGGCCGGTCGAGGTCGACCGGTCAAGGGTGCGGGCGGGCAACAGTGCCCACGATGGCACGATGGAGGCGATGACATGAGCGGAACCGTCGAACTGCATCGGCAGATCCTCGAACAGGCGCAGGCCTATTGCGAGGCGGTCTGGTATGCGCGGCCCGAAGTCTTCGAGAAGATGTGCCATGAGCGCTTCGCCATGAATCTCATGGATCCCGCGGGGCCGACGTATTGGGACAAGGCCTCCTTCATCGAGCGCGTGCGTAACCGCGCGCCGGGTGAGGGGCCTGCCTCCTACGAGGTGCTCGACATCGACGTGATGGGCGAACAGATCGCGCGCGTGCATCTCACGGTCGACATTCCCGGCACCCGGTTCGAGGATCACCTCGGTTTCGTGAACGAGGACGGGTCGTGGAAGCTGCTGACCAAGGTCTTCCGCATCAAGGCCCGTCTGGGCGAGCGATGAGCGAGGAAGATGGACGGCTCCAGGCGGGCTGCTCCATCGCGGCACCGAAAGGCTGAAGGAAAGCCGCACCGATCTGCAGAACCTGCCCTGATTCGACCGGCGCCACGAGCGCCGCAACGGGTCGCCTGCATGGTGCGCCGGTTCTGCCCGCCCACCTCGAACAGCGCGTTGGTGATCCGACCGAGCGAGCACACCCGCACGGCATCCATCAGCGCCTCGAATGCGTTGCCGTCGGCGATCACCGTGTCGAGCAGTTGGCGCAGCATCGCCGGCGCCTGCGCGGCATTGCGCTCGTGGAAGGCCTCCAGTCTGGACCCGGGCTGCGGCTCGGGCAGCCGCCCGATCGACACCGCGTCCTCGGTGCCTTCGAGAAGCGCGAGCGTGGTGTCCCGCCCCGGGCCCCGATTCGGTTGGTGCGCGCCGTAGAGGGGCCAGTCGGCGCTCGGGTGCCCGGGCGGCGGGGTGCTCAGGCCGCGGGGCGCTGCGCGTCGCCGTCGACGAGGCGGTCGAGCACGTCGTCCTCGCCCATCTGCCCGCCCTTGAGCATCAGCTCGAGCCCGTCGACCGCCGGGTCGTCGGCATGCGCGCGCACGACCGGCGAGCTGCCGCCGAGACGGCCGACCCAGCCGAGCGCCCACGGCGCGAGCGCCTGCACCGCCCGGCTCGAGGTGTCGCCGCCGATCACGCCGATCCGCGCGCAGCGCACGCGCGCGACCACCGACGCGAGCAGTGCGCCGCAGGCCGCTGCGAGCGCCGGATCGGCGGCGCGCGGCGCCTCGACGCGGAGCGCGGTGCCGGCGAGCACGTGCACGCCCGCGGCGAGGCGCGACGCGATGGCGGCGGCGGTGGCGTCGCGGTAGGCGGCGTCGCCCGCGGCGAGGCGCGCGGCGTCGAGCGCGAGGCGCTCGAAGCGCGTGGCGCGCGCGACCTGGCGGGCCGACAGCGGCGAGAGGCTGCCGG
>JADCHE010000154.1 GCA_020248665.1 Burkholderiales bacterium | reverse complement strand
CGGATGCGCTTCGGCGTCGAGATGAGCACCGACCACACGCTCGAGGAAGTGGGCAAGCAGTTCGACGTGACCCGCGAGCGGATCCGCCAGATCGAGGCGAAGGCGCTGCGCAAGCTGCGCCACCCGTCGCGGGCGGACAAGCTGAAGTCGTTCCTCGAAGGGCAGTGAGGGCGGGCGCGGGGCCCCGGGACGTAGCGCTCGCGGCCCGGCTCCGGTGAGCGTGCCGGCGCGGCGTCCCGACCCTGCGGCGGCGCGGGACCCGGTGGTCTTCGCGCTGCTCGCCGCCTGCGCGGCGCTGATGCTCGTGCGCGTGCAGCTCGCGGCGGTGCCCGCGCTCTGGATCGACGAGACCTTCTCGCTGCACCATGCGCGCGCCTCGCTCGCGCGACTGTGGACCGAGGGTTGGAGGCTCGAGTCGAGCCCGCCGCTCTACTACACCGTGCTCTGGGCGTGGACGCGCCTCGTCGGCGACGGCGAATTCGCCGCGCGGCTGCTGTCGTTCGCGCTGACCGCGGCCGCGCTGCCCTTCGTCCACGGCGCCGCTCGCACGCTCGGCGGCCCGCGCGCGGGCGCGGCCGCCGCTCTCGCGTGGCTGCTGCCGACGCTCGCGCTCGAGTACGCCGTCGAGGTGCGCCCCTACGCGTTGCAGCTGTGCTGGATCGCGATCGCGCTGGCGGCGTTCGCGAGACTGATCGTCGAGCGGCATCGCCTCGCGGCCGCGGGCTCCGCGCGAGTGGCGCTCGCGATCGTGCCGATCGTGCTGGCCGGCGCGGCCTCGTTCTACACGCACTCGACCTCGTTCGCATTCCTCTGCGGGCTCGCCGTCGCCGGTCTGTACGCGGCGATCGCGACGCGTGCGGGCCGTCGCGCGTTCCTCGCCTGGGCGCTCGCCTGCGGAGTCCTCGCGCTGCTGTGCGTGCCGCAGCTGGTCTCGATGACGGGCGTGCTCGCGACGAATGCGAGCGGCCTCGCCTGGATCGGATCGCCGTTCGATCCGTGGCGACTCGCCTTCGTAGCGTGGCAGGTCGTGCTGGGGCAGGTCCACTGGCGCTCGGTGGTCGCGCTTCCGCTCGCCGCGATCGTCTACGGTGCCTTCGCGCACGCGGCCTGGCGGCAGCGTGCGCGCGCCGAGCTCGTCGCGGTCGGGGTCGTGGTGCCCGCCGTGGGCGCGGCCGCACTGCTCGCCGCGAGCGCGGTCCAGCCGGTGCTGCTGCACCGGACCGCGCTGTGGCTGCTGATGCCGATGGCGATCGTGTTCGGCTGTGCGGCGGCGCGCGCGGACTGGCGCGCGACGAGGACTCGCGTGCTGGCGCTGGCGCTGCTCGCGACCGTCGTCGCCTCGACGGGCGCGTACCTGCGTGTACGGCCCGAGCAGCGGCCTTGGCCTGACGTGATCGCCGAGGTCGGCCGGCACGCCGCACCGAGCGACCGCGTGGTCGTCGTCGACGAAGAGGTCGCCTGCGTGCACGAACGCTATGCGCGCGGCACGCTCGCCGGGCTGCCGCGTGCACGGCTCGACCTCGGTGCCGCTGCGCGCTTCCACCTGGGGCAACGGATCGCGCTCGACTGCAACCGTCTGCCCGCGCTCGGCCCGGATGCGCTCGGCACCGGCGGCGGCGCGGACTGGGTGCTCACCGGCGACGATCGCGAGCGCGCGGACCTCGACTCGGCGATCGCAGCGTCGGGCGGCGCGCTGCGGGTCACCGCCCGGATCGACCGGGGCGGGCGGGTCCACGCGACGCGCGTCGTTCGCGACTGAAGGGTCGTCGCGCTGCGAACGTGAGCGTATTCACGGCGCCCGGCACGGCCGCCGGTACACTCGCCGGACCATGCAGATGCAGCCTGTCGATGCAGGAACGTTCGGCTGGACAGGCCGGCGGGTGCTGCTCGCCGGAGGTCTCGGCTTCATCGGCTCGAATCTCGCGCGCCGGCTCGATGCGCTCGGCGCCGACGTGCTGGTCGCCGATGCGATGCTCCCCGGCGGTGGCGCGAACCGGCGCAATCTCGACGGGGGGTCCCCGCGGGTCCGCGTCGTCGAGGCGGACCTGCGCGACCCCGCGCTGTCGCCGGCGCTGGTCGACGGCCGCGACGTCGTCTTCAACCTCTTCGCGCAGACGAGCCACGTCGCATCGATCGAGGATCCGCTCGCGGACCTGTCGATCAACGCGCAGGCGCAGCTGAACCTGCTCGAGGCATGCCGCCGGCACGCGCCGCGGGCGTCGATCGTCTACACCGGGACGAGACAGGTGTATGGCGTGCCGCGTAGGCTGCCGGTCGACGAGTCGCACCCGATCGACCCGGTGGACGTCAACGGCTTGCACAAGTTCGCGGCCGAGGGCTACCACCTGGTGTACCACCGCGTGCACGGCCTCGCGACCTGCGTGCTGCGTCTGACGAACACCTACGGGCCGCGGATGCGCATCCGCGACGCGCGCCAGACCTTCGTGGGGACGTGGATCCGGGGCGTGCTCGCGGGGGACGGGTTCGAGGTCTGGGGCGGCACGCAGCTGCGCGATCTCGCCTACGTCGACGATGTCGTCGATGCGCTGCTGCGCGCGGCCGATCCGGCGCACGCGGGCCGCGTCTTCAACGTCGGCGGGTCGCCGCCCGTGACGCTGCGCGCACTCGCCGACACGCTGGTGCGGGTCGCGGGCCGCGGCGCCTATCGCGTGGTCGACTATCCGGCGTCGCGTCGCGCGATCGACATCGGTCACTACCATGCCGACGACCGCCGTTTCCGCGAGGCGACCGGCTGGGCTCCGCGCACCGGGCTCGACGAGGGCCTCGCCCGCACACTCGACTATTTCCGCGAGCATTTCGAGCACTACGCATGAATGCCTTCACGCAACACGCGACGGCGATCGCCGCGGCCACCGACACCGTGCCGCAGACCGATCCGCGTGCGGGCTATCTCGAGCACCGCGACCGGATCGACGCCGCGATCGCCGCGGTCCTGGCCGGCGGGGCCTACGTGCTCGGCCAGGAGGTCGAGGGGTTGGAGCGAGAGTTCGCCGCTTACGTGGGCGTCGCGCACGGCGTCGGCGTCGCCAACGGCACCGACGCGTTGTCGCTCGCGCTGCGCGGACTCGGCGTCGGGCCCGGCGATCGGGTCGCGACCGTCTCGCACACCGCGGTCGCGACGGCCGCGGCGATCGCCGCGATCGGCGCGGAGCCGGTGCTCGTCGACGTCGACGATGCGCGCGGCACGATGGATCCGGCGCAGCTCGAGGCGACGCTGGCCGCGACCCGAGTCGCCGCGGTCGTCGTGGTGCACCTGTACGGCCAGCCCGCCGACCTCGGCGCGATCGTGCCGATCGTCCGCGCGCACGGCGCGGTGCTGGTCGAGGACTGCGCGCAGGCGCACGGTGCGGCGCTCGACGGCCGCCGCGTCGGTCGCTTCGGCGACGCCGCCGCGTTCAGCTTCTATCCGACGAAGAACCTCGGCTCGTTCGGCGACGGTGGCATGGTGACCACCGACGACGCGGCGCTGGCCGCGCGCGTCGCCGCGCTGCGCCAGTACGGCTGGGGGCGGGAGCGGGTCAGTGTGTCGCAGGGCGTCAACAGCCGGCTGCACGAGCTGCAGGCCGCGATCCTGAGGGTGCGCCTGCGCGAGCTCGACGTCGACAACGCGCGGCGCGCGCGGATCGCCGCGCGCTACCTCGAGGCCTTCGCGGGCCTGCCGCTCGGGTTGCCCGCGCGGATCGAAGGTTGTGGCCACGCGTGGCACCAGTTCGTCGTACGGTCCGCGGATCGCGCGTCGCTGTGCGCGGCGCTCGATTCGGAAGGCGTGCGCACCGCGATCCACTATCCGGTGCCGGTGCACCGGCAACCGGCCTTCGCCGGTGCGGCCACCGGTCCCGGCGGCCTGCCGCGGACCGAGCGGCTCGCCGACACCGTGCTCAGCCTGCCGATGTTCCCGCAGCTTCCCGATGCCTCGGTCGAGCGGGTCATCGACGCGGTGGGGCGTGCGCTCGGTCAGCCGCGGTAGAGCAGCGTCACGCCACCGCAGATCAGCACGAGCGCCGCGAGCTTCGTCCAGCCGAGCGGCTCGCCCCACAGCAGCGCGCCGAGCACCGCGATCGCGACGTAGCTGACCGACACGCTCGGGAACGCGACCGACACAGGGATCCGCTGCAGCGCGACCAGGTAGGCGATCGCCGAGGCGGCATAGAAGCCGAGCCCGACGAGCGTCGCCGGGCGGGACAGCTGGGCCCACAGGCCGGCCGCGTCGACCGAGCCGGCCTTGAGCAGCAGCTGGCCGGCGACGCCGCCGAGGATCGCCGCCGCGAGCGCGAGGTGGTGGGCGGTCACTGCGCGCGCTCCGGCCCGTGCGTGCCGGTGGCGGGCCGCACGATCTCGCGGATCACCGATTGCGGTCGCCGGTTCGCGGTGACCACGAGCGAACCGACGTATTCGCCGATCACGCCGAGCATCGTCAGCTGCAGGCCCGAGAGCACCAGTGTCACGGCCGCGAGCGAGGCCCAGCCCGGCGGCGTCCCGCCGCGCAGCGCCTCGACGACGACCGCGACCGTCGCGAGCGCGCCGAGCAGGGTGCAGCCGAGGCCGGTCGCGGTCGCGACGCGCAGCGGTTTCACCGAGAAGCCGACGAACAGGTTCAGCCAGAGCCTCACCAGCTTGCGTACGGTGTAGTTGCTGCGGCCCTGCTCGCGCGCGCGATGCTCGACCTCCAGGCTGTCGATGCGCCCGGCGGCCTGCAGGATCAGTCCGTCGACGTACGGGAACGGGCCCTCGAAGCGCGCGACGTGGTCGACGACCAGCCGCGCGATGCAGCGGAAGCTCGACAGGTAGAGGCCGCGGGGCTTGTCGAGCAGCCAGTCGGCGACGACGTTCGCGAACCGGCTGCCGAGGTTGCGCCACGCAGCGTGGCGCTTCTCGGGATAGCGCGAGTAGACGACGTCCCAGTCGCCGGCGAGCGCGTGCCGGTACAGCCGCATCGCCGCCTCGATCGGGTTCTGCAGGTCGTCGTCCATGGTCACCACGTGCGCGCCGCGCGCGACGCGCAGCCCCGCGAGCACCGCGTTGTGCTCGCCGAAGTTGCGTGACAGGTCGACCAGCGTGACGGCGAGGTCGGTGCGCCGGGTCAGCGCGCGGCACACCTCGCCGCTGTCGTCGGGGCTGCCGTCGTTGACGAGCACCACCTCGTGGCCGCCCTCGACACGCAGGCCCGCGATCGCGTCGACCACCTCGCCGATCGTCCGCGCGCCGCGGTAGACCGGGATCACGAAGGACAGCGCGGGCGCCGCGGCCGCCGCCGTCGGGCAGGGCGCGGCGCTCACTTGCGCGCCACCGCGAGGAGCGAGCCGCCCGCGGGCCAGCGCACCCCGAGCGCGCCGAGTGCGCGTTCGAGCCTGCAGATCGCTCCGAGCGTCCGGTCCAGCCACCGCGGCGGCGGCTCCACGTCGCTTGCCGCGTCGGCGCCCGCGGGCCTCAGCCGGCGCGCGACCATCACCGGGAACAGCAGGCTGTTCCAGTAGCGGACGGCGAGCGGCACGAAGCCTGCCTCGCGCAGCAGCGCGTGCAGCTGGCCGCGCGTGAAGCGGCGCGCTCCGTGGACGCGCCGGTCGTGGTACGAAGCGAGCCAGTCGAACGCGGGCACGTTGACGAGCACCAGCCCGCCGGGCCGCAGGCATCGGAACGTCTCGGCGAGCGCGCGGCGTGCATCGACGTCGCGGTGGTACAGCACGTCGGCCGAGAACACCGCCGCGAAGCGGGCGTCGCCGAAGGGCAGCTCGGCGACGTCGCCGACGACCGTCGGCGCGCCACCCTTGTCGGCCGCGCGGCGCGCGGCGCGCGGCTCGCGGTCGAGGCCCACGCGCACCCTCGCGGGTTCGAGCGCGGCGAGCGCGCGCAGCAGCCCGCCGGTGCCGCAGCCGGCGTCGAGGATCGCGCCGTCGATGCGCTCGGCGCGCGTCCAGGCGTCGACGAGGTTCGCGTGGAGCGCGCGGTACCACCACATGCCGTCCTCGGCGCGGTCCATGCGGTCGTACTCGGCGTGCTCCACGTTCGCGGCAGGTCGGGCTCCGGACCGGCGGACTATACCCGCGTGCCCCCGGCGGGCGCGTGACGCCGTTCCTGGCACCGGCGTCCGAGCGGCGGTAGCCTGCGCCCCGGAGTCGTGTCGGCCGGTCGCGGCCGGGCGCTCCGACCGCGTGCCGCGGGCCGTCGCCGCGACCGTCACCCGAGCCTGCCGATGAGCCCGCCCGTTCCGCCGAGCACGACCCCGTCGCAGCACGCCGGCCCCGACACGCTGCCGGCCCGGACGATGCGCGGCCTCGCGGTCGCGTTCTTCGCGTCGGGCTTCTCGGCGCTGCTGTGCCAGATCGTCTGGCAACGGATGCTGGGCATCTTCGCCGGTTCGGACACCGTATCCGCGTCGCTGGTCGTCGGCGCGTTCCTCGCGGGCCTCGGTCTCGGGTCGATCGTGGGGGCGCGGATCGCCGACCGCATGACGCCGCGCGCCGCGCTCGCGGCCTTCGCGCTCGCCGAGGCGGGGGTCGCCGTCTTCGCGCTCCTGTCGAAGGCGTTCCTCTACGACCTGCTCGCGACCGGTCTCGCTGGCGTCGTCGATGCGCCCGCCGCGATCTTCGCACTGTGCTTCGCCGGCCTGGTCCTACCCACCGCGCTGATGGGCGTCTCTCTGCCGCTGCTGTCGCGCGCCGTCGCGACATCGCTCGGACCGGTGGCGGAGCGGGTCGGGCGGCTGTACGGCCTGAACACGCTGGGGGCCGGTGTCGGCGCGCTCGCCGGCGGCTGGGTGCTGGTCGGCACGCTCGGCTTCGTCGGTACCCTCGCGGTCGCCGCCGCATCGAACCTGGCGGCCGCGGCGATCGCGCTGGCGCTGCGGCGCGGCTTCGCGGCCGACGCGTCGGGCACGTCGCGTCCCGCAGCGGCGGCGTCCGCGGCGCCGCCCGGGCCGGTGGTATCCGCGTCTGCCCGCGCGGCTCCGGTCGGCGGCTTGCCGATGTGGTGCGTGCTGGTCTTCGTTTCGGGCTACGTGATCGTCGCGCTCGAGATCGTCTGGGTGCGCGTGCTCGGCCAGATCGGGACCTTCCACGCGTACCTGTTCCCGACCGTGCTCGGGGTGTTCCTGATCGCCGACGGCCTGGGCATCGCGGCCGCGTCGCGGTGGGTGAGGCGGGTCGACGATCCGCGGCCCGCGTTCTTCGTCGCGCAGGCGGGCGGCTTCGTGCTCGCTGCCGTGACGCTGCTGCTCGCGTGGTGGGCGGTCACCATGTGGCCCCTCGCCGATCTGCTGTCGATCGACGCGGAGCGCGTGAACCTGCGCGGATTCGCGGCGATGGCGGCGCTGACCGTCCTGGTCGTCGGCCCGGCCGCGTTCGCGATCGGCGCGACCTTCCCGTTCGTGCAGCGCGCGGTCCAGCAGGACCTGTCGAAGGTCGGCGAGCGGGTCGGCTGGGTGCAGCTCGCCAACATTGCAGGCAACGCCGCTGGGGCGATCGTCACCGGCCTCGCGAGCCTGCACGTGCTGGGCACCGCGGGAACGCTGAAGCTGCTCGCCGTGCTGTCGGCGCTGCTGGTCGCGGGCCGCCTCGTGCGCGGCAGCGCGCGTCGCGCCGAGCTCGCGGCGGGCGCGGGCTGCGTGCTCGCGCTGGTGGCGATGCCAGGCAACGCCGCGTTCTGGTCGCGGCTGCACCTCGAGCGCCCGGGCCAGCCGGTCGCGTGGGCCGAGGACCGCTCGGGCGTCGCCTTCTGGCGCGAGGATCGCGACGCGGCGGGACGGATCGACTCGCCGTTCTTCATCCAGGGCTTCTCGCAGGGCCGCGTGCCGTACCTGACGATCCATCAGTTCCTCGGCGCGGTCGGTCCGTTGGTCCATCCCGACCCGAAGCGGATGCTGGCGATCGGTGTCGGCAGCGGAGGCACGCCCTGGTCGGCGGGCGTGCTGCCGGGCACGCGCGTCGACGCGATCGAGCTGGTCGGCCCGGTGCTCGAGGTCCACCGCCAGCTCGCGGCGCGCGATCCGGGCGGGCCGAGCGCGACGATGCTGAAGGATCCACGTTGGCGCATCGTCGAGGGCGACGGGCGCCGGCTGCTCGCCCGCGTGTCGACGACCTGGGACGTGATCGAGGCCGACGCGCTGCTGCCCGAGGCCTCGCTGAGCGGCCTGCTGTACAGCCGCGAGTTCATGCGCGCGGCGCTCGACCGGCTCGCGCCCGGCGGGCTCTACGTCCAGTGGACACCGACCTGCCGCTCGGTCGACACGTTCCGGCGCGTCTTCCCGCACGCCGTGCTGGTGCTGCCCGCGCGCGTGATGATCGGCAGCGACGCGCCGGTGCCGATCGACCCGGCGACGCTCGAGCGACGCTTCGCCGAGCCGGCGGTGCGCGCGCACCTGACGGCGGGGGGCGGCGTGCCGCTGGTGTTCGGCGAGTTCGTCCGGTCGCTGGTGATCTGGCACGGCGACGGTGACGCGCGCGACGCGCCGCTGACCGACCTGCGGCCGCGCGACGAGTTCTTCCGCAACACGCCGCGGCAGGCGGTGATCGGACGCCACGACGACGATCCGACCGAGGGGCCAGTCAAGCGGATCGCCGTGCCGCGCGACGGGGTCGACCCGCTCGCCGCGGTCCCGGGCTGCGGCGCCGACCGGGCGCCGCGCTGACGCGCGGCCGCGGAGCCGGCCGCGCCCGTTCCCGTTCGCGCTGCCGACCCGTGCGTGGATGCCAGCGATCGCGCTGGTGCCGACGAGCGCCGCCCGGGACGTCGTGCGGCAGTCGGGCGAGGTCGTGCCGTTCCTGCGGGCGGACACGGCCCGGCGGTACGCCGCTTCCCGGTGTGCGGCATCATGGCGGTGGCCGGCATCATCGTGGCGGCGTGGGGCCCGCCGCGTGGCGAGCCCGAGACGACCGCGCGGACGGCCACGCCCGGCTGGGCGCGGGGGCCGTGATGCGCCGCCGGTGCCAGGGCTCCGACACGAATCGAGGAGACGACATGAAGCGACTCGACGCCAAGGTGGCCGTCGTCACGGGCGGCGCGGGCGGCATCGGCGCGGCCGTCGCGCGACTGTTCTGCGAGGAGGGCGCGCGCGTCGCGCTCGTCGACCTGCCGGATTCGTCGCTCGCCGAGGTCGCGCGCGGCATCCGCGAAGCGGTGCCGGGCGCGCAGGTGCTCGAGCTCGCGCTCGACGTTTCGCGGGAGGCGTCGGCCGGCGAGATCGTGGCGCGCACGCTCGCCGCGTACGGCGCGCTCGACGTGCTGGTCAACAACGCCGGCGTGCGCGCCTACGAGCCGCTCGCCGAGGCGAGCGCGCAGACCTGGCACGTCATCCTCTCGACGAACCTGCTGAGCTACGCATTCCTCGCGCGCGAGGCGCTGCCGGCGCTGCGCCGCTCCGGGCGCGGCGCGATCGTCAACGTGTCGTCCACGCACGCGGTCAATCCGAGGGCCGGCATGGGCCAGTACGACGTCGCGAAGGCGGGCATCCTGTCGCTCACCCGCACGCTCGCCTTCGAGGAGGTCGCGCACGGCGTGCGGGTCAACGCGGTCTGCCCGGGCCTCACGCTGACGCCGTTCCACGTGCGTCGCGCGGCACCGGCGGGCCGCAGCGAAGCCGACCTGCGCGCCGAGCGGGTCGACCACAACCTGCAGCGGCGCTGGGCCGACGCGCGCGAGATCGCGTTCCCGATCCTCTGGCTCGCGAGCGACGAGGCCTCGTTCGTGACCGCCGCGACGCTGATGGCCGACGGAGGCACCCGCGTATGAGCCGCGATCCCGTGCACACGGTCCACGGCGCCCCGGTCGGCACGCCGGGCGCGGTCACGCTGGTCGACGCGCACCATCACCTGTGGGACCTGCGGCGCAACCGCTACCCGTGGCTGCAGGACCACCCGGAGCCGAACTTCTTCCTCGGGGACTACGATGCGCTGAAGCACGACTACCTGCCCGACGACTACCGGCGCGACGCCGCCCGCCACGACGTGATCGCGACCGTGCACTGCGAGGCCGAGTGGACGCGCGACGACCAGGTCGGCGAGACCGCCTGGCTCACGCGCGTGCACGCCGAGCACGGGTTCCCGAACGCGATCGTCGCGCACGCGTGGTTCCACACCCCGAACGCGCAGGAGGTCCTGGAGCGCCAGACCGCGTTCCCGCTGGTGCGCGGCATCCGCTCCAAGCCGGTCACCGCCGCGTCGCCCGACGCGATGACGCCGGGGGCGCCCGGCACGATGCAGGATCCGCGCTGGCTCGAGGGCTTCGCGAGGCTCGAGCGCCACGGCCTGTCCTGGGACCTGCGCGTGCCGTACTGGCACCTGCGCGAGGCCGCCGAGGTGGCCACCGCCTTCCCGCGCGTGCCGATCGTGCTGAACCACACCGGCTTTCCGTGGGACCGCAGCGACGCGGGGCTCGCCGCATGGCGCGTCGCGATGGAGGCGATCGCGCGCTGCCCGAACGTGCACCTGAAGGTCTCGGAGTTCGGCCTGAAGGACCGCCCGTGGGCGTTCGAGTCGAACCGGCGCATCGTGCGCGACGCGATCGCGATCTTCGGCATCGGTCGCTGCATGTTCGCGAGCAACTTCCCGGTGGCCGGCCTGCGCGTCGACTTCGACACGCTGGTGAGTTCGGTGTCCCGGATGCTCGAGGACGTCGACGCCGCCGACCGGCACCGGTTCTTCGTCGCGAACGCGGTCGCGTTCTACCGGCTCGACCCGGCGCTCGCCGGCGTCGGCGCGCCGGTCAGTACATCCACTGGGCGCGAAGCAGCAGCGCGTCGGTGACCCCGGTCGTGCCCGCCTCGTCGAGCCAGGTGCGGCTCCAGCCGGCGCCGAACTTCCAGCGGTTCGTCGCCCACCAGTTCGCGCCGAGATAGGTCTTTCGGAAGCGCCCGCCGCGGACCGCGCCGTCGTCGAGATCGACGAAGGACACGCGGGCAACGAGCTCGAGCTCGCCGTTCCCGCTGCCCGCCGCGACGCGCCGCGCGTAGCCGACCGTCGGGTCGTACGGCCGGTTGCCGCCGGTGACGAACCAGCTCGCGCCGAGGTAGCCGCCGGAGAACGTCGGGTCGCCCGAGGCGGGCGCGTCGACCTTCGCCCGGACGTACTCGCCGATCACCGCGAACGGCCCCTCCTGCCACAGCGTCTCGAGCCCGAGGTGCAGGCCGCGCTGCGCGGCGAACGAGCCGGTGTCGACGTAGTAGGAGAGCACGTTCGACTCCGGGCGGCCGCGGTAGCGCATCAGGCCGCCGTCGGCGCCGGCGCTGCGCACCGAGACGCCGAGGTGCATCACGCGGCGCCCTTCGTCGGCGAGCCACAGCGCCCGGGTCGCGCGAGCGGTCACGTCGGTGCCGTCGTTCGGGCCGCGCGACGAGTCGCCGGCCCACGAGTCGTTGAAGACCCCGAGCGACAGCGTCGACATCCGGTCGCCGGTCACGTGCGCGAGCCGGGCCCCGACCGCGCGCGACACGAAGAACGGGCTGAGCACGCGCTCCTGGAACGCGAGGTTCGCCGCGTCGCCGACCATCTCGTAGACGAACGACTGCTTCGTCTTGCCGACGGTGAGCGTCGTCGCCGGGCCCCGGAGCGGGAAGGTCAGCGACGCGTCGCTGACCTCCCAGTCGCGGTCCGAGGTCGTGTCGAAGCCCTTGTACTCCGCCGCGAGCAGGTATCGGACCGTGTAGCCGGTGCCGATCGTGCCGCGCGCCATCAGCCGCGAGGCCCGCAGCTGGCCCTGGTCGGCCTGCTCGCCCACCTGCCCGATCGACGCCGGATCCTGGCTCGCGAACGTGTAGTCGCCCAGCAGCACGAGCCCTGGCTTGAGCGTGAAGCCGGGGACCTCGACGCGCGTTCGCGCGTAGGTGCGCTCGTCGGCCTCGGGCAGTATCGTGCCGCCGGCCGGCAGCGGGACGCCCTCGAATTGCCCCGGCGCGGGCGGACGCTCGGACTCGGGGGTCTGCGCGAACGCGGCCGCGGGCACGATCTGCAAGACGACCGCAGCAAGACCGCACCGCGCGGCGGCGAGCGTCGATCGGGCGATACGGGGCATCGGAGCGGCTCCGAGGCGGGCGCCTCACGGGGCCGCCAAGATGGGGCGCGGCCGTCGCGCCGTCAAGCCGGCGCTTCGCGCGGCCCCGGCTTGCCCGGCCCCGCGAGCGGCCTGCAGCTGCCTGGCAGGCCCGGACGAGGTTCCGCAGCGCCTGCGCCCGCACGTCGTGTGCGGGCTCGATTCGTCGCCCGGGGCGGCGCCCGGGCGCTCAGCTCACGAGGATCGTGAACGCGCTCCCGGCCGTGCCCCTGTTCAGGTCGAGCGTGGCCGTGTCGCCCGCGGCGTCGGCGAGGGTCGCCGCACACGCGTAGGGCGCCGGTGTGAGCCCGGGCTCGGTCAGCGTGACCGTCGGCGTGCGGTCGTTCGTGGTGGCGCCCGACCGCAGCGTGCGGGTGTTCGGCGAGAGGTCGTCGACGACGCGCAACGGAGCGACAGCCGCTGGCCGGGTGCGGGCGTATCGTAGGACTGCGTCGCGTCCGCCGGTGCGCTCGCGTTGCCGGCGTCGAAGCCCGGGACGGCCTCGCCGAAGCGGAACGTTAAGGTCGTCGGCGCGTTCGTCGCGGTAGCGGCGGGCCCCGCCTTGTGCCTGGCCACGGCCGCTCGGCAACCGGTTGCGCGACCGGCGCAACGGCCTCGGCATCCCGCCGCGCTTCGGCCCGTTGCAGCTCGCCGACATGGCGAGCCAGCTGCCCTGGCTGTGGCGGATGCCGCGCGCGCTGCTCGACCCTGCGATACGTCGGGACGACGTGCGCGCGCTGCGCGAGCGCTGGCACGGCCCGCTGGTGATCGAGGGCCTGCTGCATCCCGACGAGGCGCTGCCGCGGGTCGTCGATGCGCTGCGCGGGGCCGGCAGCGCGATGCCGGAGCTCGTCGACGGTGGCGTGCGCCGCGCCGGCGACGTGGCCATCGAGCTCGCGCTCGCTCCCGAGCACCGGCGAGCGAGGGGTCGGATGATCCGAATGTCCCGAATGCCCCCGATGCCCGAGCGCGGCCGTCGGAATGGTTTCCGTCGGGATTGGGTCGCCGGGCATCCTGCGCGGCCGCTCCACATTCGACGGATCGAACCATGGCCAAGGTCGGCGACGTGCTCGCCCAGAAGGAAGACGTCCTCCACCACGTGGCCCCGAAGGACACCGTGCTGTCGGCGCTCGAGATCATGCGTGCGCGCCGCATCCGCGCGGTCGTCGTGCTCGACGAGGGGCGTCTCGTCGGCATCGTCGCCGAGCGCGACTGCGCGCTGAAGGTGCTGCTGCCCGGCCTCGACGCGGCGCGCACGACGGTCGAGCAGGTGATGACGCACGACGTGGTCACCGTGACGCCGACGACCTCGCTCGACCGCTGCATGGTCGAGATGACGTCGCGCAGCATCCGGCACCTGCCGGTCGTGCATGGCACGCGGGTGATCGGGATGATCTCGGTCGGCGACGTCGTCAAGGAGACGATGCGCGAGCAGACCCGCCACATCGGCTACCTCGAGAGCTACATCAAGGGGCACGGCGTCCCGTACCAGTGACGCGCCCCGGGGCCCGCGCCACGCGGGCCCCCGGTTCGCTGCGCCGGGTCAGACGATCCGGCTGCGATGCCCCGCCCAGTACTTCTCTCGCAGCGGCTTCTTGTAGAGCTTTCCGGTCGGCAGCCGCGGCATCGCGTCGATGAAGTCGATCGAG
Source organism: Burkholderiales bacterium (assembly GCA_020248665.1). GTDB lineage: Bacteria > Pseudomonadota > Gammaproteobacteria > Burkholderiales > Burkholderiaceae_E > UBA4615. Next base: position 20,694 of record JADCHE010000154.1, on the reverse strand, counting down.
CGCGGGCACTTGATCGACGCGAGGTGCTCCCGGCAGAACGCGACCAGTTCCGCCGCCATCTCGGGCGAGTGCGGGACGCCCGGCATCGTCTGGATCACCGCCTTGACCTCCTCGCCGAGGTCCTCGTTCGGCACGCCGAACACCGCCGCGTCGGCGACCTTGGGGTGCGTGATCAGCAGGTTCTCGCATTCCTGCGGATAGATGTTCACCCCGCCCGAGATGATCATGAAGGTCGAGCGGTCGGTGAGGTACAGGAAGCCGTCGTCGTCCACGTAGCCGACGTCGCCGACCGTGCTCATCGTGCCGTCGGGCGAGCGCGCCTGCTGCGTGCGCTCGGGATCGTTGAAGTACTCGAACGGCGACGCCGTCTTGAACCAGATCTCGCCGGGCTGGCCCTTGGGCACCGGCTTCATGTCCTCGTCGAGGATGTGCAGGTCGCCCAGCATCACCTTGCCCACGCTGCCGCGGTGCGCCAGCCACTCGGGGGTGTCGCAGGCGGTGAAGCCCAGGCCTTCGGTCGCGCCGTAGTACTCGTGCACGATCGGGCCCCACCACGCGATCATCTGCTCCTTGACCTGGGCGGGGCAGGGCGCGGCGGCGTGGATCGCGATCTCGAGCGAGGACAGGTCGTACCTGCGGCGCACCGGCTCGGGCAGCTTCAGCATCCGGCTGAACATCGTCGGCACCAGCTGGGTGTGCGTGACGCGGTGCTTCTCGACGAGCATCAGGTACTGCTCGGGGTCGAAGTGCTCCATGACGATCACCGTGCCGCCGTTACGCAGGGTCAGCGACACCGCGGCCTGCGGCGCGGAGTGGTACATCGGCGCCGGCGACAGGTAGACCATGTCCGCGCGGTAGCGCCAGAGCTTGTTCAGGAAGTGGAAGAGCGGCAGCGGCTCGCTCGGCGGGTTGTCCGGCAGCGGGCGCAGCACGCCCTTCGGCCGGCCGGTGGTGCCCGACGAGTAGAGCATCGGCGTGCCGAGGCGCTCGTCGGCGATCGGCGTGGCCGGATGGCGCGCGATCTCCGTCGCATAGTCGACGACGCGGCAGTGCGCGGGCGTGGGGCCGGCCTTCGCGCCGTCGCCGCCGACCACGAGGCACAGCGTCACCGCCGGGCACTGCGCGATCGCCCTGAGCGCCACCTCGAGCTTCGCGGCCGAGGTCACCAGCAGCCGCGACTCGCTGTTCTGCAGGATGTAGGCGAGCTCGTCGGCGGTCAGGTACGAGTTGATGCAGGTGTAGTACAGGCCGGTCCGCTCGCCGGCCCCGCAGGCCTCGATGAACCGCTCGTTGTTCTCCATGAAGATCGAGTAGTGCCCGAGCCGCTGCAGGCCGTGCGCGCGCAGCAGGTGCGCGAGGCGGTTGGCGCGGGCGTCGAGCTCGGCGTAGGTCACCGAGACGCCGCTGGTCGCCATGACGAAGGCGGGGCGGTCGGGATGCGCGCGGGCATGCTCACCGGCGTACATGGCTCGTGTCTCCTCGTGGTCGATGCGCGTCCGGCACCTGCGCCGGCGCATGGCGGCCGACGATAGCACGCGCGGCGCGGGGCGCGCGAGGCCGCGGCGCGGCTGCGATCAGCGCGCCTCGCGCGGGCTCAGAGCACGCACCACAGCCCGACGCACACGCCGAACAGCCACTGCACGAGCAGGTCGAGCAGCGAGCCGACGACCAGCACCGGCAGCGTCGCCCACGCGAGCAGCAGCACGACGCCGGCGATCGTCAGGCGCGGCTCGGGCAGCTCGTGGCCGAGCACGTTCTCGGGCTTGCGGCGGAGCGGGGACATCGTCGGGCGAGGTCGGAACGGGTGACGGCGGAGGCTACACTCGCCGGATGCGTGCCACCTGGAACGGCATCGACCCGGCGGCCTGGGACCGCCTCCATCGTACCGCGGCGGCCGCGCTGCAGCAGGATCGCGCGTACGGCGACGCGATGGCGGGGCTCGGCACGCCGCTGCTGCGAGCGTGGGTCGACGACGGCGGCGAGCCGGTCGGCGTCGCGCAGTTCCTCGTGCGCCGCGTCGGCGGCCTGCTGCCGGTGGCCCTGTGCTCGCACGGGCCGGTGTGGGCGCCTGGGACGCCGCCCGCGCGGCAGGCCGAGGCGCTGCGCGCGCTCCGCGCGCGCGTGCCGCTGCGATGGCCGCGCGTGATGCTCTTCACGCCGGATGCGCCGCTCGCGGCGGCGGGCGCGTTCGCGTCGATGCGCCGCGTGATGACCGGCCACTCGACGGTGCGCATCGACCTCGCGCGCGAGCCCGACGCGATCCGCGCCGCGATGCACGGCAAGTGGCGCAACCGACTCGCGGCCGCCGAGCGCTCGGAGCTGAAGGTCGAGCGCGTCGGCTCGAAGCCCGCGCAATACCGGTGGCTGCTCGAGCGCGAGCTCGCGCAGCGCGAGCGGCGCGGCTACATCGCGCTGCCCGACGGCTTCGTCGAGGCCTGGCAGCAGGCGCGCGGCCGCGGTGGCGAGGCTGGCGAACCGGTGCTGACGCTGCGCGCCGACCTCGGGCGCGAGCCCGCGGCCGGCATGCTGTTCCTCGTGCACGGCGAGGCCGCGACCTACCAGGTCGGCTGGGTCGGCGATGCGGGGCGCGAGCTCGGTGCGCACAACCTGCTGCTGTGGCACGCGCTCCTGAGGCTGCGCGAACGCGGCGTGCGCGTGCTCGACCTCGGCGGCGTGGACACCGCGCGCGGCGCGGGGCTCGCGCGGTTCAAGATCGGGACCGGGGGGGAGGTGGTGACGCTGGCGGGGGTGTTCGCCTGACGGCGACTCAGCCCTGCTGCTGCAGCCGCTGCGCTTCGTCTCGGTGCGCCGAGGCGATCAGCTCGCCGATCACCTTGTCGGCCATCGAGTGTTCGATCTGGCAGGTGCCCGCGGCCGTGTGGCCGCCGCCGCCGTAGCGCAGGCACAGCGCTCCGACGTCGGTCGCGCAGGTCCGCTCGAAGATCGACTTGCCGACCGCGAACACGGTGTTCTGCTTGCGCAGCCCCCACATCCGGTGGATCGACAGGTTGCACTGCGGGAACAGCGCGTAGACCATGAACCGGTTGGTCGCCCAGATCGGCTCCTGGTCGCGCAGGTCCACGACGACCACGTTGCCGTGCACCGTCGAGGCCGCGAGCAGCTGGTCGACCGCCTTCGGCTCGTGCTTGAAGTACAGGTCGACGCGCTCGCGCACGTCGGGCAGCGCAAGGATCTCGTGCACCGACATCATCCTGCACGCGTCGATCAGCGCCATCATCAGCTGGTAGTTCGAGATCCGGAAGTCGCGGAAGCGGCCGAGGCCGGTGCGCGCGTCCATCAGGAAGTTGAGCAGTGTCCAGCCCTTCGGGTGCAGCACCTCCTCGAGCGTGTAGCGCGCGGAGTCCGCCACGTCGACCGCCTTCATCAGTGCCTCGTCGACCATCGGGAAGGTCTGCGCCCCGCCGTAGTGGCGCCAGACCACGCGCGCCGCCGACGGGGCGTCCGGGTCGATCACGTGGTTGCCGACGTGCGAGGTGTTGCGCAGCGTCTCCGAGTGGTGGTGGTCGAACGACAGGTGTGCCGCCGCGACGTAGGGCAGGTTCGTCGTGATGTCGCGCGGACCGATATCGATGCGGCCATCCTGCATGTCCTTCGGGTGGACGAACAGGATGTCGTCGATGAGGTCGAGCTCCTTCAGCAGCACGGCGCAGACGAGGCCGTCGAAGTCTGAACGCGTGACGAGTCGGTACTTGGGGCGCGACATGGATCCTCCGGGCACCTCCCGAGGATTCCGTCCGCGCCCGCGCTCGGTACAGGCGCGCCCGATGGGCGGTCGCGCACGGGCGGCGATCGGGCGGGCCGCGGGCGCACCCCGGCGGCACGCGACCGCGCCGATCCGCGCGGCGGCCGGGGCCCGGCGCTCAGCGGCCCGAGAACCGTGCCGGCCTCTTCTCCAGGAACGCGGCGACGCCCTCGGCGAAGTCGTCGGTCGCACCAGCCTGCCGCTGGAAGCGGCACTCGAGGTCGAGCTGGTCCTCGAAGCCGTTGGTCGGGCTCTCCAGGTACAGCCTGCGCGTGAGGCCGAGCGCGACGGTTGGCCCGTCTGCGAGGGTGCGCGCGAGGCCGAAGGCGGCCGCCATCAGGCCGGCGTCGTCGACGACGCGGTTCACCAGCCCCCACTCGAGCGCGGTCGGCGCGGGCAGCCGCTCGCCGAGCAGCGACAGCTCCAGCGCGCGCGCCCGGCCCACCAGGCGCGGCAGCAGCCAGCTCGCGCCGCAGTCGGGCACGAGGCCGATGCGGCGGAACGCCTGCAGGAAGTAGGCCGACTCGGCGCAGACGATCAGGTCGGCCATCATCGCGAGGCTCATGCCGGCGCCGGCCGCCGGGCCGTTGACCGCCGCGACGATCGGGCAGGCGAGGTCGCGCAGCCGGCGCAGCACCGGGTGGTACTGCGTCTCGAGCGTCGCGCCGGCCCGCCGGGTGCGCGGCACCGGCACCGAGTCCGCGCCGCCGCGGCCCTGCAGGTTCGCGCCGGCGCAGAACGCGCGGCCCTCGCCGGTCAGCAGCACGCAGCGCGTGCCGTTCGCCGGATCCTCGATCGCGTCGAGCGCGCCGATCAGCCCGGAGAGCATCTCCGGCGACAGCGCGTTCAGCACCTCGGGGTGGTTCAGCGTCACCGTCGCCACGCCGTCGTCGAGGGCGAGACGGACGCGTTCGAAGTCGAGCACGGTGGCGGTCATGGCGGGTGGTGGCGGACGTGGAAGACGCACCGATGCTATCGCGCCGACCGTGCGCACGCCCGAGGCGCACGACGCACCGCGGAACGCCGCGGCCCGGTCGTCACGTGCTCCGGCTACGATGGGCGCATGGCACGCGGCTTCCTGATCGCCTTCCTGCTGTCCTTCGGACCGACGGTGTCGAACTCGTTCGCCCGGTTCGCGTACGCACTCGTGCTGCCCGCGATGCGCACCGACCTCGAGCTCGACTGGTCGAGCGCCGGCTGGCTCAACACCGCCAACGCGATCGGCTACCTCGGCGGGGCGCTGCTCGCGCGGATGCTGGTTCGCCGCACCGGCAACCGCGCGCTCTTCGCGATCGGCATGGTGGTCACCGCGGCCGCGCTGCTCGCCACCGGCCTGCTCCGCGACGTCGGCGCGCTGTCGCTCGCGCGCGCGCTGTCCGGGGTCGGCGGCGCGATGGTGTTCGTCTGCGGCGGCGCGCTCTCCGGCAACGTGTTCCCCGGCCAGCCGCAGCGCGCGACGACGACGATCGCGATCTTCTTCGCCGGCGGCGGCACCGGCCTGATGTTGTGCGGCGTAGCGGTGCCGCTGCTGCTGCGCGAGCTGGGCGACGCCGCGTGGCCGATCGCATGGCAGGCGATGGGCGTCGCGAGCTTCGCGATGGCCGCCGCGAGCATCTGGGCCGCGTCGCGGATCGAGGAGCCGGGCGCCGCGCCCGGCAGCGCCGAGTGGCGGCTCGCGCCGTTCCTGCCGCAGTTCCTCGCCTACGTCTGCTTCGGCCTCGGCTACATCGGCTACATGACCTTCGTGATCGCGTGGATGCGCGTCAACGGCGCGGGCACCGGGCTCGTGATCGCGGTGTGGACCGTGCTCGGCGCCGCGACCCTCGCTGCCCCGGCGGTCTGGGCGGGGCCGTGCGAGCGCTGGCGTGGCGGGCGCCCGCTCGCCGCGGTGATGGCGGTGCTGGCGACTGGCGCGATGCTGCCGATGGCCTCGGTTCATCCGGCGGCGCTGCTCGCCTCGGCCGCGCTCTTCGGCGTCGCGATGTTCAGCGCGCCCTCGGCGGTCAGCAGCCTGATCAAGCACCTGCTGCCCAAGCCCGCCTGGGGCAGCGCGATGGCGACCTTCACCGTCGCGTTCGCGGCGAGCCAGATCGTGGGACCGGTCGCGACCGGCTGGGTCGCCGACCGGTTCGGCTCGCTGCGGCCCGGGCTGACCGCGTCGGCCGCGGTGCTCGCGCTCGGCGCGCTGCTCGCGCTGCTGCAGCGCGATCCGCGCCCTCGCTGAGCGGTCGCCCGCGGCGACGGCGATCGACCGCCGGTCGCGCCCTCCCCCCGTCGCGATGTCGGGCACCGCCGCCGTCGGCGCGGTGATGACCGCGCTGCGGCCGCTGGCCGACCACGTCGGCGCGAACGGCGATCCGATCCGCACGCGCTTCGCGGTCGACGGCGCCGGCCACGACCGCCTGCTCGACACGATCCAGGTCAGCGTGCGTCCGACCGGCACCGAATCCAACGTCGAGATCACAGTACGCACGCGGCCGCGGAGCGAGGACGCCCCGCCGGTGAGCCTGTCGTTCACGACCCGCGACGCCGCGATCCCCGCGCTCAGCGCCTCGACGGTCAACCCCGCGACGATCGGCAGCGACAACATCGCGGCGCTGATCGTCGACCTGCTCGCGCGCACCGAGGCGTGCTGCGCGCTGCCGCGCGCGGAGCGCGTCACCGACGGCTCGAACCCGGGCTCGACCGTGGCCGCGCCGCAGTGCCGCGGGCTCTTCGTCGGCGACGACCCCTCGACCTTCCTGTCCAACGGCGCGCGCGTCGGCCCGCAGGGCGTGTTCCGGGGCGATTTCGGGACGGGCAGCGGCGTGCGCTTCGACCGCGGCACCTTCGAGTTCCGCCGCGCCGACGGCGACTTCGTCATTTCGTACCGCTGGACTGCCCGCGACGGCAGCACCGACAACGACACCCTCGTCGCCCGCCGCGAGGGATCCGTGCTGAAGTTCATCGGGAACCAGTGCATCTGCGACGCGCCGGTGCGGCCGATCGCGCAGCACCGCGACCTGATCCGTTCGCCGCAGTGGTCGAGCATCGCCACCGGCTACAACATGTGGATCGCGAAAGTCGTCACCACACCGCGCGGCACGCAACTCACGTTGCTCCCGACGCCCGGCCTGTCGCAGCTCGCGCTCGCCGGCCCCGACGGCTCGCTGTCCGGCTCCGGCGTGCTCTGGCTGAACGGCCGCTTCCTCGACCCGGCGTCCCCCGGCCACCCGCGCGACCGCGAGCCCTCGATGCTGTCCGCGAACCCGGCGGACTGGAGCGACGACGCGATCCGCGCGATCCCCCGACCAGTCGGTGTGGCGCATCGAGTTCTTCCGCGCCGACCCGGCGGTGCCGAACGTCGTGCAGACCTATCGCACGATCAGCCGTGTGCAGACACTCGCCGAGACCGCGCGCACGCCGTCCGCCGGGTCGGCGTGTTCGGGCGCGCGCCCTCGGTCGGCGCGACCCAGGGCGCGCGCTTCACCGACGGCACGAACGTGCCGAGCGCGTGGCGCCACGCGCTCGTGCGCTGCAGCCGCCAGTCGCTGGCCGACACGCACTGCGACCCGACGTACCCCGGCCACTTCGCGCAGGGCACGATGCTGTTCGCGCTCGAGCTGTGGGGCCGCAACGCGCGGCAGGTCGAGCTCTCGAAGCGGGTCGGCGTCTACCGGCCGTGACCGCGCGGCGGCGCGCAGCGGGGCGGCACGCGCCGCACGCTCAGCGCGCCGCCTCGAACAGCCCCGACTTGACCATCGCGTCGACCGACAGCCGCGCGAGCCCGGCGATCTGGACCGCGGCGTCCTCCGAGGTCGGGCTCGTCGTGCGCACCGACCACATCTCGCGGCCGCTCGCCGCGTCGACGACCGCGGTGCTCGCGCCGTAGGAGGTCTGCGGCCGCACGCCGCCGAGCGGCACCGAGATGCCGACGCCGCCGAAGCTGATGCCGCCTCGGCCGCCGCCGAAGCCGCCACCGAGCCCGAAGCCGATCGAGGGCCCGAAGCTCGCCTGGGTGACCGCCGCGACCGCGACCGACGAGGCGACCGCGGCCACCGCGCCGGCCTCGCGCGCGGCGCGCGCGGCGGCCTCGTTGCCGCCCGACGGATCGATCGGCTGCGGCGCCGTCACCGGCCGCGCACCGGCCTCGCGCAGCGCGGCGGCGAGACGGTCCTCGCACAGCCGCGCGAGCGTGCCGTCCGGCCCGCGACAGGTGACCAGCACGGCCTGGTCGCGCAGCGAGCGCGACGAGAAGGCGGGGTCCGACCACTGGCCGTCGATGCGCGGCGACGCGCAGCCGGCGGCGAGCAGGCCCGCCGCGAGCACGGGCAGTGCGGTGGAGGCGAGTCGGTGGCGGGCGGTCGTCGGGGCGTTCATCGCGTCGGTCCTGGGGTGCATGTCGACGGCGCTGCAGGCGGCGTGCCCGGCCTTGGCCGGGGGCACCGCGCGCGCATGGGGCTTCATGATGCCCGGCGACGCGCGACCGCGCGTCCCAGGCCCGCGCCGAGCACGGCCATCGCGACCCCTGCGGCGGCGATGACCGCCGCATGCCCGAGTGCCGCGCCGACCGGCGCCGCGACCGACACGCCGACCGACTGGCCGACGAACAGGGCCACCGCGAACAGTCCGATCGCGGTCGCGCGGGCGTGCGGCGCGAGCTGCGTGGCGAGCGTCTGCATCGTGTTGTGGAGCATGTAGAAGCCGATGCCCGCGACCCCGCAGGCCGCCATCGCGACGACCCACGTCGGCGCCCCGAGCCCGGCCGCGGGCGAGGCCGCGAGCGCCACGAAGCCGACCGCGACCAGCGCGCCGCCGAGCGTCAGCGTGCCGCGCTCGCCGAGCAGCGGGATCAGCCGGGACGCGAACGCCGCGTAGGCGAGGCCGCCCACGCCCATCGCCGCGACCGCACCGCCCGCGGCCGCGAGCGACAGGCCGGCGCGCTCGTGCAGCCAGGTCGGTACGAACGCGAGCGCGCCGAACATCAGCGCGCCCTCGATGAGCGCGAAGCCGATCACGCGGCGCGACCAGCCGCTCGCGAGCACCGCGTGCCAGCCGCGCAGCAGCGAGAGCGCCGTGGTCGCCGCGCCCGGCGGCACCGGCCGCGCCGCGCCCGCGAGGCGGGCCTGCATCCGCAGCGCCGCCGTGCCGGTCACGAGGAACACCGCCGCGAGCACGACGAACGCGACCCGCCAGCCGACCGTGTCGGCAGCGGCGCCACCCAGCACCTGCCCGGCGATCATGCCGGTCAGCGTGCCGGTGGACAGCCGCGCGAGCGTGGCCTGGCGCACCGAGTAGTCGACCGTGTCGCCGATGTACGCGATCGCGAGCGGGATGATCGCCGCGCAGCACGCGCCGGTCGCGAGCCGCGCGCCGGCGAGCCACGCGAGCGTCGGCGCGAGCGCGCAGGCGAGCGAGCCGAGCGTCGCGGCGAGCGCCGCCCACGCGATGACGCGAAGCTTGCCGACGCGGTCGCCGAGCGGGCCCCAGACCAGTTGCATCGTCCCGTAGGCGAGCGCGAACAGCGTGATCGTCGCCGCCGCGCCCGCGGGCTCGCCGCCGAAGTCGCGCGCGAGCGCCGGCAGCATCGGATCGGCGATGCGGATCGACGCCATGCTCGCGAAGCCCGCGGCCGCGAGGTAGGGCAGCGCCCCGTGTGCGGCTGGAGGGCCCGGCGGAGGGGGCGCGGCGGAGCGTGAGGGGAGGGTCAGGGCGAGGTCTGGCGGAACGTGTCGCAGGCGTCGAGCCGGCCGGTCCGCATGCCGACGCCGAACCAGTGCACGCGCTGCTGGCCCGAGCCGTGCGTGAACGCGTCGGGTACGACGACGCCCTGCGAGCGCTTCATCATCTTGTCGTCGCCGATCTGCGAGGCCGCGTTCAGCCCCGCCTCGATATCGGTGCGGTCGAGCCAGTTGCGCGCCTTCTGCGAGTGGTGCGCCCAGACCCCCGCGTAGCAGTCGGCCTGCAGCTCGAGCCGCACCGACAGCAGGTTGGCCTGCCGCTCGCCGGCTCGCTGCTGCGCGCCCTGCACCTGCTTCATCGTGCCGAGCAGGTTCTGGATGTGGTGGCCGACCTCGTGCGCGACGACGTACGCGTTCGCGAACTCGCCGGGCGCCTGGAACTTCTGGGCGAGCATCCGGTAGAAGCTGAGGTCGATGTAGACCGACTGGTCGAGCGGGCAGTAGAACGGGCCGGTCGCGGTCTGCCCGGTGCCGCATGCGGTCGGCGTCGCGCCCTCGAACATCACCAGCTTCGGCGCGCGGTACTGCGCTCCCGCCTGCCGGAAGATCTCCGTCCAGACGTCCTCGGTGCTCGCGAGCACCACCGACGTGAAGCGGCCCGCCTCGTCCTGCACCGGTCCGCGCCGGCCCTCGACCTGCGTCGGCGCACCACCGCCGGCAAGCTGCCCCGCGCCTTGCATCAGCCCGATCGTCACCATCGGGTTGATCCCGAACAGCCAGCTGCCCAGCAGCGCGACGACGATCGTGCCCAGCCCGAGCCCGCCCGCGCGGCCACCCGGCATCCGCATGCCGCGGCGGTCCTCGACGTTGCCGCTCTGTCGTCCGTCTTCCCAGCGCATCGGCTCGTCCTGGTTCCGGGCTGTCCTGGCAGGTTCGGACCGATTGTAGCCGCCGAGCTCCGTGCAGTCGCGTCGGGAGCGGACCGCGGCACCGACCGTCCCCGACGCCGTTCGACTCGGCGGCGGCCCCGCGGGGGCCGGGGCGACGGCATCCGGCGCAGCGTGGCCGCCGCGTTCCGGAATCGGGCGTGGCCGGAGGACGTCGCCACGCTTCGAGGGCAGCCTCGACAGGATGCCCGCGCGATCGGCCGGGTGCGGCGGTCGGTGCCGACGAACGGGCGCGGGGAGGCGGCGATGAGGATCGGCACAGCGGAGCACGGCCGTCGGCGCCGACGTTTCCTCCGCCTGGACAACGGGTTCGAGTACCACAAGAGCGAATGGCTCGAGTCGCCGGCCGACGACGTGCCCTCGCCTACCGCGTTCCTGGTCGAGCAGGAGCCGGGTTCGACGCTGCCGACGCACTTCCACACCCAGAACGAGTTCCAGGTCGTCGTCGCCGGCGACGGGCGCTTCGCCCGGCACGCGGTGCGTGCGGTGTCGGTCCATTACGCGGGGGCCTACACCGGCTACGGACCCATCGTGGCGGGCCCGTCCGGCCTGTCGTACTTCACCCTGCGATCGGTGTTCGAGTCCGGCGCGCATTTCCTGCCCGAGGCGCGCGACCGGCTCAGGCGCGGCCCGAAGGTGCAACGCTTCGGCGATCCCATCGATCCGCTCGCGCCGCAGCGGCTGCGGTCGCTCGGGTCGGTCGGCGTCGAGGACATCATCCCGTCCGAGGACGGGCTGTTCGCGCGCGTCGCGCTGCTGCCGCCCGGCGTGGTGCTGCCGATCCGCCACGAGGGGCCGAGTAGCGGCCAGTTCCAGATGGTGCTCGCCGGTTCGCTGTGCGCGGACGAGCACGCGCTCGGTGCCCTCGAGATGGTCTTCCTGGCGCCCGATGCCGACGGGGCCGACCTCGTCGCGGGGTCCGGCGGCGCGCAGGTGCTCTGCCTGCAGTTGCCGCGACGCGCGGCCGAATACGAACCCTGACAGTCGTTCCCACCGGGCTCGGGGACGTTCGACAGCCGCTGGCGCTGCGCCCGCGCGAAGCGGCCTGGGTCCGCTACCCGCGCCACGGCCGCCGCAGTGCGATGCTCGTCGCCACGGCCCCGGCGCTCGGCGCCTCCACGCTCGAAGTCGCGCGCGCTTGCGCATCGATTGGCGCGGGGTTCGCAGCCCCTGCACAGCGCGCAAGGGCGTGCTCCGAGGCTGCTCGTCCTGGTGGGTGGGACCGTCCGCGTGCCCCTCGCCGCCACCTGAATCCGTCATTCGATGCGACCGACGGACTGCGATCGCTGCGCATCGTGGTCACCCGCGAGCGCCGCTGTCGCAGGCAGACGCGGGCCGGGGCGTCGCGGCGACCAGGGCGCCCGGCCTGTACCCGGACGTCCGCCTGAACCAGCCAGTGAATCCGCTTGAAGCCTGGGCTTGGCGCCCCGATGAGGCGTTTTCGAGCTGGTAAGTGACTTCCGAGCCTGCCTGTCGGATGGACGGTGGCTCTTGAGGCACCCGGCTCCAACGAGGCCAGGACGGGGCTCAACGGTGCGCTAGACTCGTCGTCGTGTAAGGGCCGGACGCCGTGTTGGTGGCAGGCACCGGACTCATAATCCGGAGGAGGAAACTCCCCACGTGGGTTCGAACCCCACCCGGCCCACTCTTCGCTCAGCCGGTCTCAGTTGTGGTCGACTCGGGCAAGACGTCGACTGAGACGTCCTGGGGCGTTCCGGCTGTCTTCCCCGGCGGCACTCGGCCTCCGCGCCGATCGGACGTCATGATTGGTTTGCGCCTGGAAAGGTTGTGTCCTCACCACGGGACGCCAGCCATCGACGCGGAATACGTGAGAAACATGCAAGGCGCGCTCGGGTTCTCCAGGGCTGCAACGCGAGCCGCAGCCGGGGCGGCGACGCGCGACGCTTCGGCGCGACACCGTCGGAATCAGCGTCAAGCCTGAGAACTTGATCGCCAGCGCCCCTGGTGAACGGCCCAAGGACCTGCCGACACCGCTCGACGCGACGGAACGGGCGTCAAGTCCAGGCACTTCAGGCCGTCGAAGGCCCGTCTTGGTCCTTTGCCCAGGGCCTTCGGATTCCCTGTGCTCGCAGGCATGGGCGGCGCTGCATGGAGCACCGCGTCACGCCGGGCCGGCGGCACGGCGGACCGCGCGCTGGCGTGGCGGCGTTTTGGCATCATCGCCGCGATGCGGAAACGAGGAGGACCCCGGTGATGAGTTCGGCCACCCGGCTGTTCGAGGTGCTGCGCGCCGACATGAAGGCCGCGGGCCTGACGTATCGCGCGCTGGCGCAGCGAATCGGCATGAGCGAGTCGAGCGTCAAGCGCATGTTCGGCGAGAACGACATGCCGCTGTCGCGGCTGGCGCAGGTGAGCGAGGCCGTAGGCACCCCGTTCGAGGACCTGCTGGCGCGGGCCGCGCGGCCGGCACCCGAGCTGACCCGGCTGACGCTGGAGCAGGAGCGGGCGCTGGTGGCCGACCCCCGGCTGCTGCTGGTGGCGATCTGCTGCCTGTCGCAGTGGAGCGTCGAGCAGATGCTCGCCAAGTACGCGCTCACGCCGGCCGAGGCGGTGGCGGCGCTGGCGCAGCTCGACCGGCTCGGGCTGGTCGAGCTGCGGTCCGGCAACCGCTATCGCCTCGCGGTCGGCAGGTCGTTCCACTGGCGCCGCGAGGGCCCGGTGATCGCCTACCTGCGCCGGCACGTGGTGGACGAGTTCTTCGACGCCGGCTTCGACGGCAGCGGCGAGGCGCTGGTCACCGTGCACGGGCAGCTGTCGGCGGCCGGTGCGGTGGAGCTCGCGCAGCGGGTCGGCCAGCTCGCCGGCGCCTTCGTGCAGCGCCAGCGCGAGGACCAGCGCGACCCCGGCACGGCCTGCGACGGCTACACGCTGATCATCGGCCTGCGCTCGTTCGAGCTCGGGGCCTTCGCCGCGATGCGGCGCCGCGACGCCCAACGCAGCAGCCCGGAGGGCAGCAGCACCGAGCCGAGGCAGAGGTAGGCGGAACTGCCCACGTGCCGGGTGTGGCCGAAGCCCGGGTAGACCGGCCCGAAGCGCGTGTCGACCGCCGTGAACGCCGGGCCCGCGGACCTTGCCGGCCTCGAGGGGCAGCCCGAGACGCACTGCGCCGCCCGCCGTGTCGGGCGGCATGCCCGACAGCCGCGGGAAGCCGCCCGGCGCCAGGGGCACGGTCAGGTTGAGATGAGCTGGGCGCGGCCGACGTACTGCGCGGCCGCCGAGAGCAGGTGACCGCGGGTCGGGAGGCCGAACGAGTCGAGGGTGTCGAAGCGGAAGTCGCCGAACCACGAGTCCTCGGTGAAGCGGAAGTCCTCTGCCGTGTCGGGGATCGCAACCGCAAGGCTCAGGCGCCGGTACTGCGTGCCCACGCGCACCTGGCCTCCGTACAGCAACCGTCGCCCAAGGGACAGCGGGACGATGCCGCTGCAGGTGCGCACGATGGCGGCCGGGCGCAGCGTGTCGTCGTCGTACACGGTTGCGTCGTCGCGCCGGTAGCCGATTCGCGCGCTCGCGAACCACACCGGCCCGGCCGCCAGCGACTGGTACCACTCGGTCCGCACTTCGTTGATCGCGCCGGCGCGCAGCGGCGTGCGCCACTCGCCGCCCGCGGCGTTGCGCCCCCGAGTGTGTACAGGCCCGACAGCGTGAACTCGCTGTTGCGCGCGAACTCGGTCGACAGGCCCAGGCGCAGGCGCAGGCGCGAGCCGGCGAGCGACGACGCGATCGGCAGCAGGATGACCTCGCGCGAGGGCCCTTCGCCTGCCAGCACCGTCTCGACGCGCTCGGCTTCGAGCTCGCGCAATGCGCGCTCGGCAGCGTCGCTGAGCATGCCCGGCGTGACCGGCCGACCGACTGAGAACTTCGGATGTGTCGGTGCCTGCAGCGGCCTGCCGTCGCGGCCGAACGACTGCGCACGCACCGCCGCCGCGGTGGGCGGGCTGGAAGAAAGCGAGGCATGCGCCTCGGTGCGGCGGCGCCGGTGCTCGGCTCAGGCCTCCGCGGGCACCGACCACTGCGCGAGACGCTGCGCTGCACACGCGCGGCCTAGACGCCGGTCTCGATGTTGGGGCGGGCGCGGTCGAAGGCCAGGAAGGCGCCGCCGACGATGGCGCCGACGCTGGTGCCGACGACGATGTCCACCGGCACGCGCAACTCCTCCAGCGCGCGCAGCACGCGCGATGTGCGCCAGCCCGCGCGCGCCGCCGGCCGACAGCACCAGGGTCACCTTCGGGCGGGCGGTCGCCGGTCGCGGTTCGGCGGGCTGAGCGGCCGGTTGCGAGGCCACCTGCGCGGTCACTTGCGCCGCCGCGAGGCCGACAGCGAGGGCCGCCAGGGCGGCCCGGCCGCGCAGCAGGCCCGCGAGCGGCGCGTGCGCCCGTCCGGGACGCCCGCGCAGGGCGGGATTTGGCATCACCCGGTCGATGTTGCGGATGTGCGGCGCGCGCGCCCCGGCTGCACCGTTCGCCGGTGCGGCGTTCGTCACTCGCGCACGGTCAGCGTGTTGTAGTCCTGGTCGTATTGCGGCACGTCGAAGTAGAAGCGCCCGCTGCCCAGCCGGTGGAGCGGCCCGCAGATCCACGGGTCGGTCTCGACGCGCACGCACAGTCCATCGTCGTCGACACGCCAGGTGCCCGTGCGGCGCGCCGAGAACATCCGCATCCCGAACTCCACCGTGCCGTCGGGCGCGAAGCGGTAGGTGAGCCCGCCGCGCACGCCGTTGTCGAGGCGGGTCGGGTGGGCGAACAGGGCCCGGATCTCCCTGGCCTCCATGCGCTGGGCGCCCGCCGGGACCGGCGTTGCCGGCGGAGTGGCGCAGGCGGGCAGCAGCGCCGCCGCGGCCAGGGCGAGGATCGGGGTGAGGTGCCGTCGCATCATGGTCTCCGTTCAGTCGAAGGACAGGGTCTCGGCGGCGGCGCAGGTCGGGTCGACCGTCTGGCCCGCCAGGAAGGTGCGGACAAGTGCCTGGGCGCAGGTGCTGGCCCCCTGGATCGAGTGCGCACGCGCCGGGAAGCTCACCAGCGTGCGGTTCGGCAGCGCGGCGGCCACCTGCTGCGCCCAGGACGGCGGCGTCGAAGGATCGAGCGCGCCGGACAGGATCAACGTCTTCACGGGGCTCGTCAGCGGCTGGTAGACGCTCGCCGGCAGGTCCTTGCGGAACGGCCAGCCCTGGCAGATCGAATAGAACGCCGCGCTCCACGCTGCCGCTGCGGGCCGCAGGGCCGGACGCACGAGCTGCGCCGCGGCGGCAAGCTCGGCCTGGGTCGTTGTCGCGTTGTCGGCGCAGACGATCGACCACACCTGCCCGACGGCAGGCGCGATCGACGAGTCGACCCCTTCGCGGGCGAGGTCGACGAGTCCTTGCTGCTGCGCGTCCGGCAAGGCGTCCGGCGACAGGCCGCTGTCGACGAGCCCCTCGAGTGAGACCACCGCGCTCGGAAAGGACTGCGGCGTGAACTGCGCGACCGAGAACAGAAGGCTCAGGGCCACTGTCGCGTTGAACTCGCCGGCCGGCCCGCGCGTCCAGGGCAGGGGCTGGGCGTTCAGGCTGGCCAGCAGCGCGGAGACGCGGTTGTCCAGGTCTGGATAGGCCGCGGCGCAGGCCGGCTGCGCCGCGCACGCTGCGGCCACCGCGGAGAACGCCTGGTCCATGCCCTGCAAGGTCGTTCGGACGGGGAACACGGCGGGCGAGACCACCGAGTCGAGCACCATAGCGTCCACGTTCGCGCCGTGGTTGCGTGCCACCGCCAGTGCCCAGTTGGTGCCGTAGGAGACTCCGTTCAGCACGACCTTGCCGTAGCCGAGCAGGCGGCGCAGGTCCTCGACATCGGCCGCCAGGTCGTCGGTCGTGAAGTGGCGCGGCTGCACGCCCTTGGCCAGCAGTCCGTCGGCGCACGACTTGATACCGGGCAGGGCCGCGAGCAGGGCCGTGGCCGAGTCGCGGAACACTTCCGGTCCCCATGTGACAGCAGGACACGACAGCGCTGGTGTGGGGGCGATCGATCCGCGCTGCTCGAGCACGACCTCGTCGCGCGGCAGCTTGGCGCCACCGCCGAAGCCCGGGCTGCTTCCGGCCTGCACCTCAGGCAGGCTGTCCTTCCAGGTCTCGCCAGGGCCGCCGGTCAGGTAGACGATCGGCGGCAGCGTCCCCGCGGCCGCAGGCTTGAAGACGGCGAAAGGGATGCGCACGGTCGGTCCCGACGGGTCGCCGCGGTTCTGCGCCACGACGAGCACGCCGCAGCGCACTCCTGTGCCGGTCGTCTGGCTGGGGTGCAGCGTGTAGGGGCAGCTCGACTCGTCCAGCCGAGGCACCTGGGCGGTGGTGTCGGACGAGCCGCCGCCGCCGCACGCTACGAGGCCGAGGGCGGCTGCGATGGCCAGGCCGGCCGCGGTGGTGCGAAGTGGGGGGAACGGTTGCAAGGGTGGGCTCCTTCGGGGTCGGACCGCGGCGCGCCGAGGGGCGCGGCAACGCGGGAAGCCGCAGTCTCCGAGCCGCTGCAGCGAGGCGCCAAGCACCGCCTGACGAGGTACCGCCAGGCGACCCCGCCAGTACCGGCGCGCGGCACCGCAGCCCGCTGGCGCGGCGCGCCGCCCGGGCTGCGCCGGTCTCGCGGCGCCCTCCCGGCAGGACCCGGCGCGCTCTTCCTGCAATGGGCGCATGCCGGCCATCGAGTTCCACCGGGTCGGCAAGCGGACAGGAATGTCCAGGGCTGTCCATTTGACCGGGCTGATCCGTGGACTGCGTGGGCGAGTCACACCGTCGCGTCTCCTCGCCCAGGAAGGCACTACCCAAGGTCACTCGGGGAGTTTCAGGCTTGGTCTTGGGCTGCCACCGTTTCTCCGGACGGTTCCGATGACTACTAGGCTGAAGCCATTTCTTCGAGCTGGACTGGGCTGAGGGAGTCGAGCACCGAGTGTCGCCGGCGTGGGTTGTCGAAGCGCTCGATGCAGTCGAACACGTCGGCCCTCGCGTCGTCCCGGGTGACGTACTGCTTGCGGTCCACGCGCTCGGTCTTCGGGCTGGAGAAGAAGCTCTCCATGGCAGCGTTGTCCCAGCAATCCCCACGGCGGCTCAGCGCGGTCATCTCCGACTTCATCGACCAGCCCACCACACGCCTGGGGTACCGGTCCAAAACGACGGCGACATACAGCCAACCCTCGGCGGTCCAGACGTAAGTGAAGTCGGCCAGCCACTTCTTGTTGGGCGCGCCGGCCTCGAACTGCCGTTGAAGCAGATTCGGCGCGATGAGCAGCGGCGCGTTGGCGAACGCGCCGATCATCACCAGTATTCCGTCGCCACCGTGGCAACCGAACTCGCCGACGAACCATTGGCTGGGTGCCAATTCCGCCGCCACGATCGGATCCATCGGAGATGGCCAGAGACGCTACGAGTATGCGTTCACGACTTCGATCGATCTGGCGGTCGCATCGCTCGTCACGGGCGCCGTTGGCTGGGACAACTACTTCATCGGTGGATTCATCGATGGCGCTTTCGACACGTCCACAGGCACCTACACGCCCGGTACGGCGTTCGCGACCACGACGTCGTTGCTGGGTCCGGGCAACGATAATGCTTCGGGTTTCTGCCGCGACGGCGACGGCATGCTGCCATCCAGCTCGTACCCGAATTGCACGGTGATTTCGCCTTCAGTTTGCCGGTGGGCGTTTACAGCATAACGTTCGTGGTTCAGGGCGACGGCGTCACGGACGGCTTCCTGCTCAACCAGCAGGGCGTCACAGTGGTGCCGCAACCCGACGGGCCGATCACCGGCGTCCCCGAGCCGATCACATTCGCGCTGTTCGCCGCGGGTCTCGCGGGGCTCGCGCTCTCCCGACGACGCGCGCGAGCCTGAACCAGGAGCAGGTCACCAGGGAGCAAGAGTCCCCGATGAGGTCGGGGACGACCCGTCCCGCACGGTCATGCTTCCACTCGGCCAAGGGGTCCGCAGGTGCCCCTCCGACGCAATCCAGTACTCGCTGCTCTGCGCGATCTTTCCCTTCGGCACCGCGAAGGTCCCGCTGACGAACGCGGCGCCCACCATCACATCCAGGGCCCGCTGCGGCATTCCATTGCGGTCGAAAGGCAGCGAGGCCTTCGACAGTGGGCCCAGGGGATCCCCGAAACGCACCAGGCTCATCATCGCTCCCGTCTCCGAATCCACCACCGGAAACGCCGGTCGCGCACCTGCATGCCCTTGAACCGGCCAGCGTCGAAGCCCGAACGCGCGGTAGAGAGCATTGAGTTGCCGATCTTCGTATGGGTGTACAGGATGCGTTCGTGCGCCTCGATGCGCACCACGGCGTGCAGGCTGAAGTGAAGCCGTCGATGGCGGCACACAGCGGCTGGCGTGCCGTGGCCTCGCGCCTCGTAGGGTGAGCACCGTGCGTCCTGCGCACGGGCCGAAGGCGATCCGACACGTCACCGCCGCCGCCTGCAGCGGCCGCAGCGTCCACGCTTCTTCGCCCGAGCCGGCGCGACCGATGCGCTCGCCCGTGCAGCGGGAACGCCGCAGCACCTGCGGTACCCGCCGCCGCGACCTGGTCAACACACCACCTCCAGCAGCTCGTAGCCCTCGTGCACGGCCACGTGCCGCATCCGTGCGCGCAGTGCCGGGGGGGGCTGTGCGTCGCCCCAGCGTCGCAGTGCCACGAAGCGGCGCGGGCACCCCGTGCCCGCGGCGGCAGCCTCGTCCAGCCGGGCGGCGAGCGCCTCGAAGTCGGGCAGCGGCCTGTAGCGTCCGCGTCCGTAGAAGGCCACCGAGAACTGGTGGCGGCCGACGAAGAAGAGCTCGTCACCGGCTTGACGCTGGGCCTCGAAGGCGGCGATCACCTCGCCGGCCGACTTCGCCTTGCCTTCGACGGCCCGCATCGTCATCGCACCCGCGAAGAGCGCGGCCGTGATCAGCAGCCCGAGCGCGACCAGGCGAGCGTGGCGGCGGGGCCGATCGTCGCGTGCGAGCCAGGCCGCCCCGAGGATGGCGAGGGCTGGCAGGCTCGGCAGCACGTAGGTCCACAGGATGTTGCGCGAGGCGGTGAACAGGATGCACGGCCACAGCGCCCAGGCCCACAGGTACAGCCCCTCCCGTGTCGACGGGCCCGCCGGGCGCGCGCTCGCCGGGCGCAGGTGCGTGCGGCGTCCCCAGGCCAGCAGCGGCAGCAGCAGCGGCCAGGGCATGCAGGCCAGCAGCAGAAAGACCCAGATCATGCCGCGGGGCTCGAGGTGCGCGGTGCCGTAGCGATCGCCCTCCCAGCCCGGCACGGTGAAGCGCCTCCAGTGCTCGCCGATCAGGAAGTAGTCGAGGAAGCCGGGCGTCCGGCGCTCGGCCAGGAGGTACCAGGGCACGGCGATGGCGAGCATCGTCAGCGTGCCGCTCAGCCAGGGCAGGGCGAGCCAGGTGCGGGAGACTTCCCGTGTGGCGATCAGCCACACCGTGATCGGCACGCCCGCCAGCAGGAGGGCGACCGGCCCCTTGGCGAGCAGCCCGATGGCCAGGCCGACGAAGAGCAGCCAGCCTTCGGGTCGTCGCTCGGCGGGCGGCGCGTGCAGGGCGCGCCAGAAGCCACGCATGGCGAGCACCAGCCCGAGGAGCAGGGCCATGTCGGTGAGCACGGCACCGGCGCACACGTAGAACAGCGCAGCGGCCCACAGCAGCGCGACGGCCAGCTGCGCCTGCGCGGCGCCCCGCTCGCGGCGTTGCCAGTCCCACAGCACCAGCGCCACGAGCACGCCGGCCAGGAAGTGCGGCAGTCTCGCCCCGAACCCGTCGATGCCGAAGATGCCCATGCCGGCAGCCGACATCCACGCGTACAGCGGCGGCTTTCCCCAGAACGGCACCCCGTCGTCGAACCAGGGCGTGATCCAGTCGTCGAGCTCGAGCATGCGCCGCCCGATGTCGGCGTAGCGCGCCTCGCTCGAGTCGGCCACCGGCACGAGGGCCAGCGAGATCAGCCGCACGAGCAGCAGGGCGCCGAGCGCGGCCCACAGCAGCGGGCTGGCACGCACGGCCGCGTCGGCGTCGGAGCCGGTCAGAGTGGTCTCGCCTTCGCCCGACTCGGGTCCGACGCGGCGCGTCACGAGCCGGCCTCCGGCTCGCCGGCAGCGGCGGGCCGCGACGGGCGGTGGTAGTCGAGCAGGAAGAGCGGGCGTTGCTTCGTCTCGATGAACAGGCGTCCCACGTACTCCCCTAGGATGCCGATCGACATCAGCTGAAGCCCGCCGAGCAGCAGGATCGTGACGATGAGCGTGGGGAAGCCCGCCACCGGCTCACCGAACGCGAAGGTCTTGAAGACGAACACCAGCGCGTAGGCG
>JADCHE010000153.1 GCA_020248665.1 Burkholderiales bacterium | reverse complement strand
GCACCAACGTTTCGAATTTCGCCGCCGAGCTCAAAGTGCCGGCGGAGGTGCTGCTCGAGCAGCTGCGCGCCGCCGGGGTCGAGAAGGCCTCGGCCGACGACCTGCTCACCGAGAGCGACAAGGCCCAGCTGCTCACCGCGCTGCGCCGCGCGCACGGCGCCGACGACGCGCCGAAGAAGAAGATCACGGTCGTGCGCAAGCAGACCTCCGAGATCAAGCAGGCCGACGCCACCGGGCGCGCCCGCACGATCCAGGTCGAGGTCCGCAAGAAGCGCGTGTTCGTCCAGCGCGACGCCGAGGGCGCCGAGATCCAGGCGGCCCCCGCCGCCGAGGCGCCGGTCCGCGGGCCGTCGCCGGTCGAGATCGAACAGCAACGCCTGCGCGAGGAGGAGGAGCGCAAGCAGCGCGAGGCCCTCGAGCGCCAGGAGCGCGAGATGCGCGAGATGCGCGAGCGCGAGGAGCGCGCCGAGGCCGAGCGCGTGCGCGCCGAGGAAGCTGCCCGCGAGGCCGTGCGCCTCGAGGAGGAGACCCGCCGCGAGCAGGAGCGGATCGCCGCGCTCAAGGCGAACGAGGCCGACCAGGACTCCGACCGCGAGGCGGCCGCCGCGCAGGCCGCGGCCGCGGCTGCGGCCGCCGAGGCCGCGCGCATCGCGTCGCAGGCCGCCGCCGAGACCGCACGCAGGGCGCAGGAAGAGGCGGCCGTGCAGGCCGCCGCGCGTCGGAAGGCCGAGGACGAGGCCGCCGCGATCAACCGGCTGCTGACCGCCTCGCGCCGTCCGCAGCCGAAGCCGGCCGAGGCGCCGCCGCCGGCGCCCGCCGCCGCCGCGCCGAGCGCCGACGCGAAGGCCACCACCACGCTGCATCGCCCCGCCGCGCGTCCCGGCGCGCCCGGTACGGCGCGTCCCGGCGCACCCGCGCCCGCCGCACCCGGCACTGTCAAGAAGCACGTCAAGTCCGAGAACCTGTCGTCGACCTGGCAGGATGACGCCGCCAAGCGCCGCGCGATCAAGACCCGCGGCGACTCCGGTGGCGGTGTCGGCGGCTGGCGCGGCCCGCGCGGCCACCGCGGCTCGCGCGGCGACCGCGGCGGCCACGACCACGGCGCATCGAGCCAGCAGGCCGAGGCGATCGTGCGCGAAGTGCACGTGGCGGAGACCATCACGGTCGCCGACCTCGCGCACAAGATGGCGGTCAAGGCGGCCGAGGTCATCAAGCTGATGATGAAGATGGGCCAGATGGTCACCATCAACCAGCCGCTTGACCAGGAGACGGCGATGATCGTCGTCGAGGAGATGGGCCACAAGGCGATCGCCGCGGCGCTCGACGATCCGGAGGCGATGCTCGAGCAGGACGTCGTCCACACCGACGCCGAGAAGCTGCCGCGTCCGCCGGTCGTGACCATCATGGGCCACGTCGACCACGGCAAGACCTCGCTGCTCGACTACATCCGCCGCACCAAGGTCGCGGCGGGCGAGGCGGGCGGCATCACGCAGCACATCGGCGCGTACCATGTCGAGACGCCGCGCGGCATCATCACCTTCCTCGACACCCCGGGCCACGAGGCGTTCACCGCGATGCGGGCCCGTGGTGCGAAAGCCACCGACATCGTCATCCTGGTGGTCGCCGCCGACGACGGCGTGATGCCGCAGACGATCGAGGCGATCCACCATGCGAAGGCGGCCGGCGTGCCGATCGTCGTGGCGATGAACAAGATCGACAAGCCCGAGGCGAACCCCGACCGGGTCAAGCAGGAGCTGGTCGCGCAGGAGGTCGTGCCCGAGGAGTTCGGTGGCGAGTCGCCGTTCGTCGCGGTCTCCGCGCGCACCGGCCAGGGCGTCGACGACCTGCTCGAGAACGTGCTGCTGCAGGCCGAGGTGCTCGAGCTGACCGCGCCGGTCGAGGCGCCCGCCAAGGGCATCGTCATCGAGGCGCGCCTCGACAAGGGCAAGGGCCCGGTCGCGACCGTGCTGGTGCAGTCGGGCACGCTCAAGCGCGGCGACGTCGTGCTCGCGGGCTCGGCCTACGGCCGCGTGCGGGCGATGCTCGACGAGGCCGGCAAGGCGATCGCCGAGGCCGGCCCGTCGATACCGGTCGAGGTGCAGGGCCTGTCCGAGGTTCCGTCCGCCGGCGAGGAGGTCGTGGGCATCGCCGACGAGCGCAAGGCACGCGAGATCGCGCTGTTCCGCCAAGGCAAGTTCCGCGACGTCAAGCTCGCGCGCCAGCAGGCCGCGAAGCTCGAGAACATGCTCGAGCAGATGACCGAGGGCGCCGCGCAGACGCTCGCGCTGATCGTCAAGGCCGACGTCCAGGGCTCGCAGGAGGCGCTGTCTCAGTCGATGCTGAAGCTGTCGACCGACGAGGTGAAGGTGCAGATCGTGCACGCGGCGGTCGGTGGCATCACCGAGAGCGACATCAACCTCGCGACCGCCTCGAAGGCGGTGGTCATCGGCTTCAACGTGCGCGCCGACCAGGCCGCCCGCAAGCTTGCCGAGGCCAACGGTGTCGACATCCGCTACTACAACATCATCTACGACGCGGTCGACGAGGTGAAGGCCGCGATGAGCGGGATGCTCGCGCCCGAGAAGCGCGAGGAGACCATCGGCACGGTCGAGATCCGCGAGATCTTCACGGTCTCCAAGATCGGCAACATCGCGGGCTGCATGGTCACCGAGGGCATCGTCCGCCGCGGCTCTCGCGTGCGCCTGCTGCGCGACTCGGTGGTGGTCTGGACGGGCGAGCTCGATTCGCTGAAGCGCTTCAAGGACGACGTGCGCGAGGTCCGCGAGGGTTTCGAGTGCGGCCTGACCCTGAAGAACAACAACGACATCAAGGTCGGCGACCAGCTCGAGGTGTTCGAGGTGAAGGAAGTGGCGCGCACGCTCTGAGCGCGGCCCGCGGCGCGACCCCCGCGCCGGCGCGACGCGCCGGCGTACGGGACGCGGCCGTTCGGCGGCGCCCGAGTTCACCCGGCTACGACGGACGGCAACGGCATGAACAGGCAATCTGGACACGGCGGATCGCGGCACGGTGCGCCCTCGGGCGCGCCACGCGCCACGCGCGTGGCCGAGCAGATCCACCACGAGCTCGCGCAGATGATCGCGCGCGAGGTCAAGGACCCGAGGATCGGCATGGTCACGCTGACCTCGGTCGACATCACGCCCGACTACGCGTACGCGACGGTGCACTTCTCGGTGCTGCCGAGCGACGACGCGACCGTCGCGCGCTCGCTGGAGGGGTTGCGCCGCAGCGCCGGCTTCATGCGCTCGCAGCTCGGACGTCGCGTGCGGATCCACACCACGCCCGAGCTGCGCTTCGTGCACGATGCCTCGGTCGAGCGCGGCGTCGGGCTGTCGCGTCTGATCGACGAGGCGAACTCGACCCGCGCGGCCGACGCCGCGCCGCAGGACGGCGAGTGAACGCACCGCACGCCGGCGCCCGCGACGACGGCGCCGCCGGTCGCGGCGCGGCCGGCCCCGCGCCGCGCGTGCGCCGCGCGTGGCGCCGCGTCGATGGCGTGCTGCTGCTCGACAAGCCCGTCGGCCCGAGCTCGAACGACGCGCTGCAGCGCGCGCGCCGCGCGTTCTCGGCGGCCAAGGGCGGCCACGGCGGCACGCTCGACCCGATGGCGAGCGGCCTGCTGCCGATCGCGTTCGGCGAGGCGACCAAGTTCCTGCACGACCTGCTCGACGCCGACAAGACCTACGAGGCGACGATGCGCCTGGGTATCGTCACCGACAGCGGCGACGCCGAGGGCGCGATCGTCGCCGAGCACCCGGTCGACTGCGACGACGCCGCGATCGCCGCCGCGTGCACGGCCTTCGAGGGCGACATCGCGCAGGTCCCGCCGATGCACTCGGCCCTGAAGCGCGACGGCCGACCGCTCTACGCGTACGCGCGCGAGGGCGTCGTGCTCGAGCGCGAGGCGCGCATGGTGACCGTCCGGCGCATCGAGCTGCTCGGCGTCGACCGCACCGACCCGGCGCGCCCGAGCGCGTCCTTCCGCGCGACCGTCTCCAAGGGCACCTACGTCCGTACGCTCGCCGAGGACATCGGCGCGCGGCTCGGCTGCGGCGCGCACCTCGTCGCGCTGCGGCGCATCCGCGTGGGCGCGCTCGACGTCGCCGACGCGAGCCGCCTCGACGCGATCGAGGCCGTCGACGACGACGCCCGCGCCGTGCTGCTGCGGCCGCTCGACACGCTGGTCTCGCAGCTGCCCGCGATCGGCCTGGCCGAAGCGCTGGCCGACCGGTTCATCAAAGGGCAACGGATCGTGCTGGACACTGCCAGCCGCGCCCCGTTGCAACGCGCGCCCGCGGGGCCGGTGCGCGTCTACCGTGGCGCGCGGCTGATCGGCATCGCCGATTTCGCGCCGCCGGGCCTGCTCGCGCCGCAGCGCGTGCTCGCCGCCGCGCCCCGCGAATAACACACAGGATCCTCCTCCCATGCAAGCCATCCGCAACATCGCGATCATCGCGCACGTCGACCACGGCAAGACCACGCTCGTCGACCAGCTCCTGCGCCAGTCCGGCACCTTCCGCGCGAACCAGCAGGTCGCCGAGCGGGTGATGGACTCCAACGACATCGAGCGCGAGCGCGGGATCACGATCCTCGCGAAGAACTGCGCGATCGAGGTCGATGGCACCCGCATCAACATCGTCGACACCCCCGGGCACGCCGACTTCGGCGGCGAGGTGGAGCGCGCGCTGTCGATGGTCGACTGCGTGCTGCTGGTCGTCGACGCGGTCGACGGTCCGATGCCGCAGACGCGCTTCGTCACGCGCAAGGCGCTCGCGCTGGGCCTGAAGCCGATCGTCGTCGTCAACAAGGTCGACCGGCCGGGCGCTCGCCCGCACTGGGTGATCGACCAGGTGTTCGAGCTGTTCGACAAGCTCGGCGCGAACCACGAGCAGATGGACTTCCCGGTCGTCTACTGCTCGGCGCTCGCCGGCTTCGCGGTCGACGAGATCGAGGAGCTCGACGCGCTCCCGATGGGCGAGAACGGCATGCACGTCGGCACGATGCGCGCGCTGTACGACGCGATCCTCAAGCACGTGCCGGTGCGTGCCGACGACGTCGATGGCCCTCTGCAGATGCAGATCCTGTCGATCGACTGGTCGAGCTACGTCGGCCGCATCGGCATCGGCCGGATCAATCGTGGCCGCATCACCCCCGGCGCGCAGGTCGCGGTGGTGCACGGCCCCGGGGACGCCCGGCCTGCGGTCGGCAAGATCGGGCAGGTGCTGCGATACAAGGGCCTCGAGCGGATCCCGATGGACGAGGCCGAAGCCGGCGACATCGTCGCGATCACCGGGGTCGAGGGCATCGACATCGGCACGACGATCTGTGCGCTCGATACCCCCGACGCGCTGCCGCTGCTCAAGGTCGACGAGCCGACGCTGACGATGGAGTTCATGGTCAACACCTCGCCGCTCGCCGGGCGCGAGGGCAAGTACGTGACCAGCCGCCAGATCCGCGACCGCCTCGAGCGCGAGTTGCAGCACAACGTCGCGCTGCGCGTCGAGTTCCCGCACGACTCCGACACCTTCATCGTCTCCGGCCGCGGCGAGCTGCACCTGACGATCCTGCTCGAGAACATGCGCCGCGAGGGCTACGAGATGGCGGTGTCGCGGCCCAAGCCGAAGGTCCGCGTCAACGAGGCGACCGGCGAGAAGGAGGAGCCCTTCGAGACGCTGGTGATGGACGTCGAGGAGCAGCACCAGGGCGCGGTGATGCAGTACCTCGGCACGCGCCGCGCCGACGTCGTCAACATGGAGCCGGACGGCAAGGGTCGGGTGCGCCTCGACTACCGGGTGCCGGCGCGCGGGCTGATCGGCTTCCACGGGGAGTTCCTGAACCTCACACGCGGCACCGGCATCATGAGCCATGTGTTCGACGCCTACGGTCCGATGGCCGGCCCGATCGAGGACCGTCGCAACGGCGTGCTGATCAGCGGCGACGACGGCGAGGCGGTCGCCTACGCGCTCTGGAAGCTCGACGACCGCGGCCGCATGTTCATCAGCCCCGGCGAGGTGCTGTACGAAGGGATGGTCATCGGCATCCACACCCGGGACAACGACCTGGTCGTCAACCCGGTGAAGGAGAAGAAGCTCACCAACGTCCGCGCCTCCGGCAAGGACGAGGCGATCGTGATCACGCCGCCGATCCAACTGACGCTCGAGAAGGCGGTCGAGTTCATCGCCGACGACGAGCTGGTCGAGATCACGCCCAAGAGCATCCGGTTGCGCAAGCGCTTCCTGAAGGAGCACGAGCGCAAGCGCGCATCGCGCGAGGCCGAGGCCGCGTGACGGCGAGGCGTTCGCGCGGGGCGGCGCCTGTCGGCGTGCGCCGCGTCGCGCTGCGCGGGCGCCTGGCGGGGGCGGGGCTGCTGCTCGCGCTCGCCGGCTGCGGCGGCGGCTCCTCCGCGCTCCAGGAGGCCTCGCTCGAGACCCGGATCGCGGCGCTCGACGTCGAGGTCAAGACCCGGATCGGCCCCGCAGTGTGCAGCCTCGACAGCGACTGCCGCGCGCTGCCGATGGGCGCGCTCGCCTGCGGCGGTCCGTCCGAGTACCTGCCGTACTCGATCCGCGGCACCGACGAGGGGGCGCTGGCGCGGCTGTCGGCGGACCACCAGCGCCTGTCCGCGGAGCTGAGCGCGCAGCGGCAGGCCGTCGGGCCCTGCATCGCGCTCGCGCCGCCCGCGGCCGTCTGCCGGCAGTCCGCGCCGCTCGCCTGCACGCTGCGCTGACGCATGCCCCGAGGCCGCGCCGGGCCGCGCCCGACGCGGCCTCTTCTTTGGTGCGCTGCAAAGTGAGTTTCGTGTGACGGACCGATCCGGGCTTTCGGAACACAGCCGAGGTTGACACTGATGTCCCGTGCAGCAATGATCTTCGATCGATAGAGGCCCGCAGGCCCCAGGGAGGAGATCATGAAGTTCCGTCTGACGAAACTCGTCTCGACGCTCGCCGTCGCTACGTCCGTCGCGCTCGCCGGCTCCGCTGCGTGGGCGCAGAACACCATCAAGGTCGGCTGGCTGTCGTCGCTGACCGGTCCGCTGTCGTCGGCGGCGATCGCCGAGAACCAGGGCGTGCAGCTCGCGGTCGACGAGATCAACGCGGCCGGCGGCATCCTCGGCCGCAAGATCGAGCTGCTGACCCGCGACACCGCCGGCGACCCGACCAAGGCGGTCAACTTCGCGCAGCAGCTCGCCTTCCAGGAGAAGGTGCACTTCGTGATCGGCCCGGTGAACTCGGGCGAGGGCCTGGGTGCCACGCCGATCATCGCGAAGGCCGGCATCCCGAACCTCGTGATCGGCGCGCTCGAGGAGCTGACCGACCCGATCAAGTACCCGCGCGCGTTCCGGGTGATCAACACCAACCGGCAGTGGATCTCGACCGCCAACGACTACGCGCTGAAGAAGCTCAAGCGCTCGAAGGTGGCGGTGATCGGCGACACCACCGGCTACGGCACCGCGAGCGCGCGCACCGCGACGACGCTGCTCGAGTCGGCCGGCATCAAGCCCGTCTACTCGGTGCTGATCGACCCGAACAAGACCGACCTGACCGATGAGATGCAGAAGGCCCGCGCGGCCGGCGCCGACGTGATCATGCCGTGGTCGGCGGCCACCGGCCTGCTCGGGCGGCTGCTGAACGCGCGCGGCGACATGGGCTGGGACGTGCCGGTCGTCGGCCACCCGGCGCTGATGGCCGCGCAGATCCGCAAGCTGCTGAACAAGCCCGAGTACTGGAACAACACGATCGGCTCGGGCTACGTCAGCACCTCGTTCGGCGACGACGGCAAGCTGCCCGCGCAGACCCAGCAGCTGGTCGACAAGGTGCGCGCCAAGCTCGTGCCCGGCGGCGGCGAGATCGACATCCTGTTCTGGTGGGTGGCGATGGGCTACGACTGCGTGAAGATCATCGAGCACGCGATCAAGACCGCGGGCAGCACCGATCCGGCCGCGATCCAGAAGGTCCTGGAGAACACCAAGGGCTTCAAGGGCGTCTACGGCACCTACACCTGGGGCCCGACGCAGCGCGACGGCTTCCCGGACAGCGGCATGGTCGCGAACGTCGCGAACACGTTCAAGGACGGCAGCTTCAAGGTCGCGCGCTGACCTTCGCCCGCGCCGAGCGCCACCGGGGCCGCCCATGCTGTTCGTGATCGTCACCGGTCTCGCGACCGGCGCGCTGTTCGCCGCGACCGCGCTCGTCTACAACGTGATGTTCTCGACGTCGAAGGTGCTGTCGGTGACCACCGGCCACATCCCGATGCTCGGGGGCGTGTTCGGTGCGTACGCGATCTCCGGGCTCGGGCTGCCCTGGTGGCTCGGCCTGGTCGCGGCGGTCGTCGTGGGCGCGGCGTTCGGCTGGCTCACCGACGTCGTCGCGATCCGCCGCGTGCTCGCGCGCAGCGACGAGCACCTGTGGCTGCTGTCGACCCTCGCGGTCGCGACGATGGTCCAGCAGGCGGTCGGGTTGTGGTGGGGCACCGAACCCAAGCCGTTCCCGCGGCTGATCCCGCAGGACTTCACTGCGGGCGTCGCGGACCAGAAGTTCTGGCTGCCCGTCGCGCTCGCGGTGGTGATGGCGGGGGGGCTGCACGCGTTCTACTCGCGCACCATGTACGGCAAGCTCTTCGTCGCGATGTCGGAGGACGCGTTCGCCGCGCGCGCCCGCGGCGTGTCGACCGACCGGATCCGCGTCGCCTCGTACGTGCTGGCCGGCGCGCTTGGCGGCCTGACCGGCTTCGCGGCCGGGCAGCTGACCTTCGCGTATTTCGCGCTCGGCCTCACGCTGACGCTGAACGGCTTCATCGCGCTCGCGGTCGGCGGCCTGGGCAGCAACGTCGGCGCGCTGATCGGCGGTTTCGCGCTCGGGCTGCTGAACGCGTTCGCGAGCTACTTCTTCGGCGGGGAGTACCAGCAGACGATCGCGGTCGGGCTGCTGATGGTCGTGCTGCTGATCCGCCCCGAGGGGCTGCTCGGCTCGCGCAACGTGCGGCCGGTCTGAGGGGCGACGCGATGGACGTGAAAGGCATCGCGGTTCGGCTCGGCTTCGCGCTCGCGGCCGCGACGCTGCCGTTCTGGGCGGGCGACCAGTACCAGCTGCACCTGGCGACGCTGATCGCCGCCTACTGGGTGCTGATCGCCGGGCTGAACCTGGTGATCGGCTACAGCGGGCAGCTGTCGATCGGCCACGTCGGGCTGCTGTCGATCGGTGCCTACGCGTTCGCGATCCTCGCCGGCAAGGCGGGCGTGCATCCCGCGCTCGCGGTGGCCGGTGCCGGTGCGCTGTGCGGCGTCGCGGGGCTGGTGCTCGGGCTGCCGAGCCTGCGGCTGCCGGGCTTCTACTTCGCGATGGCGACGATGGCGGTGTCGCTGATCGTCGGCGAATTCGTGCTCGCGCAGGGCGACCTCACCGGCGGTGGCATCGGCCTCGCGGTGCCGTCGTTCCCGAAGCCATTCGACTCGCCGGTCGGCTTCTACTACCTGGTCGCGTCGGCGGCGCTGGTCGTCACCGTGCTGACCTGGAACGTCGCGCGCCGGATGTACGGGCGCGGACTGATCGCGATCCGCGACTCGGTCGTGACCGCGCAGGCGGTGGGCGTGCCGGTGTTCCGCGCGAAGCTCGCGAGCTTCGTCTTCAGCGGCGTGGCCGCCGGCGTCGGCGGCGCGCTCTTCGCCTCGCTGCAGAGCTACATTACGCCGGACACCTTCCACTTCGAGCTGTCGATGTTCTTCTTCGTCTGCATCATCATCGGCGGGCGCGGCTCGATCCTCGGGCCCTTCCTCGGCACCGTGGTGCTCACCGCGCTGCCCGAGCTGGTGTCGCCGCTCGCGAAGCTCGGCAACTTCTTCTACGGGCTCATGCTGCTGCTGGTCGTGCTGGTGGTGCCCGAGGGCATCGGGCGCCTCTTCGAGTTGATCCGCGAGCGGTTCCGGCCGCGCAAGGTGGAGAGCGTGCCGGTGCGGCCCGACCTGCCGCGCCTCGCGCGGGCGATCCGCGGGGAGGGCGCGTGAGCGGGGTCGCGGCGCCCGAGACGCGCCCGCAGTCGGTCGCGCCACTCACCGCCGAGCGCGCGGCGCACGCGGGCGACGCGCTGTGCTCGGTCGACGTCGTCAAGGCGTTCGGCGGCCTGGTCGCGCTCGACCACGTGTCGCTCGAGCTGCGGCCCGGCGAGGTGCACGGCCTGATCGGCCCGAACGGCAGCGGCAAGACGACGCTGCTGAACATGCTGTCGGGCTACTACGAGCCGACCTCGGGCACGGTGACGCTCGGCGGCGAGCGGCTCGAGGGCGCCTCGGTGCAGCGCCGCGCGACGCTCGGCGTCGCGCGCACCTTCCAGAAGCCGCGGCTGCTGCCGACGCTGTCGGTGCTCGAGAACGCGATGCTGGGCGCCTGGGTCCACGCGCGCGCCGGCTTCCTCGGCACCGCCTTCGGGCTGCCGCGCGCCGCTCGCGAAGACGCGCTGGCGCGCGAGCGTGCGGCCGAGCTGCTGCACGGCGTCGGCCTGGGCCATGCGATCGGCCGTCGCGCGAACCTGCTCGAGCACGCCGAGCAGCGCTTCCTCGAGATCGCGCGCGGCCTGGCGATGCGACCACGCTTCATCCTGCTCGACGAGCCCGCGGGCGGCCTGTCGACCGACGAGATCGACCACCTCGGCGACATCGTGCGCACGATGCGCGACGCCGGCATCGGCGTGCTGCTGGTCGAGCACCACACCGACTTCGTGTTCCGCGTCTGCGACCGCGTCACCGCGCTCGACGTCGGGAAGATGATCAAGCACGGCACGCCCGACGCGGTGCGCACCGACCCGGAAGTGATCCGGGTCTACCTGGGGGCCTGAGCATGGCCGACGCCGCGTCCACGCGCCCGCAGAAGGTGCTGCTCGACGTCCGCGGGCTGCGCGTCGCCTACGGCAAGGCCGAGGTCGTGCGCGACGTGTCGTTCGACGTGCGCGCCGGCGAGTTCGTCGTGGTCCTCGGTCGCAACGGCGCGGGCAAGAGCACGATCCTGCACGCGATCTCGGGGCTGATCCCGAAGCGCGCCGGCAGCGTGACCTTCGAGGGGCGTGATCTGTCGTCGGCGACGCCGCGCGAGACCGTGCGGGCCGGCATCGTGCAGGTGCTCGAGGGGCACCGCGTCTTCCAGACGCTGTCGGTCGAGGACAACCTGCTGATCGGCACCTACGCGAAGGCCCCGCGCGGGGACCGCACGAAGCTCGAGCGGATCTACGCGCTGTTCCCGGAGATGGCCGAGCGGCGCACGCAGATGGCCTCGCGCCTGTCGGGCGGACAGCAGCAGATCCTCGCGGTCGCGCAGGGCGTGATCGGCGATCCGCGACTGCTGGTGCTCGACGAACCTTCGGGCGGGCTCGCGCCGATCGTCGTCGACCGGATCCTCGACGTCGCCGCGAAGCTCTGCGCCGATGGGCTCGCGATCCTGCTGGTCGAGCAGCTGGTCGACAAGGCGCTGCGCCACGCGCACTGGGGCTACCTGGTCGAGACCGGACGGATCGCGGCGAGCGCGGCGAGTGCGGACCTGAGGGATGGCGAGCTGGTGCGAAGGGTCTACCTGGGCGGGCACGCCGCCTGAGGCGGGCCGCCGAACGACGGGACGGGGGGAGGGGAGACGATGGCGAACGACGATCGACCGGACGCGCCGCGCTGGGTGCGGCGACCCGAGGGCTCGAACTGGGGCGACTTCGGCCCCGACGACCAGCTCGGGCGCCTGAACCTGATCGGGCCCGAGAAGGTGAAGCAGGGCGTGGCCGAGGTCCGCGAGGGCCGCACCTTCTGCCTTTCGCTGCCGCTCGACCTGCCCGGCGGCAACGCGCTGAACCCGCGCCGCCATCCGCCGGTGCTGCGCCCGACGGTGCGCAACGGCAGGCCGAACATGGTCTACCGGCTGTCCGACGACAACCCCGACCACAGCGACGTGGTCTGCGACGACCTGGTGGTGATGCACCTGCAGTACTCGACGCAGTGGGACAGCTTCGCGCACGTCGGCTCGATGTTCGACGCGAACGGTGACGGCCTGCCCGAGCCGGTGTTCTACAACGGTTTCCGGGGCGGCTTCCACATCTTCGGGCCGACCGACCCGGAGGACGCCGGCGTGCCGACGACCCGCGGGCCGAAGACGACCTCGGGCGCGCGCGCTCTGGGCGTCGAGAACATGGCGAACCACGGCCTGCAGGGCCGCGGCGTGATGATCGACCTGCGCGCGCACTACGGCGACGCGCGGACCGTCGTCGGGTACGACCGGCTGATGCGGGTGCTCGAGGCCGACCGCGTCGTCGTCGAGCCGGGCGACATGGTGCTGCTGCACACCGGCTTCGCGCAGAAGCTGGTCGAGATGGGCGGACGCCCGGACCCGGACGTGCTGCACGGCGCGTGCGCGGTGCTCGACGGGCGCGATGCGAAGCTGCTGCAGTGGATCACCGACAGTGGCCTCGCGGTGCTGGTCGCAGACAACTACGCGGTCGAGGCGCACCCGGCGACTTCGCAGCCGGAGGGTACCTGCTGCGCGACGCTCCCGCTGCACGAGCACTGCCTGTTCAAGCTCGGCGTGCACCTCGGCGAGATCTGGCACCTGACGCCGCTGGCCGAGTGGCTGCGCGCGAACGGCCGCAGCCGCTTCCTGCTGACCGCGCCGCCGCTGCGGCTGCCCGGCGCGGTCGGCTCGCCGGCCACGCCGATCGCGACGGTCTGACCGGTCCGCGAGCATTCGTCCGCATGGCCCACGCGTCCGACACCAACCCGGCCCAGAAGGTCTGCCGCGTGCTGCGCGCGCTGTCGACGCCGTCGCCGATGCGGCTCGCCGACATCGCGGAGGCGACAGCGCTGAACAAGGCGACGGTGCTGCGGCTGCTGGACACGCTCGCCGCCGAGGGCTTCGCACGGCGCGACGCGGACGGCCGGCGCTGGACGCTCGGCGACGAGGCGGCGGTGCTCGGGCTCGCGATGCAGCGGCGCGACCACGTCCGCGACCGCGCGCGGCCCTGGATGGTGCGGCTCGCAAGCCTGTCGGGCGACACGGTGCTGCTGTCCACGCGCAGCGGCGTCGAGTCGGTCTGCGTCGACCGCGAGTTCGGCGACTACCCGATCCGCGCGAACTACCTCGACGTCGGCAGCCGCCGGCCGCTCGGCGTCGGCGGCGGCAGCCTCGCGCTGCTCGCCTGGTTGCCCGACGACGAGGTCCGTGCGGTGCTCGACCAGCTCGAGCCGGCGCTGGCGGCGCGCTACCCGAGGATCTCTCGCACGCTCCTGGAGCACGCGGTGCAGCGCGCGCGCCGTCTCGGCCACGTGCTGCTGCTCGACGTCGTCGTCGAGCGGATGGGCGGTCTCGCGGTGCCGGTATTCGGCGTCGACGGACGGCCGGTCGCCGCGATCAGCATCGCCGCGCTGAGCGACCGGCTGGTCTCGCGGCTGGACCTGCTGTTGCCGGCGATGCGGCAGGCCGCCGACGCACTGTCGGCGCCTGGCGGCGCGCCGCCGCTCGCGCGCGGTCCGGCGCCCGCGACGCGCCTCGACGAGGAAGCCACCGAACGATGAGCCACCTGCTGGGCAGCGGCCTGACCCGCTTCGGCCGTCACGAGGGCCGCGGCACGCTCGAGCTGATGAGCGAGGCCGCGCAGGCCGCGCTCGACGACGCCGGCCTCGCGCGCGGCGACGTCGACGGGCTGGTGTGCGGCTACTCGACGACGATGCCGCACATCATGCTGTCGACGCGCTTCGCCGAGCACTTCGGGATCGTGCCGCGCTACGCGCATGCGGTGCAGCTTGGCGGCGCCACCGGATTCGCGCTGGTGATGCTCGCGCACCTGCTGCTCGAGGCGGGCGCCGCGCGGCGCGTGCTGGTCGTGGGCGGCGAGAACCGGATGACCGGCCAGAGCCGCGACGCGTCGATCCAGGCGCTCGCGCAGGCCGGCCACCCCGACTACGAGGTGCCGCTCGGCGCGACGATCCCCGCCTACTACGGGCTGGTCGCGTCGCGCTACATGCACGAGTTCGGCACCACCGAAGCCGACTTCGCCGAGCTCGCGGTGCTGATGCGGCGCAACGCCGCGCGCCATCCGGGCGCGCAGTTCCGCGAGCCGATCACCGCCGCCGACGTGCTCGCGTCGCGACCGATCGCCACGCCGCTGAAGATGCTCGACTGCTGCCCGATCTCCGACGGCGGCTGCGCGGTGATCGTCGGCCGCGACGCCGAGGGGCCGCACCCGGTGCGGATCGCCTCGGCCGCGCAGTGCCACACCTCGCAGCACGTCAGCGCCGCGCCCGACCTCGCGCGCTTCGGCGCCGACCGGGCGAGCGGCCGCGCGCTGCAGGACGCCGGGCGCACGCTCTCCGACGTCGAGCACGCGGCGATCTACGACAGCTTCACGGTGACGCTGACGCTGCTGCTCGAGGAGATCGGCCTCGCGCCGCGCGGGCGCGCCGGCTCGCTCGCGCGCGACGGGCACTTCGACCGCGACGGCGCGATGCCGCTGAACCTGCACGGCGGGCTGCTGTCGTACGGGCACTGCGGCGTGGCCGGCGCGATGGCCCACCTCGCCGAGGCGCACCTGCAGATGACGGGCCGCGCCGGCGACCGGCAGGCGAAGCGCGCCGGTGTCGCGCTGCTGCATGGCGACGGCGGCGTGCTGTCCTCGCACGTGAGCCTGGTGCTGGAGGCGGTCCGATGAGCCTGCACGGCGACGCCAACGAGAGCGCGCCCGCCGACTGGACGCGCGGCGGGCGCGGCCTCGCGCTGCAGCGCTGCGCGCGCTGTGCGCACGTCTGGTACTTCCGCCGCGACTTCTGCCCCGCCTGCGGCGCGACCGACCCGGTCTCGTTCGCACCCGCCGGCCTCGGCACCGTCGACGCCTCGACGCTGGTCCACCGAGCGCCCGACGACGCGTTCCGCGCGCTCGCGCCGTACCGCCTGGTGCTGGTCTCGCTCGACGAGGGCCCGCGCGTGATGGCGCACGGCGAGCCCTCGCTCGCGATCGGCGCGCGCGTGCGCCTGTCCTTCCGGGAGGCCGCCGGCCGACCTGTCCCGTACTTCGAGCCGTCGCAGGACCGCGCCGCCCCATGAAGCACGACCCCCGCGTCACGCTGCGCGTCGCGCTCGACCCCCGCTCGATCGCGGTGATCGGCGCCTCCGAGAACGAGAACAAGATCGGAGGCCGGCCGATCGCGTTCCTGAAGCGCTTCGGCTTCCGCGGGCCGGTGTACCCGGTCAACCCGACGCGCGAGGAGATCCAGGGGCTGCGCTCGTACGCGTCGCTGGCCGACTGCCCCGGGGTGCCCGAGCTCGCGATCGTCGCGGTGCCCGGTGCGCGTGCGGTCGAGGCGGTCGACGAGTGCGCGCGCGCGGGCGTGCGGGTCTGCGTGGTGTTCAGTTCGGGCTTCGGCGAGACGCCGGACCCGGCGGCGCGCGCGCAGGAGCGCGCGATGGTCGAGTGCGCGCGCGCCGCCGGCATGAGGATGTTCGGCCCGAACTCCCAGGGGCTGGCCAACTTCGGCAACGGCGCGGTGCCGAGCTTCTCGACGATGTTCGTCGAGGCGCCGCCGGCCGACGGCCCGGTCGGCATCATCAGCCAGAGCGGCGCGATGAGCGTGATCCCGTACGGGCTGCTGCGAGCGCGCGGCATCGGCGTGCGCCACGCGCACGCGACCGGCAACGATGCGGACGCCACCGTCTGCGAGCTCGCGACCGTCGTCGCGCAGGATCCGGCGCTGAAGCTGCTGCTGCTCTACCTCGAGGGCATCCCGGACCCGTGGCATCTCGCCGAGGCGGCGAAGATCGCGCGCGAGCGCGAGCTGCCGATCGTCGCGCTGAAGTCCGGCCGCTCGCCGGCCGGGCAGGCCGCGGCGCGCTCGCACACCGGCGCGCTCGCGAGCGAGGACCGGGTGGTCGACGCGTTCCTCGCCGACCAGGGCATCTGGCGCGTGCGCACGACCGTCGAGATGGTCGACGCGGCGGCGCTGTACCTGAAGGGCTGGCGACCGAAGGGCCGGCGGCTGGTGTCGATCAGCAACTCGGGCGCGGTCTGCGTGCTGAGCGCGGACGCGGCGACCGACGCGGGCCTGTCGCTCGAGCCGCTCGCCGACGCGACCCAGGCCGAGCTGAGGACGATCCTGCCCGGCTTCGCGACGACGACCAACCCGGTGGACATCACCGCGGCGCTGCTGTCGAACAGCAGCCTGTTCGGCGCGATCCTGCCGGCGATCGGCCGCGACCCTTCTGCCGACGCGTTCTTCGTCGGCATCGCGGTGGCCGGCGCCGGCTACGACGTCGAGGCGTTCGCGAGGGACGCCGCGCGCTTCGGCGAAGCCACCGGCAAGCCGCTGATCGCGGCCGCGCCGCAGAAGAGCGTCGCCGAGCGCTTCGAGGCGCACGGCGTGGTCACCTTCCCGACCGAGGGCGAGGCGGTCCGAGCGCTCGGACAGTACCTGTCGCACGTGGAGCGCCTGCGCACCGCGCGCGCCGAGGACGCGCCCGCGCCGGTCCGCCGCGCGCCGGCCGCGGCGACGCGGATGCTCGACGAGGCGGCGAGCCTCGCGCTGCTCGCCGCGCGCGGCGTGCCGACGGTCGCGCATCGCGTCTGCGCGGGCTCGGCCGAGGCGCGCGCCGCGTACGCCGCGCTCGGCGGCGGGCGCGTCGTGGTGAAGGGCGTGTCGTCGAAGGTCGCGCACAAGTCGGAGCTCGGGCTGGTCCGGATCGGGCTCGACTCGGCCGACGCGGTCGAGGCGGCCGCGCGCGACCTGACCGAGGCCGCCGCCCGCGCGGGCGTCGCCCTCGACGGCGTGATGGTCGCGCGGATGGCGCGCGGGCTGCGCGAGCTGATGGTCGGCGCGCACCTCGACCCGACCTTCGGTGCGGTGCTGGTCGTCGGCGACGGCGGCAAGTACGTCGAGGCGATGCCCGACGTCGCGACGGTGCTCGCGCCGTTCACGCCGGCGCGCATCGAGCGCGCGCTGCGCGGGCTGCGCATCGCGCCGCTGCTCGACGGCGTGCGCGGCGATCCGCCGATGGATGTCGCGGCGTTCTGCCGGGCTGCAGCGGCCGTCGGCGCGCTCGTCGCGGACCGGGGGGCGGGCGTGGCCGGCGTCGACGCGAACCCGGTGATCGTCGGTGCCCGAGGCGAGGGCTGCACGGCGGTCGACGCGGTGGTCTGGCGCGACGTCGCGCTCTGAACGCGGCGTGCCGCGCCGCACCGGACATCCTGGGAGCCCTTCGATGAACCCCCGGCGCACGATCCTCTCGGCTGGCCTGGCCGCGCTGTCGGCGACGACGCTCGCGGCCGCCGCGCTCGCCCCGTCGCCCGCCCGTGCCCAGGGCGGGTGGCCCGCGAAGCCGTTGAAGCTGGTCGTGCCGTACCCGCCGGGCGGGCCGGCCGACGGCTACACGCTGCTGATCGGCACCACCGTGCACGCGATCAATCCGTCACTGATCCCGAACCTCGGCTACGACATCCGCCGCGACTTCGCGCCGGTCGCGCTGCTGTTCGACACGACGCTCTCGGCGATGCCGCAGGTGAAGGCGGGGCGGCTCAAGGCGATCGCGGTGACGAGCGCGGTGCGCGCGCCGTCGGCGCGGGCTCGCCCGCGGCGTTCGGCGCGTACGTCGCGAAGGAGATCGAGACCTGGCGCTCGGTGGTGCAGCGCGCGAACGTGAAGGTGGACTGAGATGGCGAACAGGGTGGTGAGGGTCGGCTCCGGCTCGGCCTGGTGGGGCGACCGGATCGAGCCGGCGCGACTGAACGCGGAGCAGGGGCGGCTCGACTACCTGTGCTTCGAGACGATGGCCGAGGCGACAGTGTCGGCCGCGCAGGTGCGCGCGCGGCGCGACCCGTCGTTCCCGGGCTACGACACGTATCTCGACGACCGGATGCGCGCGGTGCTGCCGGGCTGCATGCGCCACGGGACGAAGATCGTCAGCAACCAGGGCTGGATCAACCCGACCGGGGCGGCGAGACGGATCGTCGAACTGCTGCGCGAGATGGGGCACGCCGGCGTCAGGGTCGCCGCGGTCGAGGGCAGCCTGATCACCGACCGCGTGCTGCAGCTGACCGACCGGATCCTCGAGAACGGCCAGCCGACATCGACGCTGGCACCCTCGCTGATCTCGGCCGAGGTCTACCTCGGGGCCGAGCCGATCGTCGAGGCGCTGAAGGGCGGCGCGCGGATCGTCGTGACCGGCCGCGTCGCCGACCCGTCGATCTTCATGGCGCCGCTGATGCACGAGTTCGGCTGGGACCCGCTCGACCACGCGAAGCTCGGCCTCGGTAACGGCCTCGGCCACCTGCTGGAGTGCGGCGCGCAGGTCACCGGCGGCTACTTCCCCGACCCCGGCTTCAAGGACGTGCCCGAGCCCTGGAACCTCGCGTTCCCGATCGCCGAGGTCGGTGAGGACGGCACCGCGGTGCTGACCAAGGTCGAGGGCACCGGCGGCGCGGTCACGCTGCGGACCGTCAAGGAGCAGATGCTCTACGAGGTCCACGACCCGGCGAACTACATCACGCCCGACGTCGTCGTCGACTTCACCACCGCGCGGCTCGAGCAGGTCGGCCCGGACCGCGTGAAGGTCTGGGGCATATCGGGCAAGCCGCGTACGCCGACGCTGAAGGTGTCGATCGGTTGCACCGAGGGTTTCATCGGCGAGGACATGTTCTTCTACGCCGGCCCCGGCGCGCTGCGCCGCGCGCAGCTCGCGAAGAAGGTGCTCGAGGAGCGCTTCCGGATCGTCGGCCTGAAGGCCGAGGACGTGCGCATCGACTTCGTCGGGCTCAACGCGATCCACGGCGCGGCCACGCCCGCCGACGCGCCCGAGCCCTACGAGATCGCGGTCCGCGTGGCCGCGCGGACCAGGACGAAGGAGGAGGCGATCAAGGTCGGCCGCGAGGTCGACGGCATGGCCGTCTCCGGCATCGCGCACACCGGCAAGCGCGTGCCGCACCAGGACCGCACGCGCGAGGTGATCGGCGTGTGGTCCTCGCTGGTGCCGCGCGAGCAGGTCCCGGCGACCGTCACCTACATGGAGAGCTGACGCGATGAAGGTCAAGCTGCAGCATGTCGCGCATGCCCGCTCGGGCGACAAGGGCGACACCTCGAACATCGCGGTCTTCGCGTACGCGCCCGAGCTGTATCCGCTGCTGGTCGAGCAGCTGACCGCGGAGCGCTTCAAGGCGTTCTACGGCGGCGCGATCCGGGGCGAGATCCTGCGCTACCCTGTGGAGGCGCTCCACGCGATCAACTTCGTCTGCCACGGCGCGCTGGGCGGCGGCGTCTCGCGCAGCCTGTGCCTCGACAACTACGGCAAGTCGCTGTCGGCGGCGGTGCTCGGCTTCGAGCTCGAGGTGCCGGACGCGCTGGCGCCGAAGCTGGTCAACCTGCCCGCGCGGGCCTGAGGAGGGCTGACATGGCCAAGCACACCGTGCTCGTCGCCGGCGCGGGCGGCGTCGTCGGCGCAGCCGCCGTCGAACACTTCGCGTCGCTGCCCGACTGGGACGTGGTCGCGGTCTCGCGACGGCGACCGCCGGAGCTGCCCGAGGGCGTGAAACACCTGTCGATCGACCTGACCAACGCCGCCGCGTGCCGCGCGGCCGGGCCGGTGCTCGCGAAGGTCACGCACCTGATGTTCGCGGCGCTCTACGAGAAGCCCGACCTGATCGCCGGCTGGCGCGATCCCGAGCAGATGGCGGTCAACCTCGCGATGCTGCGCCACCTGCTCGACGCGCTCGAGGCGTGCGCCCCGGGCCTGCGGCACGTGTCGCTGATGCAGGGCACGAAGGCCTACGGCGGCCACGTCGAGCCGGCCCCGGTGCCGTGCAAGGAGCGCTGGCCCCGCCACGCGCACGCGAACTTCTACTGGCTGCAGGAGGATCTCCTGCGCGAGCGCCAGCCGAAGGCCGCGTGGACCTTCACCGTGCTGCGCCCGCAGATCGTGTTCGGCTACGCGGTCTCCAGCCCGATGAACATCGTCGCCGCGATCGGCGCGTACGCGGCGGTGATGCGCGAGCTCGGCCGGCCGCTCTCGTGGCCGGGCGGCGGGCGCTACATCAACGGCGGCAGCGACAGCAGGCTGATCGCGCAGGTCGCCGAGTGGGCCGGCACGCACGAGGTCGCGGCCAACGAGACCTACAACGTCGTCAACGGCGACGCGCTGCTGTGGCAGGACTTCTGGGGCTCGATCGCGCGGCACTTCGGCATGGAGGCGGGCGAGCCGAGACCGATGAACCTGACGCGGGAGATGCCGGCGCACGCGGACACCTGGCGTGCGGTCGTCGCGAAGCACGGGCTGCGCGACACGACGCTCGACGGCCTAGTCGGCAGCTCGTGGCAGTTCACCGACCGGGCATTCGCGCACGGCGTCGACAACCCGTCCGACTCGGTGCTCTCGGGGATCAAGTTGCGGCAGCACGGGTTCCACGGCTGCGTGGACACCGAGGACTGCGTGCTGTACTGGCTGGCGCGGATGCAGCGGCAGAACCTGCTGCCGCGCTGAGGGGCCGGCTCAGCGGGCGTGCGCCGCGTGCGCGCAGCCGAGCGCTCGCGCCGCGGCGTCCAGGTCCCTGTCGAAGGTCCAGAGCCGCGTGCCTGGACGCAGCCTCACCGAGGCGAGGAGGGCGGCGTCGACGAGCCCGATGCCCCGCGCATGGAGCGCGTGCGCGTCGATGAACGCCTCGAGCTCCGCATCGGTGGCGACCGGCAGCGGTTCGAGCAGTGCCATCAGCCGCAGTGTCTCGCGCCGGCGCGGCGGAGTGCCCAGGGCCACCTCGAGGCGGACCCACGGGTGCATCGCGACCCGACCTTCGTTCAGGAGCGTCGCCAGCGCGTCGGTCTGTCCTCTGAAGTGCCGGATCCAGGCCGAGGTGTCCGCGAGGATCACTTCGTCCGGCCCGCGGCCTGCCTGCGGCGCGGTACGTCGGGCATCGTCGGTGCCCGACCCGCGAGCGCTGCGAGCCTTCGCGCCGACTGCTGGCGGACGAATGCCTGCAGCGCCTCGCGAAAGAGCGCGGAACGCGGCATGCCGGGCTCGGCGAGCGCGAGCGCACGCTCGACCAGGTCGTCGTCGACGG
Source organism: Burkholderiales bacterium (assembly GCA_020248665.1). Classification (GTDB taxonomy): domain Bacteria; phylum Pseudomonadota; class Gammaproteobacteria; order Burkholderiales; family Burkholderiaceae_E; genus UBA4615. Next base: position 6,748 of record JADCHE010000153.1, on the reverse strand, counting down.
TGACGGTGGTTCGCATGGCCCCTCCGGTGACTGATGCAGGATCTCGCATCAGTATGCATCGGCAGGCGCATCATCGCCAGCGCCCGGCCCGGGCGGCGGACGGCGGCCGGTGTCAGTCGGCCTGCGCCATCGACGCCAGCGCGCGCTCCAGTGCGTCCGCCTCGCGCGGCCGCACGACGCGCTCGAGCTCCTGCCCGTCGCGCATGAACACCAGCGTCGGCCACAGCTTGACGCCGAACGAGCGGCCGAGCCGGCGACCCGGGCCGTCCTCGATCCGCAGGTGGCGCACGCCGGGCCGCGCGGCGAGCGCCGCGTCGACCAGCGGCCGCGCGGCCCGGCAGTGGCCGCACCACTCGGTGCCGAAGTCGAGCACCACCGGGCCACGCATCGCGTCGACCTCGTCGCGGGTCGGGGCGGTCTCGGAGTAGCGGGTCGAGGACATCGGATCGGGCTCCGCTGCCGCCGTGATCAGGCGGTCTCCAGCGCCGGGTAGTCGGTGTAGCCGACCGCCTCCGGCCCGTAGTACGTCTTGGTGTTCGCCGACGCGAGCGGTACGTCGAGCGCGAGCCGCCGCGGCAGGTCCGGGTTCGAGATGAACGGCACGCCGAAGGCGACCGCGTCGGCCGCGCCCGAGGCGAGCGCGTCGATCGCCATCCGGCGGGTGTACTTGTTGTTCGCGATGTAGGTGCCGCGGAACGCACGGCGCGCCGCGCCGAAGTCGAAGCCCCGTGCGTGGTGCTCGACGCCGGTGTTCCCCTCGATGAAGTGCAGGTAGGCGATGCCGCGGGCGTCGAGCGCCTCGACGAGCGCCATGTAGGTCGCCTGCGGGTTCGAGTCCTGCGGGCAGCCGTTGGCGGCGGTGACCGGGGACAGGCGGATGCCGACCCGGTCGCGCCCGAACACCTCGATCGCCGCGTCGATGCACTCGAGCGTCAGGCGGATGCGGTTCTGCAGGCTGCCGCCGTAGTCGTCGGTGCGGCGGTTGACCGAGTCGCGGACGAACTGCTCGAGCAGGTAGCCGTTGGCCGAGTGCAGCTCGACCCCGTCGAGCCCGGCGTCGCGGATCAGCGTCGCGGCGCGGCGGTACGCGGCGACGACGCCGCGGACCTCGTCGGTGGTGAGCGCGCGCGCGGCGACGCGCTCGCGCTTGCCCTGCGGCGTGTGGATCGTGCCGACCGCGGTGTATTCGGACGAGGACACAGGCAGCGCGCCGCCAGGCTGCAGGTCGGGGTGCGAGACCGCGCCGACGTGCCAGAGCTGCGCGACGATGCGCCCGCCCGCGGCGTGCACCGCGTCGGCGACGAGCCGCCAGCCATCGCGCTGGGCGTCGCTGTAGCAGCCGGGCGTGCGCGTGTAGCCGAGGCCGCGCGGCTCGACCTGCGTCGCCTCGGACACGATCAGCCCGGCCGAGGCGCGCTGCGCGTAGTACTCGGCGTTCAGCGCGCGCGGCGCGAGCGTGTCGGCGTCGGCCCGGCAGCGGGTGAGCGGCGCCATCAGCACGCGGTTGGGGCAGTCCCAGGCGCCGATGCGCACGGGGTCGAAGAGGGTGGGGGGCATCCGGTCCATCGGCCGAGGTTACCGCAAAGCCGCCGCCGGCCCCGGGCGCCACAGGCATCCTCCGACATCGACGCGTCGGCCTCGCCGACGGGCTGCGGTGCCGGGCGGGCTCGCGGTCGTCGGCGTGACGATCGCGCGGCGGGCCCGCTTCGAGGGCTTGCGCGCGCGATGCGGCCTCATGTGTGCGGTCCGATGAGCATCGAGCTCGAGCCCTGGAGCGTGGCACCGGACGGCCATCCGGTCGAGCGCTGGACGCTGCGCCACGAGGCCGGACCGGTCGCGGTCGTCGCCACCTGGGGCGCGACGCGGGTGTCGTTGCGGATCCCCGCGTCCGGCGGACCGCGCGACATCGTGCTCGGCTTCGACGCGCTCGGGCCGTACCTGGGCGGGCACCCCTACGTCGGCGCCGCGGTCGGGCGTTGGGCGAACCGGATCGCCGAGGGGCGCCTACACGGGCAACGGGCTCGACGGCACCCTGCACGGCCGTGACGACGCGGCGTGGCCTCGCTTCGGCGCGGTGTGCCTCGAGGCGCAGCGCTTCCCCGACTCGCCCAACCGGCCGGACCTTCCTGACCCGATCCTGCGGCCCGGGGCGACCTACCGGCAGACCACGGTCTACGCGTTCGGCTGACCGGGCCTCAGCGCGACGGCGCGTCGTCGCTGCGCGTGCCGGCCCAGTAGGCCGGATTGCCGTAGGTGTGCTTCAGGTGGTCGATGAACATGCGCACCCGCAGCGGCAGGTGGCGGCGCTGCGGGAACAGCGCGTGAATCGCATTGTCGGGTGCGCGGAAGTCGTCGAGCACCTTGACCAGGCGGCCGGACGAGATCTCGTCGGCCACCTCCCACATCGAGCGCCACGCGAGGCCGTGGCCGGCGAGCGCCCATGCGTGCAGCACCGCGCCGTCGTTGCACTCCATCGGACCGCCGACGCGGACCGGCTCGACGCGGCCCTCGACGGTGAACAGCCAGCCTCGCGACTGGCTGCCGCCGGTGCCGAAGGTGAGGCACGCGTGGTGCTGCAGGTCCTCCGGATGCATCGGCGTGCCGCGCGCGGCGAGGTAGGACGGGCTCGCCACGACGACACGCTCGTTGTCGGCAAGCCGGATGCCGACCAGGCTCGAGTCGTCGAGCTGGCCGATGCGCACCGCGACGTCGATGCCCTCGTTGACGATGTCGACCAGCCGGTCCGACAGGTCGAGCGAGACGGTGACGTCGGGGTGCGCAGCGAGGAAGGCCGGCACGAGCGGTGCGACGTGCCGACGGCCGAAGCCCGCCGGCGCGGTGACGCGCACGTGGCCGCTCGCCTTGACCCCACCCGCGGACACCGAGGCCTCGGCGTTGTGGTAGTCGTTGAGGATGCGCTGGCAGTCCTCGAGGAACGCGCTGCCCTCGAAGGTGAGCGTGATGCGCCGCGTCGTGCGCACCAGCAGCTTCACGCCGAGCCGCTCCTCGAGCGCGTCGAGTCGCCGGCCGACCACCGCCGGCGCGACGCCCTCGGCCTGAGCGGCCGCCGACAGGCTGCCGCGGGTGGCGACGGCGACGAAGGTCTCGATCTGCCGGAAGCGGTCCATCGCGCGCCTCAGGCGATCAGCCCGACAAGGGCCGCGGTGATGCAGGTCGACAGCAGCCCCGCGGGCAGCGAGCGCGTGGCGAGCCGCGCGAGGTCGGCGCGCCGCTCGGCGGGCACCAGCGGCGCGAGTCCGCCGACCATGATGCCGAGGCTGCCGAAGTTCGCGAAGCCGGCGAGCGCGTAGGTCATCAGCAGCCGCGAGCGCTCGGACAGCGCCTCGGGCGGCAGCGCGGCGAGCTCCGCGTAGGCGACGAACTCGTTGAGCACCGTCTTCTTGCCGAGCAGCTGGCCGGCGACCGCCGACTCCGACCACGGCACGCCGACCAGCCAGGCGAGCGGCGCGAACGCGACGCCGAGGATGCGCTCGGCCGACAGCGGCGCGCCGGCGACCTCGGGCGCGAGCGCGAGCCCGCGGTTGACCAGCGCCACCAGCGCGACGAACACCAGCAGCATCGCGATCACGTTGAGCAGCAGCTGCAGCCCCTCGAGCGTGCCGCGGGTCAGCGCCGCGATCGCGTTGGCGTCCTCGGAAGGCAGCGCGACCGGGGCACGGTCGCTGCGCGCGTCGGACGGCACCATCAGCGCGGCGACCGCGATCGCGACCGGGATCGCGACGACCGAGGCGGCGAGCAGGTGGCCGAGCGCGTCGGGCAGCACCGGCCGCAGCATCGTCGCGTACAGCACGAGCACCGTGCCCGCGATCGTCGCCATCCCGCAGTTCATCACGACGAAGAGTTCGCCGCGGCTCATCCGCGCGAGCCACGGCCGGATCACCAGCGGTCCCTCGACCATGCCGACGAACGCGTTCGCGGCGGCCGACACGCCGACCGCGCCGCCCACGCCGAGCGTGCGCACCAGCACCCAGGCGAACGCGCGCACGACGCCGGACAGGATGCCCCAGTGGAACAGCAGTGCCGACAGCGCGGAGACCACCAGCACCAGCGGCAGCGCCTGCGTCGCGAGCACGAAGCTGGCCGCGGGGTTCGTCGGCGAGAACGGCGGCGGGCCGCCGCCGAGGTAGCCGAACACGAACGCGGTGCCCGCGGCGGTCGCGGCCTGCAGCGCGTCGAGCACCCCGTTCATCGACTCGATCGCCGCCCGCGAGCCGGGTACCCAGCGGATCGCGGCGAGCAGCACCGCGGCGAGCGCGAGGCCGCCCCAGACGGGCCGCCAAGCGATCTCTCGGCGCCGCTCGGACAACGCCCACGCGATCGCGAGCATCGCCGCGATCCCGAACACGCCCCTCAGCGCCTCCATCGGCCGACCGGCCCCCCGTCGAAGCCGCGTCGCGGCAACAGCCCGCATTGAAGCACAGCGCCACCGCGCCGGCCGGCTTCGCGTGCCGCCGCGTGCGTGCGATGATCGGCGCGCCCCCATTCCGGGCCGCCGCGCCCCGACGCCATGAACCTCGAGAAGGTCGTCTTCGGCTTCTTCATCATCCTCGCCTGCACGGTGAACTTCGGTTTCTTCGTCGGCGACATCGGCGTGGTCGAGTACCACCACCCGGGCGAGCTGTTCGCCGCGATCGTCGTCAACCTGATCGCGCTGGTGCTGAAGTTCGGGGACCGCACGCACATCGGCGCGACCCACCTCGCGACCAGCCTTGCGTCGTGCCTGCAACTGATCGCCGCGGCGCTGGTCTGGACATGGAGCGCGCACGTCGCGCAGGTGCAGATGACCCCCGGGACGATGGCGACGATCGTCTCGCTGTCGGGCGGCGCGCTGCTCGCGAACCTGGTGTCGGTGACGCTGCTGATCGGCGAGACGCTGCGCTCGAGCCGCTGAGCGCCGACCAGTCGGGCCGAAGGAACGAGGAGGCGCGGGGCGCGACGATGGGCGACGTGCTGTTCCTGGTGCTGCGGCGGCTGCGCGCGCCGCTGATCACGCTGGTGCTGGTCTACGCGGTGTCGGTCGCGGGGCTCGTCGCCATTCCCGGCGTCGACGGCGACGGCCGGCCGTGGCGGATGAGCTTCTTCCACGCGCTGTACGTGATGAGCTACACCGCGACGACGATCGGGTTCGGCGAGATCCCTTACCCGTTCACCGACGCGCAGCGCCTGTGGGTGACCTGCGCGATCTACCTGTCGGTGATCGGCTGGGCATATGCACTCGGCTCGGTGTTCGCGCTGACGCAGGACGCGACCTTCCGGGCGGCCGCCGCGCGCAGCCTGTTCGTGCGGCGCGTGGCGCGCCTGCGCGAGCCGTATGTCGTGGTCTGCGGCTACGGGCGCAGCGGGCAGTCGATCGCGCAGGCGCTGGACGCGCTCGGCGTGCGGGTCGTGGTCGTCGACCCCGACGCGGCGAAGCTCGCCGCGATCGCGGTGCAACCGTTCGCGGTCATACCGCTCGCGCTGGTCGCCGACGCGCGCCGGCCCGAGGTGCTGCGCGCGGCCGGCATCGCGAAGCCCGAGTGCCGCGCCGTGCTCGCGATCACCGGCGACGACGAGGCGAACCAGACGATCGCGATCGGCACCCGGGTGCTCGATCCGACGACCATGGTGATCGCGCGGGTCGTCGATCCGGTCGTCCACGCGAACCTCGACGAGTTCGGGGGCGTGCACGTCGTCAATCCGTTCCGCAGCTTCGCCGCGAACGTCGGCATGGCGTTCGCGGCGCCGGCGGTGCTGCAGCTGGAGGAGTGGCTGACCGGGGCGCCCGGCGCCGAGCGGCCCGAGACGCTGCGGCTGCCGCGGGGGCATTGGGTGCTCGCCGGCTATGGGCGCTTCGGGCGCCCGCTCGCGGCCGCGCTCGGCGCGGCGCAGCAGTCGTGGCGTGCGTTCGATCCGCGCTTCGTGCCGCCCGACGAGGCCGAGGACCGGGTACAGGCCTGCGGCGGCACCGAGGAGGGCCTGCGCGAGGCGGGCATCGACCGGGCGGTCGGCGTGATCGCCGGCACCGACAGCGACACGGTGAACCTCGCGGTCGTCAAGATGGCGAGGCGCGCGAACCCGCGGGCCGCGGTGGTCGTCCGGCAGAACCGTGCCTACAACCGCTCGCTGATCGACGCGGCCGAGCCGACGGTGGCGTTCGTGCAGGGCGAGCTGATGGTCCACGAGGTGCTGCAGTCGCTGACGACGCCGCTGCTCGAACGCTTCCTCGAGCTCGCGCGGGAGGGCGATGGCGCGGTCGCCCACGAGGCCTGCGCGCGGCTCGGGGCGGCGTTCGGAACGCGGGTGCCCTGGGTCTGGACGTTCGACTGCGATCCGGACCAGTCGGGCATCCGGCAGGCGCTGTCGACGCCCGGCGAGCCGCTGCGGGTGGGCGAACTGCTGCGCGACCCGCGCGACCCTTCGGTCGCGTTGCCGGCGATGCCGCTGCTGCTCGTCCGAGGGTTCCGGGCCGAGCCCGCGCCGGGCGGGTCGCGCGCTGCCGAGCGCCGGCGCGCCGCGGCGAGCCGCGCCGCGCAGCGCGCGGTCAACGTCCTCGACCGGGCCGGCATCGGCGTCGCACGGGGCGCGCGGCGCGAGGACGTGGCGCTGCCGGGCCCCAAGACCGCGCTCGCGCCGGGCGACCGCCTGCTGTTCGCCGGCGAGGAGTGGGCCGAGGGCATCCAGCGCCGCTTCCTGCTCGACCCGAGCCCGATCCAGTTCGTCCGTACCGGCGTCGAGCCCGCCCGCAGCT
>JADCHE010000152.1 GCA_020248665.1 Burkholderiales bacterium | reverse complement strand
TTCCGATCTCGGCGGATCTTGACCTCGTAGAACGAGATCGCGATCCACTTCTCGCGCGCCGCCTGCTGGCGGCGGCCCCAGTCCAGCGCGTCCGACATCAGGCGGGCAGGAACAGCACGCGACCGACGACGCGGGCGGTGAACTGCCCGGTCAGCGACTGACCGACCTGCCCGTCCTCGTTCATCAGCGACGGGATCGCGCGGAACACCCGGCGCTGGCCGTCCTTCAGCGTGATGCGAAAGGTCAGCGCGGTCTGGTCGAGCGCCGCCTGCAGCACGCGCTGCATGCCGGCCGACTGCGCCGACGAGAACCCGCTGATCGTCACGGTCTGCGCGTTGAGCAGGCCCGGCGTCAGCTGCTGAATGTCGTCGATCAGGCAGGTCTGGTCGACGTCGGCCGCGTCGCCGCCGCCGATGTTGTAGCCCGACGCGTTGCCGATCGTCGACCAGGTCGCGATCGGGTTCAGCGTCGCGCTGCCGGTGAACGCCGGGAAGGCTGTCGTGTTCAGCCCCTCGAGGTTGATCGTGCTCGCGGCAGGCGAGTCGACGCTGATCGCCTGGCCGTCGAGCTGGACCATGCCCGAGACGCCGGTGAAGTACGCGATCGTCCCGTCCGTCAGGGTGTGCGCGGCCGCGGTGGCGACGCCGACGGTCGCCTGGGTGACCGCGGTGACGGTGCGCGTGGTCGACAGCGTGGCTTCGACCTCGACACGCACGCCGCGGCCGATCGGAAAGGTGCCTGGCATGTGAGCCTCTCAGAAACGAAAAGGCCCGCACGCGGCGGGCCGGTTGGGGAACCGTTCGGCGCCCGTCAGGGCGTCGCCTCGAGGTCGTCGACCTCGGTCACGAAGTCGACGATGTAGCTCTGCACGCGGCGCAGCACGACGCCGTCGCCGCTCTCCTGGCGCTGCCGGCGCACCGACCCCGGCTCGATCGCCCGCACCAGCGCCGCGATCGCGGTGTCACGCATCACCACGCGGTGCACGGCGGCCACGATCGGGTCGGCGATCTTCGAGGGCGAAGCGCCGAGCGACTCGCACGCCATCACCGCGACGTCGACGCGCATGCGGTGCACCATCTGCTCATCGACCAGGTCCAGCACTTCGGGCTCGACGTCCTCGGCCATCACGTCAATCGCCGGCAGCTCGCCGGTCGCGACCGTGAAGCCGCGGTCCTCGAACACGCGCTGCTCGACGCCGTCGATCTGCGCCTGGCGCAAGGCCTCGAGGATCGCCTCGACGATCAGCCGCTCGCGCGTCGCCATGTCAGGACAGCTCGGCGACGACCGAGATCACGACCGTGCGCGGCACGATCTCGCCGTTGTTCTTCGTGATCGTGCAGGTCAGCCGATAGTCGGTGCCGGCCGTGCCGCCCGAGATCCGCTGCGTCGCGAGCGCGCCGGCGACGCCGTTCCCGCCGAGCGTCAGCCCGCCCGTCGCTGCCCACGCCGCGCTCGAGATCGTCTGGCCGACCGCGAGCTCCGGCGTCCAGTCGAACGTGACGTCGACGGTCTCGCCGGGCACCTTGGGCAGCCCGACCAGGTCGTCGGTGCGCCGCTCGAATCCGCGATGGATCATTCCTTGACTTCCCAGGTTCTGCCCGACCGTACCCGCGAGGTGCGGGACCCTGCGTCGACCTCGTGCGTCCGATCTTTGCCGCGCACGCGCCAGGTCTGACGCCGCACCGACGGGTCGATCGTGGAGCCGTCGCCCGCAAGTGCAGCCGCCACTCCGCGCACCAGACCCAGGCCGGCGCCGTCCAGGCGCAGCGTCGCCGCCGCGGCCGCCTGTGCACGGCCTACCGCCCGCGCGACCGACGCCTCGACGCTCGATGCCGGCGCCCTCGCCGTCGCGATCGCCGCCGCCGCCGCCGCCCGCGCTTCCAGCGTCGTCGCCGCCGCGCTCGCCTGCGCCCGCCCAATCGCCGCCGCGGCCGTGCCCTCGACCACCAGGCCGACCGCCGCCGCCTGACCGCGCGCGAGCGCCCGGCCGGCACCGGGCACCGACAGGTTCCCGAAGGCGTCCTCGCCGGTCGCCGCAGCCTGCGCGCGAGCCAGTGCGCTACCGCCGCCCACCTCGAACTCGGCACCGCCCGCCGCCGCCTGGCCGCGTCCGAGCGCCCCCGACGTGCCGGCCTGGATCGTCACCGACGCGACGCTGTCCTGCGCCCGCGCCACCGCGCCGCCGGCCGCCGCCTCGATGTCTGCCGCCGGTGCCGCCGCCTGCGCGCGTCCAAGCGCGGCCGCAGCCGGCGCTTCCAGCGTCAGGCCGATCGCTGTCGCCTGGCCGCGCCCGATCGCCGCGCCGATGACCGGCGTCGGGTTCGCGACGTTCGCGTCCTGGCCGTCAGCCGCCGCCTGCGCCCTGCCGAGCGCACCACCGGCGACGACCTCGATGTCTGCCGCACCCGCCGCCGCCTGGCCGCGCGCGACCGCGGCGCCCGCGCTCGCTGCGACGCCAACCGACGCACCGGCCGCCAGCGCCCGCGCATCGCCGCGCGAACCGATCGCCTCGACGCCGGCCGCCGTCGCCGCTGCCTGGCCCCGCGCGATCGAGGCGCCCGCGCTGCTGACGACCGTTCCGCCGTCCGAGTCGGTCGTGAACGCCCCCCACACCGCGACGTTCGAGTTCGCCGCGCCGTCGGTGTAGACGAAGGCGACCTTGTAGCTGGTCGACGCCGTCAGCCCGGAGGCGACGCTCGCCCATATCTGCTCGCCCGTCGTCGGCCGCGGCGGCTCCCAGCCGGCCGCCGTCGCCGCAGCGTTCGTCGCGTCCTGCCCCGCCTTGATCTGCGCGGCCGACGGATCGGCGAGCGCGGACGGATAAACGACGTAATAGAGCCGCCGCCACTGGTTGAACAGCAGCAGCACGGTTTATCCCAGCGAGCGCAGTGCAGCCAGCGTCGCGGTCGTCTGCGAAATCTTCTCGTCGAGCGCCTCGACCTGCTCAACATCCCCCAGCGCAGCGTGCGACGTCCGAACAGACTCAAGGTGCACTAGCCGGCGCTCGCACAGAGCAATAAGCTCAACGATGGTCATTTCAGATCACCATCTGGCGCAAAAGGACGTTGGACGAGTTGAGCAGGATGTAAACGTAAAAGATGTCGGTCGCGCCGTCTTCGTAAATCACGTCGAACGCAGTGTCGCCCGCGATCGCCGCTCCCTGCGGATAGAGCATGACGGACCACGGGAACATTTCCGCGCGCGCAAAATCGTAGGCGAACCATCTCCCCGTCACGTCCTTCTGGATATAGAGGCGGCCGTCATGGAGCGAATACTTAGTCCCCGTCGTCAGGGTCTCCGACGACGGGGAATACGTCACGGTGACCCACGTATTTGCCGGGATGTCGTAGCGATGAAGCGCCCCAGTAGCGCCCCCTTGGAACGAAAACAAATAGCGGCCGTTCAGGCAGTTGCTTTCGTTCGTCCAGTCGGTTTCGTTGACCGTATGCACCCAATGCGCCGACATGCCCGCGCCGGGAGCGGCGGCACGCGCAGCACCCGGCGTGAGCGTCGACCAAGTGTTCGCGCTGATGCTGTAGCGGTAAAGCGTGACCGCGTTGTTCCCGAGCAAATACAGGAAATCGTCGTTGCCCTCGATCACGTACTGAGACGTTGCGTCGGGCGTCGTCGTCCACGTGGCCACCGTCAGCGTGTCGGCCGTGTTCGCGGTAATCGCTCGAATCTGCCCCGCGCCCGTACCTCCGGTGATGCGGACCTGGTAGTTGATCCACTGCGACGCCGTCCACGTCTTGCCGGTCTGCACAAGCGTCGTCGAGGTCGCGGAGGTTGCCGTGCCCGTTGCGAATTGACGAAACATGCCGTCGACGATCGACGGCGTCGCGACCAGCTTCGCGTCAGTGCCGAAGGTCGCGGGCATGTTCGCCAGCGTCGTCCACGTGTTCGTGGCGTAATCGTACTTTCTGAAAGAAGCCGCCGCCACTGAGCCGTTACAGCACACATACCACGTAGGAGTCAGCAGCCGGTAGACCGTCGAAGCCGAGAACGCGCTTGCCTGAGTGGCGACCGTGATGATCGAGTTAGTGCCGATCGTATTACTGACGATCGTCAGCACCGCGCCCGCATTCGGGCCGCCGATGATGTGTACCTGATAGCCGCGCAGGTCGCGCGCGAGCGTTTGATTCGTGGTGATCGTGGAGGTCGTGCCGGCGGTCGCGGTGAGCGAAGCGGCAGCGGTTGCCGTGCCGACCGACCACGCCGCCGCCGTTGCGGCTGCGCCGGCTCCCAGCGCCGCAGCAAGACCCGGAGCGGGCAACGTCACCCATCCGTCCTCCGCCGGATTGTAAATGTACGCTTCGTTCTGGCCGCGCACGAACATCTGTTGCTGGCGGAAATGCCGGCTCGACGAAATCAGCGAGCCGGCCGCGCTTGCCGCAGGAGCCGGCGAGCAGAATTCCCAGCGCTTAAGGTCCAGGATCTTGCGATTGCCGTTAGTCGTGGGCATATCAGGTCACCGAAATGTTAGCGCGCAGACCGTCGGCCTGCATGTGCATCAGCGCGGGGATCTGGTCGTTCGAAGCCCACCCGCCCATTTGCGTTTGGTTCGTAAGCGTGGTCAGCGCCGCCAGCGTGCCGCTGCCGATGTTCGAGGTCACCGTGCCCGAGACGGTTGCGTTCAGGTTCGCTGCCGTCGCCTGCCGCGCCTCCATAACCGGGAAGCCCTGCGCGTTAGGTAGCGCCATGCCGATGGTGCGCGTGAGCGCTCCGACCGCGAAGCGCAGCGCTTCGATCGCCTCAAGCAGTTCACCCACCTCGGCCGTCGGGATCGGATTCGACGCGGACGCATCAACAGCCGTGCCGTCCGCACCGAGCGCGATTTTGACGCGCTGGTAGTGGACGCCGCCGATGTCGTCGGTCGCAACGCCCGCGTTTGCGCCTGCGCTGTCCTTGATTGTTACGTTGTCGGCCATGTGTCGCCTAGTACGTTAGGGTGACCTTCGGCCGAGCCGAGGTCGATGTGATGTCCTGCACGCCGGGCGCCGACAGGGTCGGGACAATCGGACCGCCGCTGCTGTCCTCTAAGCCAACACCGAATAACAGCGCATCCGTAGAGGTTTGCGTCAGCGTCGCCGGGTAGTTGCCTGACGACGGGATGTCGCGGTCAAACAGGCCGACGCGGTAGGTGCCCGCGTCGTACCGCTCGGTAAACGGCGACGCGACCGTAAACGGGTTGTTTGAGTACGGTGCGAAGAGACCGACCAGAATCCCGGCGCCGCCGAACGTCACATTCGGCGTCGAAATGGTCGACGGGGAAGCGCTAGTAACGTCCAGAAACTCTTCATCGACAATCGACGCAGCTAGCCCGCGGTACTGCCCGACCACAAGCGACCGATACTGTCGCGCCGCTCCGAGCGTGAACGTGACCGTGTTCGCCGTGTTCGCGCTCGTCACTGCGAGGATGAACGGCTGCGCGATCAAGTTGTTACCGCTGTGCGTCCGCTTAGTACCAAGCGTCAGCGTCGAACCGGCGGTGTCGCTGAAACTGAACGTCGTGTCCGTGCCCAACTCGAACATCGCAGCGCCGACGAGCACGTCGCCGACCTGGACGTTCAGTGTCGTGTCGGTGGTCAGCGTCGTCGCGCTTGAGTCGTTCTCGCCTTTCGCGAACCCGATATAAGTGCCCACGCGCTACCTACTGCGCGAGCAGCCAGCCCGATTCTTGCGTCGAGCCGAACCACCATTGAAACTTGCGCGCCGGGCTAGTCGCGTTCGTGCGGTACGAAAACACGTAGTCCGCGGTCCGCCTTAGCCCGGCATGCGCAGCCAAAAGCTCCGCTTGCTCAGACGCCGGCCGCCCGAGCCGCTTGGCAGCGAACACGCCGCGCGCCATTAGGCCGGCGATGTCCTGCGCGTGTTCGCCGTCGTCCCATCCGCCGTTGTCGCTCCAGCCACGGCCATACACACCGCTCGCCCAACCGCCGGTCGTCGGAAGCGCGCGGTCGCCAACGAGGTACGCCGGCAGCATGTAACCGGACCATCCGCCGCCCGGCAGGACCGCGCCGTCCCGCACGCCGTACCGCGCAATGTAGAGCGCGTACCGAGCGATCCAGTCGAGGTAACGATTGTCGCGGGTGACGCGGTGCAGCGCGTGCATCTTGTCCGCAAGGATCGCACCCATCCACGGCGACGTGATGAGGTCAGCGTCGTCGCCCTCCTGATGCTGCCGCACGGTATGCCACGGCACGCCGTCGGCCACCGACATCGCGAGCACCTGGTCGCCCCACGTCCGCGCGCGGACGAGCGACTGCGTGTCGCCCGACATCAGGTGCCACGCGAGCGTCTCGCCGATGGCATACGCGATTCGCCGCTCGGTCCAAAAGCCTTGCGACGGCGAGTAGGCGACCGGCTCGATGCGCGCGTGCGCGGCCGCGATCGCCTGCACATGCGGGCGGAATCGCTGGTCCCCGCCCTCGGCCTCGAAGATCAGCGCGGGCGTCGCATACGAATACTTCGTGTCGTCTTGGTTCGCCAGCGAGAAGATCCCCGCCTGCGCGCCCGTAGTCGGCATCAGCGCGTAGTAGGCAGCAATCAGCCGCATCGCTTCCGCGCGATCCTCAACGCGGCCCGAGCGCCGATAAATGCGGTACACGGTCGTAGCGAGGTCGAACAGCCACGGCTCTTTCGGGTCTGCCGCGTTCGACGCCTCACGCCCTCGCTGCAGCACGGCGAGCGCAAGCGCCGCGTTGTCCGCTGCCGTGCCGGCCACAGGCAGCACGCTGCCAAGCAGCATTGCAACGGCACCGCCGGCCGGCGCAGGGGGCGGCGCAGGAGCGGGAGCAGGCGCGGGAGCAGGAGCGGGGGCAGGGGCGGGAGCAGGTGCCGGCGCGGGCGCAGACGCTGCGGTCACGTCCCAGGTCGGGCCGACGACGGAGCACGGAATGTTCCGCGAGGCGGACTCCCACGCTTCCTCGGGCGCGGCATGCTGCGACACCTGCACAGTGCCGCGCATGACGCGCCAGAACGCCTTGCGCGTGATTTTCATTACGTCAGCCGTTCGGGTCCGCGATCGTGAACGCCGTCACCGTGACCGTCTGGCCGCTGGTGATCGAGCCGTTCAGTTGCAGCTCGCCGGTGCCAACGCCGGCCGGGCCTTGAATGTGGCACGTCGAGCCCGCGCTGTTGTAGACGCGGTAAGTCACCGGCGCGGTCGACGCACCGGCCGACGCGGTGGCCGACCAGGTGCCGAGCAGCGCCTTGCTACCCGACGCGGCCGCAGCCATCCAGTCCGACGGCAAGTTCATGGTGACCAGCAGGCCCGACGGGTCGGCGGCGGCGCAATTTGCCGGCACGGCGCCGCTGAAGATCCGCAGCACGGCCGCCGCGGCGCGGTTGACGGTGTAGATGCCGCTCATCGCGTCACTCGATCGTGACCGCCGTGGCCGTGGTCAGCCGCGGGATCGAGTTCTGGTTAATGAACAGCGGCGTGATCCGGTACGCGATGCCGTCGCCGGCCGCCGACACCGTGATCGACGCGCCGCCCTGCGTGGTCGAAACGGTCAGCGTGTCGCCCGAGACCGAGATCACGAAGTAGACCGTGCCCTCCGTCACGCCGCCGGGCAGCGTCGAGCCGCCGGTCGCGTAGAAGCAGACCCGGTCGTTCACCACGAGCGTATGCCCGGGGATCGTGAACAGGTTGCCCGAGACGACCGCCGTGAACGGCCCGGCGACCGAGCCGATCACGCCGCGGTCGATGATCTTCGCCGCGCCGCCGCCGGTGAAGCCGGTCGAGAAGTGCGTCACCACCTGCTGCGCGCCGTTGTCGGTGCGCTGGCCGAAGTCGATGTTGGCGAACGGCGAGACGCTGTTCGCGGTCACCGTCCAGCCGCCGGTCGTGCGCGCGACCAACACCCGCGCGTAGCCGGTGTACGCGACCTCGGAGGTCGCCATCGTGCCGGTGCCGGGGTCCGCGGTGTGCAGCGCGACCGCGATGTTCGTGAGCGGCGAAGTCGCCGCGTTGTCGGCCAGGTTGCCGATCGCGGTGGCGTTGTAGATCAGCCGGAGCAGGTCGTTCCGGGTCGTGGTGCCGAGCATTTCAGGTTCCTCAGTTCATGCGCCGCAGCATCGCGCGGGCGAGCAGTCCGTCATCCAGGGCGAGGACCTCGCGGGCCTCGTAGATCGTCGTCCCGACCGTCACCCGGTCGCCGGCCGCGACGCTCGGCCACTGCGCGACGCGGTAGAGCGCCGACCACTCGGTCGACGCGATGCCCTCGAGCAGCAGCTGGCCTGGCGCGTCGATGATCACGACGCCGGCCACCGCCGCGGCGCCCGGCTGCTTGCGCTGCCAGGTCGCGGCCGAGCCGAACTCCGCGACGTCGAAGAACGGGTCGACGTCGGTGAAGTCGGCTCCGGGCATGGCGTCAGGCTTGCGGGTCGGCCGCGAGCTCGGGCTCGGGCGCCTTCAGCGCGCCGCCCGCCACCAGCGGCTCGGCCACTTTGACCGGGAACTCGACCATGTCGCCGACGGCGATCGGCTGGCCGTCGTGCTCGATCGGCGACACGCACTCGTAGACGCCCATCGCGGCGTCCGTCTTGGCTTTCGTCATGGGATGCTCCTATGCAACGGGCCGGCGCCCCTCGCGAGACGCCGGCCCGGTTGCGAGCCGCCAGATCGGCGGCGATCCGTCAGGCGACGGCGTTCTGGATGAAGTAGCCCGCCGACTGCGCGGCGATCACCGGCGCCTCGGCCCGCGTCACGGGGAAGTACCAGGACTTCGAGTTGCGGTCGTAGTACGCGGGCTCGGCGACCGGGTAGCCGCCCAGGTTGTAGGTGTAGCCGAAGGTCGGCGTCCCCATCGAGGCGAGCGGCGAGGTCTCGGTGTACGCGACGACGGCGTGGTTCGCCCACACGTCCGTGAACGCGGTGCCCGCGTCGTTGGACGTGATCGAGTTGCCCACCGCCACGCGCTCCAGGCCGAACAGCGCGGCGAGCAGCTCGACGGTCGGGACGTCGCGCCCGGTGTACTTCACCCGGTCGATGATCTTCGGGTGCTGCCGCAGCCACCGCATCACGCGCGCGCCCATGACCATCGTGTTCGGCTGCCGGCCGGTCGCGGCGCGGATCGCGTCCTTCGCGGTCTCGACGACCGCGATCGGGTCCGACACCGTGCCCAGGTCCGACCACTGCGAGGTGCCCGACAGCGTGGTGCGGTTGGACGCCGCGTAGTTGCCGAGCGTCGTCGCGAGCGACGCCTGCTGGAGCTCGAGGCGCAGCGCCATGATCGCGTCGGCCTTCGCCATCGCGATCCGGGCGCCGTCGATCGAGAACCCGTTCTCCGCCGCGAGGCCCTCCTGCAGGATCTCGATCGGGAGAGCGCCCTCGAGCGAGTAGTCGACCAGGGCGAACGGGCTCGACGCATAGCCGAACTGCACGCGACGGGTCCCCTCGCCCGGCGCGCGC
>JADCHE010000151.1 GCA_020248665.1 Burkholderiales bacterium | reverse complement strand
GATCGAGGCGCGGCGGCGGGGGGCGGCGGATGCCGCCGGGGCGCGGGGCCTGGCCGGGCCCGGGGCGTCGGGCTGCGTGCGGCGGGTGCGGGGGTGACTCATCGGGGCGGGTCCTTCCGTGGGCGTCGTGCCCGTGCTGCGTGCCGGGGTCATGCTCGCGGCGTCTCGCTGTCGTGCCAGCGCCCGAGCAGGCGCCGCGCGAGCGCGTCGAACACCACGAAGATCGCGATGCCGACCGCCGAGACGAGCACGAGCGCCGCGAACATCTTCGGGATCTCGGTGCGGAAGCTGGCTTCCAGGATCCGCGAGGCGAGTCCGGTCTCGCGGCCGGCCGCGCCCGCGGCGAACTCGGCGACGACCGCGCCGATCAGCGCGAGGCCACCGGCGATTCTCAGCCCGGCGAGGAAGTACGGCAAGGCGCTCGGCACCAGCAGCAGGCGCAGGCGCTGCCAGCGGCTCGCGCCGTACAGCGTGAACAGGTCGCGCAGCCCGGCGTCGGCGCTGCGCAGGCCGACGACGGTGTTCGCGAGGATCGGGAAGAACGCGACGATGAACGCGCAGATGAGCAGCGCCGCGGTCGTCGATTCGACGTAGATCAGGATCAGCGGCGCGATCGCGACGATCGGGGTGACCTGCAGCACGATCGCGAGCGGGAAGAGCGCTGTCTCGATCGGCCGCGACAGCGCGAACAGCGCGGCGAGCGCGACGCCGCCGGCCACCGCGAGCGCGAGCGCGCCGACGGTGATCTTGAGCGTGAACCACAGCGAGGGCAGCAGCGACGGCAGCTCGCGCCACAGCGTCGCGGCGACCAGGCTCGGCGCGGGCAGGATATAGGGCGGGATTCCGCCGATGCGTACCGTCGCCTCCCAGGCGAGCAGCACCGCGAGCACGACCGCCGCCGGCACGAGGCGCGCGAAGCCCTTCATGCCGCGGCCGCCTTCAGCGCCGCCGAGGCGCGCAGGCACCAGGCGGCGTAGCGAGGGTCGGCGCGGAACGCGTCGCCCCGCTCGGCCGCGTCGACGTCGATCGCGTCGGCGACCCGCCCGGGTCGGCCGGCGAGCACCGCGACGCGCGTCGACAGGTACACCGCCTCGTAGACGCTGTGGGTCACGAAGACGACCGTCAGACCGTTCTCGCGCCACAGATCGAGCAGGTCGTCGTCGAGCCGGCCGCGGGTGATCTCGTCGAGCGCGGCGAACGGCTCGTCGAGCAGCAGCAGCTCCGGCCGGGTGACCAGCGCGCGCGCGATCGACACCCGCATCCGCATGCCGCCCGACAGCTCGCGCGGGTAGGAGCGCGCGAAGTCTGCGAGCCCGACGCGCGCGAGCACCGCCATCACCTCCTCGCGGACCTCGGCCTCGCCGCGGCCGGCGAGCCGCAGCGGCAGGCGCACGTTGTCGAAGGCGCTCGCCCAGGGCATCAGCGTCGGCTCCTGGAACACCACGCCGACGCGCACCCCCGAGGGCCGCAGCACCGCGCCTTCGGTCGGGGCGGCGAGCCCGGCGACGAGCCGCAGCACGGTGCTCTTGCCGCAGCCCGAGGGCCCGAGCAGGCTCAGGAACTCCCCGCGCGCGACCTCGAGGTCGAAGCGGTCGAGCGCCCGGGTGCCGTTCGGGAAGCACATGCCGACGCCGCGCAGCGCGAGCAGCGGCGCGCCGGCCGGTGGAGGAGCCGTCATCGCCGCGATGGTAGCCCGGTGCGGCCGCAGGGCGGGGCAAGGCCCCGCGCGGGGCTACGCGCCCGGCTCGTGGGCGCGCGCCTGGCGGGCGCGGTAGTACATCGTCGCCGCCTCGGTGCGGTTGCGCACGCCGAGCCGCTGCAGCAGCTCGCGCACGTGCGCCTTCGTGGTGTTCAGGCTGATGCGGTAGCGCTCGGCGATCTCGCCGTTCGACAAGCCCTCGGCGATCGACTGCCACATCTGCTGCTGGCGCGGCGACAGCTCGATCGTGTCGGCATTGCGCGCGACGGCCGCGTCCGCCGACTCGGCGAGCGTGTCCAGCCGCTCGGCGAGCAGCGGCGCGATCCGGTCGAGCAGGATCGTCGCGCTCTCGTTCTTGCAGACCAGCGCCGCGGCGCCGAGCGCGGCGGCGCTGCGCCGCAGCGGTTCGCTGTCCAGGCCTGTGAACACGACGATCGGCACCTCGGGCCGCAGCGCGCGCAGCTCGCTGATGCCTTCGAGGCCGGCGACGTCCGGCAGCCGCAGGTCGAGCACCGTGGCGGCGAGCCTTGGCTCGTCCTGGTACATCGCCTTGGCCTGCCGCAGGCTCGAGGCCTGCAGCGCGCGCACGCCGGCGAAGCGGGTCTCGATCAGGCTGCGCAGCGCCAGCGGCACGACCGGATGGTCGTCGACGACCAGCACGACGGCGTTCATGCGGGCACCCGCGCCGCCCGCAGCGACGCGGCCGCACGCGCGAGCGTGGTGATCGCCGCCCAGTCCTCGCGGGCGATCGCCGCGGGCGGGGTCAGCCACGAGCCGCCGACCGCGACGACATTGTCCAGCGCGAGGTACTCGGCCGCGTTGCGCGCGTCGACGCCGCCGGTGGGGCAGAAGCGCAGGCCCGGGAACGGGCCGGACAGCGCCTTCAGCATCGGCAGGCCACCGGCCGCAGCGGCCGGGAAGAACTTGAGCAGGGTCAAGTCGACGGCCATCGCGGCCATCGCCTCGGACGGCGTCATCACGCCGGGCATCAGCGGCAGGCCGAGGTCGCGCGCGGCGGCGGCGACCGAGCGGTCGAACCCCGGCGAGACCGCGAAACGCGCGCCGACCGCGGCCACGCGGCCGACGTCGGCCGCACTGGTGACGGTGCCGGCGCCGACCCAGGCGTCGGGCACCTCGGCCGCGATCCGGCGGATCGCCTCGAGGCCCGCGGGCGTACGCAGCGTGACCTCGAGCACCCGCACGCCGCCCGCGACGCACGCGTGCGCGAGCGGCACGGCGTGGCGCGCGTCCTCGAGGACGATCACGGGGATCACCGGCGCGGCCGGCTCGATCGGCGAGGCCGGGGACGGCTCGAACAGGTCCAGTAGCGTCATCGTGGAGCAACCTACACCACTGCCGCGCTGGGCATCAAGCCGTCATCGGCGCCTTGCCCGATCGAGATCGGGCTTGGCCGGGAACCGCCGCGCGGCGGACGCCCTCAGCCCCTGCCGGAGCGGTGCGCGTCGAGGCGTCGGAGGATGCGCAGCGTGAAGCCGTCGTCGGGTGCCTCGACGCCCGCGACCGCGTCCTTGATCAGCTGCATCGTGGTCAGCCGGTCGCGCGCGTCGGCCGCGCCGGGTGCGCCCTGCTCGAGCGAGGACAGCAGCTCGGCCACGCGCTCGGGCGGCAGCTCGTCGTCGAGGAAGGCGTACAGGGTCTCGTCGTTCATCGTCGGGCTCACCAGCGACGGGAGCGGGTCGGTTGCATCATCGGACGGATCGCGGTGGCGATCGCGTCGCGCCCGCGGAAGATCAGCGATTTCACGGTGTTGACCGGCAGGCCCATCGTCGCCGCGATCGAGCGGTAGTCGAGCCCCTCGATCTCGCGCATCAGGATCGCGTCGCGCTGCCGCTCGGGCAACGCCGCGACCGCGCGACGCAGCGCGTCGAACAGCTGGCGGGCCGCCACCTCGTCCTCGACGCTGCCGTGCGCGCCGACCCGCTCGATCGCGTCGATCGTCGAGGCGGCGTCGGGGTCGGCGGGGCGGTCGTCGAGCCGGTTCTGGCCACTGCGCAGGTAGCTGCTCGCGACGTTGCGGCAGATCGTGCGCAGCCATGGCCAGAAGCGGTCGCGCTCCTGCAGGTCGGGCAGCCCGTCGTAGGCGCGCAGGAACGCATCCTGCGTGAGCTCCTCGGTGATCGCCGCATCGTGCACCACCCGGCGGATCTCGGCCGCCGCACGCCGCTGGTACTTGACCACGAGCAGTTCGAACGCGAGCGCCTCGCCGAGGCACGCGCGCGCCACCAGCGCGCCGTCCGCGGTCGCGGACGACGCGTCGCCGGGGACGCGCAGCGCGCCGTCCCCGTCGGGCGCGGACCCGGTCGGCGTCGTGGTCAAGGTGAGGATCTCTCGCATCGCACCGACACTGACGTCGGTGGCGTGCGCAAGTTGCACCGTCCGCGAGCAACTTTCGTCCGGCCATCGCGTCTAACGGAACAGGCTCGCTGCGCGCGGCGCGTCGGGGTGTCGATCGAACGGTGAAGGAGCGGACGATGGGCGTGGCCTGGCAAGTCGAGTTGAATCCGGACGTGACGGTCAGCAGCGACGGTTCGCGCTGCGTGATCGGCGGCGTCGTGTCGGTCGCCTTCGAGCTCGACGAGGTGGAGTTCGTCTGGTCCGAGAGTGCCGACGCGTCGCTCGACCCGCCGGGCCTGCTCAAGGTCAGGCTGCGCGACCGGCCCGGCACCATCGCGCAGATCCGCCTGCGGCGCGGCGAAGCGCAGCAGGTCCGCACGATGCTCGAGCGGGGCGGCCCGCTGCCGCACTGACGGGCCCGGCACCGGCCGTCCTCAGATCACCGAGCCCGAGCAGCCGTCCATCGGGACGATCGCGCCCGACACGTAGCTCGCCGCGTCCGAGGCGAGGAAGAGCGCCACCGCGGCGACCTCCTCGGGCTCGGCCATGCGGCCCATCGGGATCCGCGCGAGTTCGTCGGCGAGCACCTGGTCGCGGCTGCGGCCGCTCGCGCGCGCGGTGACGGCGAGGCCCTCCTCGACGCGGTCGGTTCGGGTGAGGCCCGGGTTGATGCCGTTCACGCGCACGCCGCGCGCCGCGTAGGCGCGCGCGTAGCCGACGGTCGCCAGCATCAGCGCCGAGTTCGCGGCACCGCCCGGGATGTGCATCGGCGAGGCGACCCGGCCGCCCTGCCCGATCACGTTGACCACCGCGCCGCGGCCGCGGGCGGCCATCGCGCGGACCGCGGGCTCGAGCACGTGCATCGTGCTGAAGTACTTCGCGTCCATGCCCTGCCGGAACGCCGCGGCGCCGAGCTCCTCGGGCGCGAAGCGCTTGGCGGCACCGGCGGAGTTGAGCAGCACCGCGATCGGGCCGACCTCGGCCTCGACGCGCGCGACCGCGGCCTCGGCGCGGGCCGGGTCGACCAGGTCCGCGGCGATCGTCGTCATCGACAGCCCCTCGGCGACGAGCGCCGCGCGCGCGGCCTCGAGCCGCGCGGCGTCGCGGGCCACCCCGACGACCGTCGCGCCGGCGCGCGCGAAGGCCTTCGCGCAGGCCAGCCCGATCCCCTTGCTGGCTCCGGTGACCAGCGCGACGCGTCCTTGCAGCACGAACTCCACCTGGGTGTTCTCCGTCCGATCGGCCGCCGCGGCGGCGAAGGGGCGAAGTGTGCCATCGACGCGCCGACCCCTGCGCCGGCGCGGCGAACCGCCGGACCGCGACCGGAACGCGCGCCGCCTGCCGCGCGGCCGCGCTGGCACAATCGGCCCGAGGGGAGGAGACGCCGTGGCGCCGCTCGAGGGCATCCGCGTGATCGACATGACGAGCGTGGTCTTCGGGCCGACGGCCACGCAGGCGCTCGCCGACTGGGGCGCGGACGTGGTCAAGGTCGAGCCGCCCGAGGGCGACACGCTGCGCCACGCCGGCGTCGCCCGCCACCGCGGCATGTCGGCGATGTTCCTCAACCTGAACCGCGGCAAGCGCTCGGTCGCGCTCGACGTCGCGACGCCGGCCGGGCTCGACGCGATGCGCCGGCTGCTCGCGGGCGCGGACCTCTTCGTGCACAACGTGCGCCGCGAGCCGATCGCGCGCCTCGGGCTCGGCCCCGACGCGGTCCGCGCGATCGCGCCCTCGATCGTCTACTGCACCGCGAGCGGCTGGCACGAGCGCTCGCCACTCGCACGCGCGCCGGCGATCGACGACTCGATCCAGGCGGCGACCGGGCTCGCCGCGCTGAACGCCGGGCCCGACGGCGCACCGCGCTTCGTGCCCTCGGTGATCGCCGACAAGACCGCCGGGCTCGCGCTCGCCGGCGCGATGCTGGCCGCGCTGGTGCGTCGGCTGCGTACCGGCGTCGGCGGCACGCTCGACGTGCCGATGTACGACACGCTCGCCGGCTTCGTGCTCGCCGAGCACCTGCAGGGCCGCACGTTCGAGCCGTCCGACGGCCCGGCCGGCTACCGGCGCGTGACGCCCGAGGGCCGCCGGATGTACCGCGCGAAGGACGGCTGGCTGACGATGACGCCGTACACGCGCCCGCAGTGGAAGGCGTTCTTCGAGGCGGTCGGCGACGCGGCGATGGCCGACGACCCGCGCGTCGTCGACCCGGTCGAGCGCAACCGCCACGTGCAGTGGCTGTACGGCCGCGTCGGCGAGGCCGCCGCGGCGCGCAACGTCGACGAGTGGCTCGTGCTGTGCCGCGAGCACGGCATCCCGGCCTCGCGCGCAGTGCCGCTCGACGAGGTCGCCCGGGACCCCGGTCTCGAGGCGAGCGGCGCGATCGCGCGCGTCGAGCACCCGACCGAGGGCACGGTGCGGATGCTCTCGTCGCCGGGCTTCATCGACGGCGCGCCGTCGCGCGCGCCCGGCCCCGCACCGCGGCTCGGCGAGCACACGGTCGCGGTGCTGCGCGAGGCCGGGCTCGACGACACCGCGATCGGGGCGATGCTCGCGAGCGGCGTCGCGCTCGCCGCGCCGCCCCCCGACACCGCCCCGCCGGCGGCCTGAGCCCGCGCCCAGGGCGAGCCGCCGCAGCCGAACGCACCCGAACGCACCGCCGGAGACGAGCGACGATGGACGACACCCCGACCGACCTGCGCACCGAGCGCCGAGGCCACGCGCTGTGGCTGACGATCGACCGGCCCGCGCGCCGCAACGCGATCTCGGCCGCCGTGGTGGCCGGGATCTCGGCCGGCCTGCGCGAGGCGGCCGCCGACGACGCGATCCGCGCGGTGGTGATCACCGGCGCGGGCGAGCAGGCGTTCTGCGCCGGCGCCGACCTCGCGAAGGGTTCGGGCTCGTTCCAGTTCGACCCCTCGCGCCCGCACCTCGACTACGCCGACCTGCTGCGGCAGGCCTGGGCCTGCCCCGTGCCGATGGTCGCGCGGGTCAACGGCCACTGCCTCGCGGGCGGCATGGGCCTGTTCGGCATGTGCGACGTCGCGGTCGCCGCCGACCATGCGACCTTCGGGCTGCCGGAGGTCAAGATCGGCGTGTTCCCGGCGCAGGTGCTGTCGGTGCTGCAGCACCTCGTCGGCCCGCGCTGGCTCGCCGAGCTGTGCCTGACCGGCGAGCCGATCGACGCGCACCGCGCCGAGCGCATCGGCCTGGTCAACCACGTCGTGCCGGGGGCCGAGCTCGACGCGAAGACCGACTGGCTGGTCGAGCGAATCGTCTCGAAGTCGCCGACCGCGAACCGCCGCGGCAAGGCGATGATGCGCGCGGCCTACGACATGAGCTTCGAGCAGGCGATCTCGTACCTGGAGACGCAGATCATGACGCTCGCGCTGACCGAGGACGCGAAGGAGGGGCGCGCGGCGTTCATCGAGAAGCGGGCGCCGAACTGGACGGGCCGGTGAGGCCGGAATCCCGCGGCGCCCGCGCCGGGCCCGTGCGACCCGGACGGGTGTCCGCCGAGGGGCGGCCGGACCGCCCCGTGCGCATCGTGGTGTCCTTCGCCCCCGGCAGCGGCAACGACCTGATCGCGCGCCAGCTCGCGCCGAAGCTCGCCGAGTCGCTCGGCCAGCCGGTCGTCGTCGGGAGTCGCGCGGGCGACGGCGGCGGGCTCGGCACCGAGGCGGTGGTGCGCGCCGCGCGCGACGCCGCGCCAGGTCGTCGAGCGACTGAACCGCGCGCTGAACGCGGCGCTCGCCGACGCCGACATCCGCGCGCGGCTGGACGGCTACGGCGCCGAGAACCTCGGCGGCTCGACGCCGCAGGCCGCCGACGCGTTCGGCGCCGCGCAGCGCGCCCGATGGATCCCCGCGGTCCGCGCGATGCGGATCAAGCCCGAATGACCGCCCGAGGAGCAGCGCGATGACGATCCCCACCGACGGCCCCGCCCTCGCGGCCGAGCTCGAGCGCCTGCTGAAGCTGCGCTCGATCCCGATCGCGATGAAGCGCTTCGACGACGTCGCCGCGATGGCGGCGATCCCGAAGATCCGTCGCCCGAACGGCACGATCCACACGACGGACCAGATCGTCGCGCAGGCCGCGCGGCTCGGCTGGACCGTCGGCATCACCGGCGAGGACCTGGTCGGCGCGCAGTGCCGCGCGGTGGTCGGCCTCGGGCCGGCCGACGAGGAATGGCAGGCCGCGAAGGGCATGGTCGGCGTCTGGTACGCGACGCCCGAGGACGCGCGCGCGCACCAGGCCGCGATGCACGTGCCGCCGCGCGCGGCGGCGCTCGCGGTGTCGCCGCTCGCCTCGGGGCGGCTCGATCCGCCCGACATCGTGATGTTCTACGCGACGCCGGGCGCGATGATCTACTTCGTCAACGGCCTGCAGTGGAGCGGCTACGCGCGCTTCGACTGGAGCGTCGTCGGAGAGTCGGCGTGCGCCGACTCCTGGGGCCGCGCGCTCGCCACCGGCAAGCCGAGCCTGTCGATCCCCTGCTTCGCCGAGCGCCGCTACGGCGGCGTGCTGGACGACGAGATGCTGATGGCGCTGCCGATGGCCGACCTGCCGAAGGCGATCGCCGGCATGAACGCACTGGCGAAGAACGGCTTTCGCTATCCGTTCCCGCAGTACGGCATCCAGCAGGACGTGCGCGACGGGATGGCGGCGAGCTATCCGGAGCGGGCGAAGCCGCGATGAGCGTGGGCCGCCCGTGCCGGACGACCCCGCCTCCCGGGCGCCCGCCGCACGGGGGCGCCGTGACGCGCCGCGGCCCGGGACGCTAGACTGCGTCCCCTGTCGCCGGCGCCCGGCCGGCCCCCGGAGGAGATGCCATGACCGAGCACGACCGCTTCCGTGCCGCGCGCGACCTGCTGCTCGCCCGCCGCACCGACCTCGCCGCCGCCGCCGCCGCGTTCGAGTGGCCGAAGCTCGAACGCTTCAACTGGGCGATCGACTGGTTCGACGCGATCGCGAAGGGCAACGACGCCCCCGCGCTGCACATCGTCGAGGAGTCGGGCGCCGAGTCCAAGCTCTCCTACGCCGAGCTGTCGCGCCGGTCCTCGCAGGTCGCGAACTTCCTCGCCGGGCTCGGCGCGAAGCGCGGCGACCGGATGCTGCTGATGCTCGGCAACGAGGCGCCGCTGTGGGAGACGATGCTCGCGGCGATCAAGCTCGGCGTCGTCGTGATCCCGGCGACCACGCTGCTCTCGGGCCCCGACCTCGCCGACCGCCTCGCGCGCGGTCGGGTGCGCTGGGTGCTCACCAACGGCACCGGGCTCGCGCGCGTGTCCGAGCTGCCCGCCGACGCGCTCGCGGGCGTCGGCCGCATCCTCGCCGGCGACGCCGGCCGCGGCCCCGACGGCGCGACGCCCACCGGCTGGACCGACTACCGCGACTCGACCCGCGCGTCGGCCGACTTCACCCCCGCCGAGACGATCGCGGTCGCCGAGCCGCTGCTCGAGTACTTCACCTCGGGCACGACCTCCAAGCCCAAGCTCGTGCGCCACTCGCGCCAGAGCTATCCGGTCGGCCACCTGAGCACGATGTACTGGCTCGGCCTGCAGCCGGGCGACGTGCACTGGACGATCTCCTCGCCCGGCTGGGCCAAGCACGCGTGGAGCTGCTTCTTCGCGCCGCTGAACGCGCAGGCCTGCGTGTTCATCTACAACTATTCGCGCTTCAGCGGCCCCGCGGTGCTCGACACCGTCGTCAAGTACGGCGTGAAGACCCTGTGCGCGCCGCCCACCGTCTGGCGGATGCTGATCCAGGAAGACCTGAAGGCCTGGAAGACCTCGCTGCGCGAGGCGATCTCGGCCGGCGAGCCGCTGAACCCCGAGGTCATCGAGCAGGTGCGCGCCGCCTGGGGCCTCACCATCCGCGACGGCTTCGGCCAGACCGAGACCACCGCGATGATCGGCAACCCGCCGGGCCAGCCGCTCAAGTCGGGCTCGATGGGCCGCCCGCTCCCCGGCTACCCGGTGGTGCTGCTCGACGCCGACGGCACGCCGGGCGACGAGGGCGAGATCTGCATCGACCTGTCGAGGCGGCCGGTGTCGCTGATGGACGGCTACGCCGACGACCCGGAGAAGACCGCCGAGGCGATGCGCGACGGCCACTATCACACCGGCGACGTCGGCACCCGCGACGCGGACGGCTACATCACCTACGTCGGCCGTGCCGACGACGTGTTCAAGGCCTCGGGCTACCGGATCAGCCCGTTCGAGCTGGAGAGCGCGCTGATCGAGCACGAGGCGGTCGCCGAGGCCGCGGTCGTGCCCTCGCCCGACCCGGTGCGCGGCTTCGTGCCGAAGGCCTACGTGATCCTGGCGCCGGGCCACGCCCCGACCGCCGAGACCGCGAAGTCGATCTTCGCGTTCCTGCGCGGCCGCGTGTCGCCGTACAAGATGGTCCGGCGCATCGAGTTCTCCGAGCTGCCGAAGACGATCAGCGGCAAGATCCGCCGCGTCGAGCTGCGCGTCCAGGAAAAGGGGCGGCCCGAGGGCGCGGCGCGCAACGAGCGCGAGTTCCTCGAAGAGCAGTTCCGTTGATCGCGGGTCCCGGCGGCGACGACGCGCCGCGCGACGCGCGCTTCGACGCGGTCGAGGCCGCGATGCGCGGCTGGGTCGATCGCGGCTTCCTGGCGGGCGCGTCGTGGGCGATCCTCTGCGGCCGCGACGTCCTCGACCTGCGGTGGATCGGCCTGGCCGAGCGCGAATCCGGCGTACCGCTGCGCCGCGACCACCTGTTCCGCGCGTTCTCCAGCACGAAGCTGGTCACCTCGATCGCGGTGCTGCAGCTGGTCGAGGACGGCCGCCTCACGCTCGACGACCCGGTCTCGCGGTGGATCCCGCAGCTCGCCGACCTGCGCGTGCTCAGGACGGGCGCGACCTCGATCGACGACACCGAGCCCGCGCGCCGGCCGATCACCGTGCGGCACCTGCTGTCGCACGCCTCGGGCCTGTCCTACGGCCTGCTCGATCCGGGCACGCCGATGTACCGCGCCTACACCGAGCGCAAGGTGCTGAGCGACGCGCGCACCCTCGCCGAGCTGGTCGACACGCTCGCGACGCTGCCGCTCGCCTTCCACCCCGGCGAGTCCTGGGAGTACTCGATCGGCATCGACGTGCTCGGCCACCTGGTCGAGACGCTGACCGGGGGCCGGCTCGGCGACGCGTTCCAGGCGCGGATCCTCGATCCGCTCGGGATGCGCGACACCGGCTTCGTCGTGCCCGAGGCCGGACACGGCCGGCTCGCCGCGCTCTACGTCGGCGATCCCCTCGACCCGACGAAGCCCGGGCTGCGCCGTCTCGACGACACGCCCTACGCGGGCGCGTACCTGAAGCCGATGCCGCGGCAGTCGGGCGGCGGCGGACTGGTCTCGTCGCTCGACGACCAGGCGGCGCTGCTGCGTGCGCTGGTGCCGGGCGACCAGGCGCTGCTGCGCGCCGACACGCTCGCGGCGATGCACGCGAACCAGCTGGCCGACGGCGTCTGGCTGCGCTTTCCCGCGACCGGCGTGGCCCGCGGCAAGGGCCACGGGCTCGCGGGTGCGGTCACCGCCGAGGAGGGTTCGCTCGACGCGCCCGGCTCGCGGGGCGCGCTGCAGTGGGGCGGCATGGCCGGCACCCACTGGTGGATGTCGCCGGCGCAAGGGCTGTCCGCGGTGCTGATGACGCAGCGCTACATGGGCTTCTGGAATCCGTACTGGTGGGACTTCCAGAAGCGGGTGGCGGCAGCGGCGGGCTGAGGCCGGGCGTGGCCGCGGCCGGGCTCAGCCCTCGTCGCCCCAGATCGCGGTGCCCCAGGGATCGGCGCTCGTGCGCGACCAGTCGATCGTCATCGTCTGGCCGCCGCCCAGGCACGCGGCGACCGGGGTCATCGCGGTGACCTGCGTGGTGTACGACCCCGCATGCGCTTGCATCGCCGCGCGCACGGTCGCGACCGGCACCGCCGAGGGGACGTTGGTCACGCAGACCGGCGCGCCCGCGATGAGCGCGTCCCAGGGGAAGGCCCACTTCACGGTGAAGCGCTGCGTGCCCGCCTGCTCGACGATCGGCGGACGCGTCGGCGCGGGCGGCGGCCTGCCGAAGTCGAGGGCGACCAGCGTGGAATAGGCCGACGCATTCAGGTTCAGGCCCGACGCCGGGTTGGAGACGATCACCCGCTTGATCCCGGCACGGTAGGCGGCCAGCTCGTCGTAGAGGGTGCCGTCCGCGATCCTGGTCGACAGCGCGGCCAGGCCCTCGTCCAGCGAGGCGATCCCGCGCTCGGCCATCCATCCGACGACGCCGGCGTTCGACAGGCCGTAGAGCAGCTCGGGCGTGCCCGCCGTGTTCGCGTCGCGGGTCGTGACGTCGGCCGGCCGCGTGCGCAGCGGATCCGACACGCCGAAGGTGCGCCGGACCTCGGTGCTCGCCGCGGCGACCGTGGTCTCGTCGAGCAGGCCGCGCGCCTGCGCACGCCGCACCAGGATCTCGGTGACCGCGGTCACCTGGGCGGTCACGTTGTTGCCGACGCCCTCGAAGGCCGTCGCGCTGCGCAGCGTGCCCATCGACACGATCGCGCCGGTCGCCTCGTCGCGATAGCTGCCGCCAGTCGCGGTGACGACGAGCAGCCCGGCGCGGCGGGGCATCTCGAGCGAGTACTTGCCGTCCGGTCCGGTGTCTGCGCAGGTCCGCGTCGACGCATCGGCGACGCCGGCGACCGTCCAGACGCCGCACACCCGGGCGCCGGCGACGGGCCCCTTGGTGACCGCGCCGTCCACGAACACCGGCAGCGTGGCGGGATCGACCGTGTCCCCGCCGCCCCCGCCCCCGCATCCGGCGAGCGCCAGGGCGGTGACGAGCGCCGCGACGGCGAGCGGCCGGGACGGCCGGGACGGCCGGCGGGTGGGGACCGGGCGACCGGCGCTGGGGTTCGGACGGCGGGAGGCGGGATCTCGGTTCACGGCGGGGCCTGTTCGAAGGGTCGATGGGGGGATCGAATGCAACGACCCGAGTCTGCGGCCTCCCGTGCGGGCCGTCAGTGTCAATCGGGTGACGGCGACGGTCACGGACGGTCACGTACCCGCACCGTCCCACGACGGACGCCGCGATCGCCCGCCGGCACAGTGAAGGCCTCGACATCGCCATGGCGACCCCGTGAGCGTGACACCCCCGACACCCCGACTGGAGACCGACCGTGAACATCCGCCTCGCCATCTGCCTCGCCGCCTCGATCGCCGCCCTCGGCGCCCCGGCCTGGGCCCAGCCGGCCGGCCCTGCGTCCTACGCCCATGCGCCCGAGCTCGCCCGGGTCGTCTCGGTCACACCCAACCTCGTCCGCATCGCCGACACCCGCCAGGACTGCGCGATCGAGAGCCGTGAGGTCGCCGGCAGCAGCGCCCAGGGCTTCGCCGGCTCTGTGGCGGGCGCCCTTGCCGGCGCCGCGATCGGCAGCCGCGCCGGCAAGGGCACCGGCCAGGTGATCGCCACCTCGGCCGGCGCCGCGCTCGGTGCCGAGCTCGGCGGCCGCATGGCCGCGAGCCCGCCGCGGATCGAGTCCGTGCAGGTCTGCAGGGCGGTGCCGGTCTCGCGGGAGGTGGTGCGCGACTACACGGTGCGCTACGAGTGGAACGGCCGCGAGTACACCACGCTGATGTCGGCGCCGCCGGCCGAGTTCGTCCGGATCGAGGCGAGCCACCGGGCCACGGCGCTCTGACCCCGGTGCATCGGGGCGTGGTGTACCGTCACGCGTCATGCACGACGATGCACCCGCCCGCCTGCTGCTGGTCGAGGACGACGCGCGGCTCGCCGCGCTCGTGGCCGAGTCGCTGCGCCGCAAGGGGTGGCAGGTCGACGTCGTCGGCCGCGGGGACCTCGCGATCGACCGGATCCGCACCGATCCGCCCGATCTGGTGATCCTCGACGTGAACCTGCCCGGCGGCGACGGCTTCGACGTCTGCCGCGCGGTCCGGGGCGGATTCCCGGGCGCGATCCTGATGCTGACGGCGCGCGACGACGACATCGACCAGGTGGTGGGGCTCGAGCTCGGGGCCGATGACTACGTCGCCAAGCCGGTGGCGCCCGCCGTGCTCGCGGCGCGGATCCGCGCGCTGCTGCGTCGCGGCGCGCGCACCGCACCGACGGTCGTGCCGCCCGAGGCCGGGCCAGCCTCGGGCGGCACGACCGCGCGGAGCGTGTCGGCCGCCGGCGTCACGATCGACGCGGCGGCGCGGACCGTGCGCGTCCGCGGCGAACCGGTCCAGCTGACCACCGCCGAGTTCGATTTGATGTGGGCGCTCGCTTCGTCTGCAGGCCGCATCGTGTCGAGGGACGAACTGATGCAATCGCTGCGTGGTCTGGCATTCGACGGACTGGACCGATCGATCGACGCACGCGTCTCGCGCCTGCGCCGCAAGCTCCGCGACGACGCCGAGGACCCGCGCATCATCAAGACCGTGCGGGGCCGCGGCTATCTGTTCGCGTCGCCGGACGGCCCCGCGACCCGATGAGCGACCCGGGCCGGCTGGCCGGCATGCCCGGGTGGCGGGTCTGGGCGCTGGTGGTGGCGTTCGCCGCGGCCGGTCTGGCGATCGACGTCGGCATCTCGCGGGCGATCGAGCGCGAATCGCACGCCTACCTGCTGCGCCAGCTCGGGGCGATCGCCCGGCTGAGCGGGGACCTGCTGCGCGCCGTGCCCGAGGCGGAGCGCGCGGCCGCGGTGCAGGAGGTGGACGCCCGGTTCGCCTTCCCGGTCCGGCTCGAGGAGACGGTCCCGGGCGAGCGGGCCGGTGCCGACGCCGACGGGCTGCGCTGGCGCGAGCCGCTCGATCCGGCGCACACGCTGGTGCTCGGGCCGGTGACGCTGGAGGACAACCCCGAGTACCGGGGACCGATGCGCCGCCTGCACGCGCTGCGGGTGGCGAGCGCCGCGCTGTTCGCACTGCTGGCCGCCGGGCTCGCGATCGGCTGGATGCGCCCGGTGCAGCGCGACCTGCGGCGCCTGCGCGACGCGGCCGCCGCGATCGCGCAGCGGCGCTGGAGCACCCGCGTCGGGGCCGCCCGCAGCGAGCCGATCACCCCGCTGAACGAAGCCTTCGACGCGATGGCGACGCGCATCGAGGCCCTGCTGGAACGCAGCCGCGAGATGGCCGCGGCGATCGGCCACGAGCTGCGCACGCCGCTGGCGAGGATCCGGTTCGCCGTCGATGCGCTGCGCGACGAGCCCCCGACCGAGGCGGCGCTGGCCGCGATCGAGGGTGACCTCGACGAGCTCGAGGCGCTGATCGACGCAAGCCTGACCTGGTCGCGGCTGGAGCGGGAGGACATCCGCTTCGAGCCGGGCGTCGAGGACCTCGCGCCCTGGCTCGAGCGGCAGGTCGGGCACCTTCGACCGATCGCCGGCGAGCGTGCGCTGTCGTGCACCGCCGACGGTCCGCTGCGCGCGCGCTTCGATCCGTCGCTGCTCGCCTACGCGGTGCGAAACGGCGTGCGCAACGCGCTGAAGTACGCCCGCTCGACGGTGCGCGTCGGCGCGGCCGTGCGGCACGACCGCGTGGAGGTGACGATCGACGACGACGGGCCCGGCGTCGACCCCGCGCAGCGCGAGGCGGTGTTCGAACCGTTCCGGCGTCTCGCGCGCGACGACGACGCGCGGCACGCCGGCTGGGGGCTCGGTCTCGCGGTGGTCCGCCGCACGATGACCCTGCACGGGGGCGAGGCGCGAATCGAGGACTCGCCGCTGGGCGGCGCCCGCCTGGTGCTGTTCCTGCCGCGGCCGCCGGGCTGAGCGCGCCGCGGCGCCGCGACCGGCCGCTCGGTCGCGGCGCTCAGCCGCACCGCTCTCCGCGGCCGGCGACGAAGCCGTACGCGAGGTTGGTCCGCATCCCGCCGTCGCACTCTCGCATCGGTGCCCCGGCAGACATGGTCGGCCCCGAGGCCCTTGACCCGCAGGCCCATCATGACCGCCGACAGGCGCGGCTCGGTGATCGTGGTCTGCGCGAACAGCTGCCCGAGGTCGGCATAGACGTTGGTCACCCCGTGCCGCGCCGCGATCTCGGCGAGGTCGACTCGATCTCCGACGGCACGCCGCCGATGCCCTCGACCTTGGTGTCGGAGTCGAGGAAGACCTCCTTCATGTGGCCCGCGAGCTCGAGGTCCTCGATCGTCTGCGGCGTCCCGACCAGCAACGGATTCCAGCCGGCCTTGCCCGGCGCCTCACGCGCGCACGAAGCCGTCGAGTCGCGTGTCGTCGCGCAGGAAGTGCGTGTGCATGTCCATGATGAATCGGCTCGCGAGCGCCTTCGCGCGGGCGTCGGCGCGCTCGGGTTCGGTCGGCGGCGCGCGCGCCGCCCGGGTTCAGCGGTTCTCCGCGGGCAGGTCCTTCATCGTCGCCTCGTACTTCACCCGCAGCTCGCGCTTGAGCAACTTGCCGCTCGGGTTCTTCGGCAGCGCGTCGACGAAGATCACCTTCTTCGGCACCTTGAAGTGCGCCATCTGCGCGCGGCAGTGCGCGATCACCTGCTCCTCGGTCATCGCCTCGAACCCGGGCTTGCGCACGATCAACGCGGTCACCGCCTCGATCCAGTACGGATGCGGCAGGCCGACCACCGCGACCTCGGACACGCCGTCGAGCCGGTAGACCGTCTCCTCGACCTCGCGCGAGGCGACGTTCTCGCCACCGGTCTTGATCATGTCCTTCTTGCGGTCGACGACGGTGATGTAGCCCTCGTCGTCGATCGTCGCGAGGTCGCCGCTGTGGAACCAGCCGCCCTCGAACGCGGCCGCGGTCCGCTCGGGGTCGTTGAAGTAGCCGGCGAGCAGCTGCGGCGAGCGGTGCACGATCTCGCCGATCTCGCCGGGCTTCACGTCGCGCATCGCGTCGTCGACCACCCGCGTCTCGACGTTGAGCACCGCGCGGCCCGCCGAGCCCGCCTTGCGCAGCTGGTCCTCGGGCTTGAGCACGGTCGCGAGCGGCGCGATCTCGGTCTGGCCGTAGAAGTTCCACAGCCGCACCTGCGGCAGCCGCTCGGCCATCTCCTTGAGCACCGCGACCGGCATGATCGACGCACCGTAGTAGCCCTTGCGCAGCGCCGACAGGTCGGTCGTCGCGAAGGCCGGCGAGCGCAGCAGCGCGATCCAGATCGACGGCGGCGCGAAGAACGAGTTGATGCGGTTCGAGGCGAGCAGCGCGAGGATGTTGTCGGGCGTCGGCTTGCCGGTGATCACGCTCGAGGCGCCGACGTAGACTGCGGGCCCGAGGAACACGTCGAGCTGCGCGCAGTGGTAGAGCGGCAGCGCATGCAGCATCGAGTCGGACCCGGCGATCTCGCCCTCGACGACGCAGCTCACGTACTCCCAGCAGACCGCCTCGTGGGTCAGCATCGCGCCCTTGGGCAGCGACTCGGTGCCGCTGGTGTAGATGACCTGCGCGAGCATCCGCGCGTCGAGCTCGACCGCGGGGGCCGACGCGTCGTCGGCGAGCAGGCCGGCGAAGCTCGTCATGCCCGCCGGCGGCTCGGCCGGATCCTCGCCTTCGAGCCACACGGTGTGCGCGACCGAGGTACCCTTCGCGGCGGCGTCCTGCCCGAGCTTCACCATGTCGGGGCCGACCGCGAGCAGCCGCGCGGCCGAGTGCTCGAGGATGTACGCGACCTCGTCGGCGTTCAGCATGAAGTTGATCGGCACCAGCACCGCGCCGAGGCGCGCGAGCGCGAAGCGCAGCGCGGCGAAGGCGTGCGAGTTGCGCGACAGCACCGCGACGCGGTCGCCGACGCCGACCGGCGCGCCCGCGCGCCCCGCGGCCAGGCCGTTGGCGAGCCGGTTCACCACCGCGTCGAACTCCCGGAACGTCCAGGCCGTCGCGCCGCAGCGGATCGCGGGCTTCTCCGGCAGTCGGGCGGCGGTTCGGCGCAGCAGGTCGCCGAGCGTGTGGCTGCGGACGGCGGGGTTCATTCCGGGGTCTCCTCGTCGATGTCGGATGGATGCGATCGTATAGGATCGATCGGATGAGCCCCTTCGACGACGCCGTCGCACACGCGATCGCCCACGAGATCGACTGGGCCCGCGACCCCGCCGCGGACCCGGCGAACTGGGGCATCCACCTGCAGGACCCGCCGCCGTGGAACGTGCTGCGCGGTCCGGTGCACGCACGCGGGCCGAGCTCGGGCGTCGTGCTCCACCGCGGCCGCGAGCTCGTCGCGTGGGGCGAGCCCGACCGCGCCGACCTGACCTTCAGCGTCGCGAAGTCGTACCTCGCGATCCTCGCCGGCGTCGCGCACGACGCGGGCCTGCTGCCCGATCCCGACGAGCCAGTCCGCGCGCGCCTGCCCGGCATCGGCTTCGACTCGCCCCGGAACGCCGCGGTCACCTGGACGCAGCTGCTGCAGCAGACGAGCGAGTGGGAAGGCAGCTGCCTCGGCGTGCCCGACACCGTCGACCGGTACCGGGTGGTCGCCTACGGCGGCGGCCCTGCCGCGGGCCGCAAGGGCGACGCGCGGCCGCTGCGCGCGCCGGGCACCTACTGGGAGTACAACGACGTCCGCATCAACCAGCTGTCGCTCGCGCTGATGCACCTGTTCGGCCGGCCGCTGCCCGAGGTGTTCGACGCGGCGATCCTGCGCCCGATCGGCGCGACCTCCGACTGGCGCTGGGTCGGCTACGACGACGCGTGGATCGAGCTGCGCGGTCGCGACGGCGTCGCGCGACGAGCGCAGTCGGTGCCCGGCGGGACGCACTGGGGCGGCGGCGTGTCGATCTCGGCGCGCGACCAGGCGCGCGTCGCCCGGCTGCTGCTGCAGCGCGGCCGCTGGGAGGGCCGCGCCCTGCTGTCCGAGGCCTGGATCGATCGGATGACGACGCCCTGCCCGATCGCGCCGTGGTACGGGATGCTGGTCTGGCTCAACGGCGAGCGGGGCCGCGTCTACCCGTCGGCCGGCGCCGGCAGCTGGTTCATGATCGGCGCCGGCGGCCACACCGTCTGGGTCGATCCGCGCCGGGACCTGGTGCTGGTCGCGAGATGGGTGGAATCCGAGGGGATTGACCGCCTGATCGCGCTCGTTGCCGGCACGATCGACGCACGAACCCGCTGAAAGGTCGATCCGGCCGCACGGACGGCCGACCGGGCGTGCGATCCCGCACATACAGTTCCGTCATGGCTCTGTCTCGCGTTCTGCTCCCCCGGTACCGGCTGCCCGGCGGATCGGCGCAGCCGTTCCGGCTCGCGCCGGCCGCGCTCGCAGCCGCGCTGCTCGCGGGCTGCGGCGGCGACGGTTCCGATGCGCCGCCGACGTCCGCGATCGCCGGCGAGTCGCATTCGGCCGCCGTCTCCAAGCCGCTCGGTCTGTCGGTCGAAGCCGGCTTGGCCACGCCCTCGTCGCTCGCCGCGGTGCCCGTGCTGTCCGGCAAGGTCCGCTACGGCGTGCCGGTCGCGGCATTGCCCGGCGTCGGCACGACGCTGTCGGGCGCGCTCCCGTTCCCGGCGACCGATGCGTGGAACCGCGACGTGCTGGCGAGCGCCACCGACGCGGCGTCGTCGGCGCTGGTGGCGGCGATCGGCGGCGGCGCGTCGCTGAAGGCCGGCTTCGGCCTGCTCGCCGGCGTGCCGTATGCGGTCGTCGACCGGACGCAGCCGCGCGTGACGGTGACCGTGGCCGGCGATGCGACGCCGCGTGCGTGGCCGATCCCGGCGTCGATGCCCGCCTCCGCCGACCCGTCGGCGCGCCTGTCGGTGCTCGACCGCGACGCCGGCGTGCTCTACGAGCTGCGCGGTGCCTCGCCGGTCGCGGGTGGCGGCTGGAGCGCGACGGCCGCGGCCGCGTGGCGGCTCGATCTCGCGAACGCCGCCCCGGCCGACGCGGCCGGCCCGTCCGGCGACGCCGGCATGCCGGTCTTCCCGGGGCTCGTGCGGCACGACGAGGCCGCCTCGGGCGTGATCCGCCATGCTCTGCGCGTCACCGTGCCCGCGCTGCGCGCCGCCTGGGTCGCGCCGGCGCGCGGCCCGCTCGCGCACGCCGACGACGCGGCGCTGCCGCCCGCGGGCGCACGGCTGCGCCTGAAGGCCGACGTGACGATCCCCGCGGACGCGAGCGTCGAGGCGCGCGCGATCCTGCAGGCGCTCAAGACCTACGGCGCGATCGTGGTCGGCGTCGGCCCCGCGCTGACGCTCGAGGGCGCGCCCGACCCCGGCTGGGACGTCGCGCGGCTCGCCGCCGAGCTCGCCCGGATCCGCGGCTCCGATTTCGAGGTCGTCGCGCTCGGCGCGATCGCGACGCCCTGACCCGGGTGCGCTGACGTCCGATGCGCGCCGCATGCGCGTGCCGGACCGGTCGGGCCGACCGCCGCCGCCCGCGTCCCCGCCCCTCGGCTCGACGAGCAGCTGTGCTTCGCGCTGTACTCCGCGTCGCTGGCGACGACGAAGGCCTACCGGCCGCTGCTCGACGCGCTCGGCCTCACCTATCCGCAGTACCTCGTGATGAGGGTGCTGTGGGAGCGCGACGGCCTCGGGGTGTCCGAGCTCGGCGAGCGCCTTCACCTCGACTCCGGCACGCTGACCCCGCTGCTCAAGCGACTCGAGCAGTCCGGGCTGCTGCGCCGCGGGCGCGCCGCCGACGACGAGCGTCGCGTGGAGCTGCGGCTCACGCCCGCGGGCCGCACGCTGCGCGAGCGCGCCGGCACGCTGCCGGTGCGCATGGCGCGCCTGACCGGCTGCTCGAGCGACGAGCTCGCGCGGCTGCGCCGGAAGCTCGTCCGACTGCGCGACGCGATCGACGCGGCGTCGGCCGCGGATGCCGCGACGGCCGCGCCGCCGCGGCCGACGGCAGGTTCGACCTCGCGCTGTCGACGCCGCGAGAGCTGGGCGGCGCGGGCGGCGCCGGCACCAACCCAGAGCAGCTCTTCGCCGCCGGCTACTCGGCGTGCTTCATCGGCGCGATGAAGTTCGTCGCGATGCAGAAGAAGGTCGCGCTGCCGGCCGACACCTCGATCACCGGCCTGGTCGGCATCGGCCAGATCCCCGGCGGCTTCGGCATCGAGGTCGAGCTCAGGGTGTCGATCCCGGGCATGGCGCGCGCCGACGCCGAGGCGCTGGTGCACGCCCGCACGAGGTCTGCCCGTACTCGAACGCGACCCGCGGCAACGTCGACGTCACCCTGACCGTCGTCTGACGGCGCGACCCGGGTGCGGCCCGGGGCCGTCGCGGCTCACGCCGCGGCGGCGACCACCGGACCCGCGCCGCGCCGCCGCAGCGGGCCGGCGCGCCGCAGCAGGAAGATCGCGATCGCGACGTTCAGCAGGTTCCACCCGATGCCGTTGACGAACGCCGCGTCGTACGACCCGGTCGCGTCGAAGATCGCGCCCGACATCCAGCCCCCCAGGGCCATCCCGAACAGCGTCGAGGTGATGACCACCCCGACGCGCGTGCCGGCCTGCGCGGCCGGGAAGTGCTCGCGCACGATCAGCGCGTAGGACGGCACGATGCCGCCCTGGAAGAGCCCGAACAGCGCCGAGATCACGTA
This sequence comes from Burkholderiales bacterium, assembly GCA_020248665.1. GTDB lineage: Bacteria > Pseudomonadota > Gammaproteobacteria > Burkholderiales > Burkholderiaceae_E > UBA4615. Next base: position 11,262 of record JADCHE010000151.1, on the reverse strand, counting down.
CAGCGACGCGAGCCCCTCGAACGGCAGGAACAGCAGCAGCGCGATGCCCTGCAGCACCGAGCCGAGCAGCAGCGTGCGCAGCCCCCCGATCCGGTCGGAGATCCATCCCGACACCAGTCGGCTGACGACGCCGAACCCGAGCATCAGCGACATCATCTCCGCGCCCCGCGCCGCACTGAAGCCGAGGTCGGTGCAGTAGGCGACGATGTGCACCTGCGGCATCGCCATCGCGACGCAGCAGGCGACGCCCGCGACGCACAGCAGCGCCGTCAGCGCGTTCGGCGCCATGCCGAGCGGGCGCGCGTAGTCGACGCCGCGCGCGGCCACCGGCCGGTCGGACGCCGGCGGGGCCGTGCCCGCGGCCGGCAGCGCGGGCGGGCGCCGGCGCAGCAGCAGCGCGAGCGGCAGCATCGTCGCGACGCAGAACACGCCGATGCCGACGTAGGTCGCGCGCCAGCCGACCGTCTCGACGAAGTGCTGCGTGATCGGCGGCCACAGCGCGCCGCCGAGGTAGTTGCCGCTCGCGCAGATCGCGACCGCGATCCCGCGTCGCCGCTCGAACCACAGCGTCGTGTCGGCGACCAGCGGCGAGAACGTCGAGGCGGTGCCGAGCAGCCCGATCAGCACGCCGTGCACGAGCGCGAACGTCGTCAGCCCCGGCGATCCGCCGGCCGCCACGAACCCGAGCCCCAGCAGGATCGCGCCGATCGCGCTCGGCACCACGATGCCGAACCGGTCCGCGGCCCGGCCCATCAGGATGCCGCCGATGCCGAAGCCGACCATCATCGCGGTGTACGGCATCGACGCGGCCGAGCGGTCGACGCCGAAGTCCGCCTGCACCGCTGGGATCACGACGCTCACGACGTACATGCCGCTCGCGCCGATCGTCATCAGCACCACCGACACGCACAGCCGCAGCCATGCGTAGCGCGAATCCGGACCCTGCTCGGTCATCGGATCAGTGCACGGTACCGGCACCGTGGCACTGCTTGTACTTCCTGCCCGAGCCGCAGGGGCAGGGGTCGTTGCGGCCGACCTTCGCGCCGTCGCGGCGCACCGTCGCCGGCGCGAGCGCGCGCTCGCGCGCGTCGCGGAAGAAGTCGTAGACGTCCTGCACGCCGTCGAGCATGTCGTGGATCACCGCCTCGCGCTCGTCGTCGGCGATCGGCTCCCAGTCCTCGTCGTCGAAGCCGTCGCCGTCGTCGTCCGCGTCGAGCGCGCGCGGCGCACCGGCGCGCGACGCGGGGTGCGGATCGTCCCGGTCCTCGTCGTCCTCGTCCTCGTCGTCCTGCCGCGCGTCGGCGACCAACCGCATCACCGGGTCGAGCGCGCCGGCGAACTCGTCGTCGTCGTCGAGCGGGCCCCAGGCCTCGGGCCGCAGCGACATGCCGCGCGCGAAGCCGATCGCCCAGGCGTTACCCCAGGCGACGCCGTCCTCGTCGTAGGCGAGCACCGGCGCGAAGCCCTCGCCGTCGTGGAGCATCGAGGCGACCGCGGCGCGATGCCGCTCGACGAGCCTGAGCAGCGATGCGTCCTCGCCCTCGCCGCGCAGCGCCTCGCGCGCGCGCTTCGAGCCACCGAGCACCATCGGCAACCACTCCTCGCGCGGCACCGGCTCCGGGCAGCACGCGAGCGCGGCGAAGAAACCGTCGAGCTCCTCGACCGCCATCGAGTCGTCGGGATCGATCGCGGCGAGCCGCGCCTCGAGCGTCTGGATCTCGGCGTCGGTCAGCGGCCGTTCCTGGCTGGGGGCGTTCATCCCCGGTATCGTACAGGCCCCCGAGGGAGGAGGATTCCATGGCTCACGAGAAGCGACCCGCCGTCGTCGGCGGAGACCCATCGCGCGCGGCGGGACGGCTCGCCGGCAAGCGTGCGATCGTCACCGGCGCAGGCAGCGGCATCGGCCGCGCGTCATCGCGGCTGTTCGCGGCCGAGGGCGCGGCGGTGCTCGTCGTCGACCGCGCGGGCGAGGCGGTCGCGGAGACCGCGGCGATGATCCGGGCCGCAGGCGGCACGGCCGTGGCGGTCGCGGCCGATGCAGGCAACGAGGCCGACGTGCGCGCGTTCGTCGCGCGCGCGATCGCCGAGCTCGGCGGCCTGGACGTCGCCTACGCGAACGCCGGCGTCAGCGGCGGCGACGTGCCGCTCGCCGAGCAGACGGTCGAGCTGTGGCAGGACGTGCTGCGCGTGAACCTGATCGGCCCGTTCCTCGTCGCCAAGCACGCGGGCGCGCACATGGTCGCGCAGGGGCGCGGCTCGATCGTCTGCACGGCGTCGGTCGCGGGACTGCGCGCGAACGCCGGCGGCAACCCCTACAGCGCGAGCAAGGCCGGCGTGATCAGCCTCGTGCAGACGAGCGCCAACTCGTTCTGGGGCACCGGCGTGCGGATCAACGCGATCTGCCCGGGGCTGATCGAGACCGGGATGACGCGGCCGATCTTCGACGCGGCGCGCGCCGGCGGCAACGAGGCCAAGCTCGGCCAGATCAACCCGCTGCAGCGCTACGGCCTGCCGCAGGAGATCGCGGCGGCGGCGCTCTTCCTCGCAAGCGACGAGTCGTCGTACGTCAACGGGCAGGCGCTCGCGGTCGACGGGGGGCTCTCCAGCACGCTGCCGTTCAAGCGACGCGTGCGCTGACGCACGGGCGGGGTTCCGAGCGGTCGCGTTCGGAACCCCCGGGTCGCCGATCGCCGAGGACGGTCAAACGCGCCCCGCGGCGCGACATCGTTCACGCCCGCGTCACGACCGCCGTGCGAACCTCGACGTCGATGCAGCCGTCGATCGCCCAGCGCCCACCGTCCGGCCCACGCACCGTGGCCGGAGAGGAGACGCCGGCGCTCGCGCTGCGGCTGAGCACCGGCATCGACCCCGAGCGCCTCGCCGACGATCTCGGGCGCGCGTGGCGCCGCCTCGGCGGCACGCGGCGCGAGGCCGCCCGGGTCGCGCTGTCGATCGTCGAGACCTGCGGCCGGACCGCCCACGAGCGCGAGCGCGACGCGCTGCGCGTGCTGAGCGACGAGCGCCGCGCGGCGGGCCCGCGCGGCACGCTGCGCGCGACGCTGGTGAGCCTCGGCTCGCGCGAGCACCTGCTGCTGCTCGCCGCCGCGCCCGGCGCGACGGCGCTGCAGGCGCTCTCGGCGATCGCCGAGGACCTCGAGCGCCTGTACCCGATCGCGACGGTCGCGCTCGCCTGAGCGCCGCGGCCCGCGCTCAGCCGGCCGACGCGCGCTCGCCCTTCCACCAGCGCGGCACGACCGCGACGCTCGCGTGGCCGTCCGACAGCCAGGCCTGGCCGTCCTGCACCGTCGCCGACAGGCGCATCGAGCGCGCCGCGAGGCGCGCGAGCGACGCCGACGCCTCGGCGTCGACGGCGACGACCGCCAGGTTCGCGCACCGCGCGAGCGCGCCCTCGTTCTGCCGCCACCACATGTCGGCCCGGCTGCCGCCGTAGGCGAGCACCACGACCCGGTCGGCGCGTCCGCACGCCTTGCGCACCCACTTCTCGTCGGGCAGGCCGACCTCGATCCAGAGCTCGATCGCGCCGGTGTCGTCGATGCGCGCGAGGTCGGGCTCGTCCTCGGCCGACAGCCCGCGGCCGAAGCGCATCCGCTCGTCGGCGAACAGTGCGAACGCGAGCACGCGCAGCATCAGCCGCTCCTCGGTCTCGGACGGGTGCAGCGCGAGCGTCAGCGCATGGTCGGCGTAGACGCCGCGGTCGATGTCGGCGACCGACAGCTCGAGCTTGTAGATGGTGGAGCGCAGGGCCATGGGGCGCGATCGTAGCGCACGGGGGGCCTCGCGACCGGGCGCGCGGCCGCGGGCCGTCGCCCCGGGTGGGCGCGCTCAGGCCTCGGGCGGGGCCGCGGCGTCCGTGTCCTTCGAGCGACGCCCGGCGGCGCCGCGCCGCGCCGGCGACGCGCGCCCGGGCACGCCCGCGGGCCCCGCGCGGTACGCGCGCGCCGCGGCCGCGAGCCGCGCCGCGATCCGCTCGCGCAGCGCCGGCGGCCCGACGACCTCGACCGTCTCGCCGTGCCGCAGGATGTCCATCTCCAGCTCGGCGCTCGCCGAGAACGGCAGGCGCAGCTCCCACGAGCCGTCGTCGAGCGCCTCGCCGCGCTGCTGCGGGTGCCACTCCTCGGCGCGGACCCAGCGCGCCGCCTCCGGCGAGAAGCGCAGCACCGCCCATTCGCGCGGCCGGCCGCGGAAGATGCCGTAGGCCGAGCCGAGCGTGCGGTCGACCTCGGCGAGCGACACGTCGAGCGCCTTGCGGTCGAGCAGCCGCGCCTCCTCGATCGCGTCGAGCGCGAAGGTGCGCAGCGCCTCGACGCGGTGGCAGAACGCGTCGAGGTACCAGGCGTTGCGCCAGTGCACGAGCCGCTGCGGCGACACCTCGCGCCGCCCGCGCTCGTCGCGGCCGCGCGAGTGGTAGGCGAGCTCGAGCCGCTGGCGGCCGACCAGCGCGCTGCCGACGCGCTCGAAGAAGCGCGGCGCGACCGGCCGGTCCTGCGCGGCGACGATCCGCACGCGCTCGCGGATCGCCTTGGCGCCGCCCGCGCCCTGCCCGAGCAGCGACTCGAGCCGCTCGACGAGCGGCCCGACGCGGTCGCCGATCAGCCCGCCCGGGTCGAGGTCCTCGAGCAACCGGTGCATCGTCAGCAGCGCGAGGATCTCGCGGTCGCTGAACCACAGGCCCGGCAGCTCGTACTGCGGCCCGAAGCCCGACTCGGCGAGCACGTAGCCGCCGCGGTCGCGGTCGAAGACGATCGGCGCGTTGAACCGGTCGCGCAGCGCCGCGAGGTCGCGGACCAGCGTCGCGCGCGACACCTCGAGCGCCTGCTGCAGCGACTTGAAGTCGATCACCCCGCGTGCGCGGATCAGCTGGTCGATCCGACAGTAGCGCTCGGTCTGTCGCATGGGGCCGGGTCTCCGTCGGCGCGCCGACGCGCTCGGCGCCCCGCGACCATGCCTGCGTCGGGGGCCGGCTGTCCAGCGCGCGGCGCGGCCCGGCAGCCTGCCGCTCGCGCCCCCGCGCCCCGCCGGGCAGAATCGCGGTGATGACGCCCGTCCTCGTCGCCCGGCTGCGGCTCGACACCGACCCGTCGGCCCTCGCCGTCGCGGCGGCGCTCGTCGACGACGCCGAGCGCGCGCGGGCCGCGCGTTTCGTGCGCGACGCCGACCGCGCGCGCCACCTGCTCGGGCGCGCGCTCGCGCGGGTGCTGCTCGCCCGCCGCACCGGCGTCGCGCCCGCGTCGCTGCGGCTGGTCGCCGACGCCGACGGCAAGCCCGCGCTCGACGGTCCGGGCCCGGCGTTCAACCTCAGCCACTCGGGCGACTGGATCGCGTGCGCGCTCGCCGAAGACACGCCCGTCGGCGTCGACGTGCAGGAGACGGCGCCGTCGATGGCGCGGCCCGACGACTTCGGCCGCGTGTTCGGACCGCGCGAGCGCGCGCGGATCGACGACCTGCCGGACGAGGCCACCCGGATCGCGGCGTTCGCCCGCGCATGGGCGCGCAAGGAGGCGCTGCTGAAGGCCGTCGGCATCGGGCTGCAGCTGAAGCTCGACGCCATCGACATCGTCGACGGCGACGCCGGCCCGCGCTGGGACGTACCCGCCGATGCGCGCTCGGCGGCCGCGCTGGCCGGCGCGTGGACGCTGCGCGACGTCGCGGTCGACACGCGCCACGCGTGCGCGGTCGCGTGGCGCGGCGGGCCGAGGAACGTCGAGGCCATCGAGCTGGATGCGGCATCGCTGCGCGGCTGAGCGCGCGGACCGCGCCGCCCGGACACGCCGCCGAACGACGATCGCGAGCGGCGCACGATCCGGCGCGCACGCGTCGCGTCAGAACATCGCCCGGATCCTCGCCCCGACGTCGACCGCCGGCGCGCGCGGGGTGGCCGACGTGCCGGCCGCGGGCGGCGGCCCGATGCGCCGCAGCCGCGACAGCACCGAGCGCGTCATGAAGCGGCTGCGCGCCGCGTGCACGTAGGCGGCACCGAGCTTCGGCTGCTGGACCACCGCGTGGCGCAACGGCTCGATCAGGTGCAACGTGTCTCGCGCGCGGGTCATCGCGACGTAGAGCAGCCGCCGCTCCTCGTCGACGCCGTCCTCCGAGCCGGTGTGGTACTCGTTCGGGAAGTTGCCGTCGGTCACGTCGATCACGTAGACCGCGTCCCACTCCTGGCCCTTCGCGGAGTGGACCGTCGACAGCACCAGCCAGTCCTCGTCCTTCAGCGGGTCGGCGGCGAGGTCGCCCGAGGCCTGCGGCGGATCGAGCGCGAGCTCGGTCAGGAAGCGCTCGCGCGACCCAGTGCGCGCGGCCACCGCCGCGAGCATGTCGAGGTCGGCGGCGCGGACCGACGCGTCGTCGTGGCGACGCTCGAGCAGCGGCCGGTACCAGTCGCGCACGGCCTCGAGCTGCCCCGTCCACGGCGTGGCCGGATCCGCCAGCGAGGCCGTCAGCGCCGCGAAGCCCGGCCAGTGCTCGCGCGCGGCCGCGGGCGGCACGAACGCACCGAGCGACGCGAGCGCGCCGCGCTCGCGCGCGACGTGCTCGAGCGCGCGCTTCGCGGTCGCCGGCCCCATGCCCGGCATCAGCTGCAGCGCGCGGAACGCGGCGACGCCGTGGCGCGGGTTGTCGGCCCAGCGCAGCACCGACAGCACGTCCTTCACGTGCGTGGACTCGAGGAACTTGAGGCCGCCGTGCTTCACGTACGGAATGTTGCGGCGGGTCAGCTCGACCTCGAGCAGGTCGCTGTGGTGGCTGCTGCGGAAGAGCACCGCCTGCTTCCTCATCGGCACGCCGGCCTCGCGCCGCGCGAGCACCTGCGCGACCACCCAGTCGACCTGCTCGCGGTCGTCGGCGACCGTCACCAGCGCCGGTAGCTCGCCGCCCTCGCGGACCGCGCGCAGCGACTTCGGGTACTGCCGCCTGCCCTCGGCGATCAGCGCACCCGCCGCGTCGAGCACCGACTGCACCGAGCGGTAGTTGGTCTCGAGCGCGACGCGGCGCGCCGGCGGATCGAACTGCGCGGGGAAGTCGAGGATGTTGCCGACGTCGGCGGCTCGGAACGAGTAGATCGACTGCGCGTCGTCGCCGACCACCACGAGGCCGCGGCCGTCGCGCCGCAGCGCGCGCAGGATCCGCGCCTGCAGCGCGTTGGTGTCCTGGTACTCGTCGACCAGCACGTGGTCGAAGCGCGCCGACACCTCGGCCGCGAGCGCGGCGTCCGACATCGCCGCGTCCCACCACAGCAGCAGGTCGTCGTAGTCGAGCACGCCGTCGGCCTGCTTGCGCGCGACGTAGTCGCGGTAGAGCGCGGCGAGCTCGTCCTGCCACTCGAGGCACCACGGCTGCAGCGCGCGGATCGCCTGGTCGAGCGGCCGGCCGCCGTTGACCCGGTGGGAATAGATGGCGAGGCAGGTGTCCTTCTTCGGGAAGCGCCGGTCCTTCGCCGACAGCCCGCGCTCGTGGCGCACCACGTCCATCAGGTCGGCCGCGTCGCCGCGGTCGAGGATCCCGAAGTTCTCGGCGAGCCCGACCTGCGTCGCGTGCTCGCGCAGCAGCCGTGCGCCGATCGCGTGGAAGGTGCCGGCCCAGGGCAGGCGCAGCCGCGGGCCGTCGGCCTCGGACGCCGCCGTGCCGCGGGCCGCCGCGGCGCGCTGCGCGAGCGCGCGCGCCGCGAGCCGCTCCGCGCGCCGGGTCATCTCCTGCGCGGCGCGCCGGCTGAAGGTCAGCAGCAGGATCCGCGCCGGGTCCACGCCCTCGACGACGAGGTGCGCGACGCGGTGCGCGAGCGTCGCGGTCTTGCCGGTGCCGGCGCCGGCGATCACCAGCAGCGGGCCGCAGGTGAAGCGGCCCTCGGCGTCGCGCTCGCCGAAGGTCGCGGCCGCGCGCTGCTCGGGGTTCAGCGCGTCGAGCCAGGTCTGGTCGGAGAGGTCCATGGCGCTAGTCTCGCACGCCGCCTGGCGGCGCTTCGCGAGCGCCGCACCCATGCGCTAGCATCGCCGGTGTCGTTCCCCTTCCGAGCCGCGGCGGCAGCGTCACCGCAGGACGGGTCGAACGCCTCGTCGACGAGCCGGACCTCGTCCCTCCGGAGACAGCCCGCATGGATACGCCCGAGGCGCTGGTCGCCGCCTACGTCGAGCTCTGGAACCGCCACGACCTGACCGGCCTCGACCGCATGTACGAGACGCCGACGACGACGCTGCGCGCCGACGGCTCGATGCAGGTGCTGCCGACCGACACCGCGGTCCGCGCGTTCTACGAAGGCGCGCTGCGCGCCTACGAGGCCGAGGGCTACTCGACCTGCGCGATCCTCGATGTGTCGACGATCCCGGCGGGCCGGCACGCGGCGGTGCTCCACGGCACGTGGGCGATGTTCCGGTCCGATGGCAGCGAGATCCGACGCTGGCGGCAGACCTATTCCCTCGTCAGGCGGCCCGACGGCTGGAGGATCTTCGCGTCGATCGTCCACGCGCCCGACTGAGCGCGCGCCGTCACTGGAACGCCACCTCCGCGAAGCTCCTGAGCTTGCGGCTGTGCAGCCGCGTCGCCCCCTGCCGGCGCAGCTGCTCGATCGCCCGCATGCCGATCCGCAGGTGCTGGTCGACGCTCGCGCGGTAGAAGCGGTTAGCCATGCCTGGCAGCTTGATCTCGCCGTGCAGCGGCTTGTCCGACACGCACAGCAGCGTGCCGTAGGGCACGCGGAACCGGAAGCCGTTGGCGGCGATCGTCGCGCTCTCCATGTCGAGCGCGATCGCGCGGCTCTGCGAGAAGCGCCGCGTCGGGCCGTGGTGCGGCAGCAGCTCCCAGTTGCGGTTGTCGGTCGACGCGACCGTGCCGGTGCGCATGATCCGCTTGAGCTCCCAGCCGGAGAGCTGGGTCACGTCGGCGACCGCGTCCTGCAGCGCGACCTGGATCTCGGCGAGCGCCGGCACCGGCACCCACAGCGGCAGCTCCTCGTCGAGCACGTGGTCCTCACGGACGTAGCCGTGCGCGAGCACGTAGTCGCCGAGCCGCTGCGACGCATGCAGCCCGGCGCAGTGGCCGAGCATGATCCACGCGTGCGGCCGCAGCACCGCGACGTGGTCGGTGATCGTCTTCGCGTTGGCGGGCCCGACGCCGATGTTGATCATCGTGATGCCGCTGCCGTCCTCGCGCACCAGGTGGTAGGCGGGCATCTGCGGCAGCCGCGCGGGGCGCTGCTCGCCTGCGGCGGCGTCGGACGGCTCCTCGTCGGCGACCGCAGCGCCGGGCAGGCCCGCTCCGGTGTCGACGATCGGCGGCGCGGCCGCCGGCAGCGGCCCCGTGCGCGCGTGCACCCGGTCCCCCGGCTCGACGAACGCGACGTAGCCGTCGCCGCCCGCCTGGCCCGAGGCCGGCATCGACATCAGCTGACGGCCGAGCCGCACGAACTCGTCGACGTAGAACTGGTAGTTGGTGAACAGCACGAAGTTCTGGAAGTGTCCGGGCGCGGTGCCGGTGTAGTGCCGAAGCCGGTGCAGCGAGTAGTCGACGCGCGGCGCGGTGAACAGTGCGAGCGGATCCGGCTCGCCGGGCCGCGGCTCGTGCGTGCCGTTGGCGATGCCGTCGTCCATCGACGCGAGGTCGGGCAGGTCGAACAGGTCGCGCATCCGCGTGAGCCGCGCGGCGTCGAGCTCGGCCTCGACGTGCGCGTGCTCGGGGAACGCGAAGTGCACCGGGATCGGCGCGTGACTGGTGCCGACGGTGAGCGTCACACCGTGGTTCTCGACCAGCAGCCGGAACTGCTCGGCGTAGTAGTTCCCGAACACGTCGGGGCGGGTCAGCGTCGTCTCGAACGTGCCGGGCCCGGCGACGAAGCCGTAGGCGAGCCGAGAGTCGGCCCGCGCCACGGTGTCGGTCTCGACGCGGACGAACGGATAGTGGGCACGGACTCGCCCGACCGCGTCCTCGCCGGCCACGTAGCGCCGCAGCGCGTCGCGCAGGTGCGCTACGCCGGCGTCGTAGATCTCGCGGACGCGGGCGAGCGCGGCCTCGGGCGAATCGAAGCGCTGCGGTGCGAAGAACGGGGCGGTCATGGGCGGATCGGCTCGGAGATGGAATCGGGCGATTCTACGGCGCGCCTAGAATCGGCCCGATGACGACGGAGAAGGTGATGACGCACGCGGGCGTGGCATCGGCGGTGGCTCCCGGGGCGTGGCCACGGGTGGCGGTGTTCGGCGCCGGCGCGGTCGGCTGCCACTTCGGCGCGAAGCTCGCACTCGCCGGCGCGCCGGTCGTGCTGGTCGGCCGACCGGCGCACGTCGAGGCGATCCGCGCGCGCGGCCTGTGGTGGGACAGCGGCGGGGCGCGCACCACGGTCCGCGTCGAGGCCGACATCTCGGCCGAGGCGGTCCGCGACGCCGACCTGGTGCTGCTGTGCGTGAAGACCTCCGACACACCGTCGGCCGCGCGCGAGCTGCTGCCCCGGCTGCGCCCGGGCGCGACCGTGGTATCGATGCAGAACGGCGTCGACAACGTCGAGCGCGCCCGGGCCGCGGCGCCCGGCCTGGACCCGGTCGCCGCGGTGGTCTACGTCGGTGCGTCGATGGGCGGGCCGGGCCACGTGGTGCACGCCGGGCGCGGCGATCTGGTGCTCGGCGAGGTGCCCGGTGGGCCGGGTGGCGGCGATGCCGCGCGCGTCGCGCGGGTCGCCGCCACCTTCGAGCGCGCGGGCGTGTCCTGCCCGACCGTGCCCGACGTGCGCGCGGCGCTGTGGACCAAGCTGACGATGAACGCGGCGTTCAACGCGATCTCCGCGCTGACCCGCGCCCGCTACGGCGAGCTGGTCGCCGACGCGGGCATCGCCGCGACGATGCGCGCGACGATCGGCGAGTGCGTCGCGGTCGCGCGCGCCGAGGGCGTGCCGATCGACGACGCCGACGCGCTCCACGCGGCCGCGCTGCGTCTCGGCGCGGCGATGTCCTCGGCGACCTCCTCGACCGAGCAGGACCTCGCGCTCGGGCGCCCGACCGAGATCGACGCGTTGAACGGCCACGTCGCCGCGCGCGGCGAGGCGCTCGGCGTGCCGGTGCCGGTGAACCGTGCGCTGCACGCGCTGGTACGCCGGATCGAGCTCGGCCGGAGCACGCGGTGAAGCCCGACCGGGCGGCTCGCCTGCGGGCGCCCCGAGGCCGCGGCGCGTGCCGTCGCGGGACACGCGCATGACGCCCGGCGCGCTTCCGCCCGGCTGCGAGGCGCTCGAGGCCGCGCTCGCGCGGCTCGACGCGCGCGTCACCG
>JADCHE010000150.1 GCA_020248665.1 Burkholderiales bacterium | reverse complement strand
GGCCCGCCCGCCCGGCCCGTCGCGCCGCCGCGCGCGGCGGACGCGGCCGCGTCGGCCGCCCCCGACCTGCCCCGCGCGATGGTCGACATGATCTCGGCGTCGAACGCGTTCATCGCGAACCTGCAGACGATCCGCCGCACCGACGAGAACCTGCGCGCGCTGCTCGACGCGAAGCGCTGAACGCCCCCGCGATCGAGCCGCGGCGTGCGGCGCCGTGCCCCGGGCCTCAGCCGGCCCCGCGCACGCGCGGCGAGATCGCCCACGCGAGCGCGGGGGCATCGGCGCTACCGGCCTCCTCGACGTGCAGCGCGAGCCCGCGGTCGTGCGCGGCGAGCGCGCCTTCCCACAACCCCGCCCAGGCATCGCGCGCCGCCCCGCGCGCCGCGCCCGCCCCATCGAGCAGCCGCGGGCCCGACTGGACGACCCGCACCGCGTCGCCGGCCTGCCGCACCGACACCGTGTCACCCTGCCCCCGTGCCATCGCCTCGAGGAAGCGCGCGAACGCGGCGGCGTCGCCGTGCGCCGGCACACCGAGCGCGGCGGCCGCGTCGCGGTGGTGCTGCATGCCGACCTGCCGCATCGCCCGCCGAACGACGTCGCTCATGCGGTCGGCGCCGAGCACCTCGGCGGCGATCGGCAGCGCGGTCCGCAGGTACTCCATCGCGTAGCTGCGCCGTGCCTTCTCGAGCCGCTCGCGCGGCCACGACACGCTGCCGAGCACCGGCGCCTTCGCCGGATCGAACTCGGGGCCGTCCTCGTCGCGCGCGAAGCGCAGCCGCTCGTGCGGCGAGAGCGGGCGATCGTGCTCGAGGTAGTAGCCCTCGAGCGCCGCGTCGCCGGCGGTCGTCGTCTTCGTGCACACGAACCCGAGCCGCGGGTTGCCGAGCGACTCGCCGTTGCGCGCGTGCCAGCCGCGCAGCATCGCCACGGTGATCTCATCGGGCACCGCGCACAGCGCCGTGCCCGCCCAGATCCAGCGCGGCGGCACGTAGCGCACCCAGGCCTTGCGGTCGGACTCGGGCATGAACTGCACCGCGACGCCGCCGACGTCGTTCGACAGGTAGTGGTATTGCGCGGCCGCGACCGCGTGCGGCAGCCCGCCCAGGCCGAGCTTGCGCAGCCCGTCGAGGAAGCGCACCTCGCGCTGGCACGCGAACACGCGCTCGACCAGCTCCGCCGCCACCGGCGTGCCGCAGCGCACGATCGTCGCAAGGACCAGCCCGGTGAACGCGGCATGGTGCCAGTCGGCCACCGCGCGCCACGCGCGCGTGTCGTCGATCGCCTCGGGTGCGTCCATCGCAAGGGTCTCCCTGTCACCGGGGGGGTCGTCCGGCGGGCACCGTACCATGCGAGCCTCGCCGAAGAGATCCGCCGTGTCGTCGCCCTCCCCGAGCTCCGTCTCCGCCCCGACCCACGACCCCCGCCGAGCCGCGCTGTGGATGGTCGGCGCGCTGCTGTCGTTCTCGCTCATCGCGATCTCGGGCCGCGAGGCGATGCGCTCGATCGGCGCGCTCGAGCTGCTGTTCTGGCGCGCGGCGATCGGCCTCGCGGTGCTGGTCGCGATCCACGCCGCGCTGCGCGGCCAGGTCGCGGGGCTGAAGAGCGGCCAGCCCGCGCTGACCGCGGGCCGCGCGGTCGTGCATTTCGGGGCGCAGTACGCGTGGATGGCGGCACTGACGCTGATCCCGCTGGTCGAGGTGTTCGCGCTCGAGTTCACCGCGCCGCTGTGGGTCGCGGTGCTCGCGCCGCTGCTGCTCGGCGAACGGCTCACGCCGATGCGCGCGCTCGCCGCCGCGATCGGGTTCGCCGGTGCGCTCGTCGTCATCTGGCCGCCCGGCGCCGGTCCGTCGCCCGCCGAGCTCGTCTCGCGGATGACCCTCGGCGCGGGCTCGCTGCTCGCGCTCGCCTCGGGCATCGGCTTCGCGCTGAACGTGATGGCGGTGCGCCGGCTCACGCGCACCGACCGCCCGTTCGTGCTGCTTCTGTGGATGCACCTGCTGCAGCTGCCGATCGCGGCCGCGCTGGTCGCGGCCGGCCCCGGCCTCGCGCTCGGCGACGCGCGCACCTTCGCATGGACGGCGGTGTGCGGGCTCGGCGGCCTGTGCGCGCATTACGCGCTGTCGCGCGCCTTCAAGCTCGCCGACGCGATCGTCGTCGCCCCGATGGACTTCCTGCGCGTGCCGCTGATCGCGGCGGTGGGCGCGGCGGTCTACGCCGAGCCGCTGCGGCTGCCGGTCGCGATCGGCGCGGCCGGCATCCTCGCGGCGAACGGCCTCAACCTGTGGGCCGAGCGCCGCGCCGCACGCGTCAGTCGAGCTTGATGCCCAGCCGGTCCGCGAGCTGCACCCACTGAGGTGCCTCGTCACGCCAGCGCTGTCGCGCCTCGGCGAGCCCCACCGGCCCGTTGGGGATCCCGAAGGTCTCGTGCATCGCCTTGATCCTGTCGGTGCCGAAGGCCTCGACGCAGGCGTCGGCGAGCTTCTGCTGGATGTCCTCGGGCGTACCCGCGGGCGCGACCATCGGCAGCCAGCCGTCGAGCGCGAAGATCGGGTCCCGGTGCCCCTGCTCGACGAAGGTCGGCACGTCGGGCAGCCGCGGCGAGCGGCGCTGGCCGACAACCGCGATCGGCCGCACCGTCCCGCGCTCGATGTGGGTCTGCATCGCCTGGAAGCTGCCGAGCCCGGCGCTCACCTGCCCGGACGCGATGTCGACCCACATCGGCGGCTCGCCCTTGTAGTGGATCGCGTCGAGCTTGAGCCCCCGCGAGCGGTTCCAGGTGTCGGCGATCATGTGCGGCCACGAGCCGGCCGCGTAGGTGCCGATCGCAGCGGGGTTCTTCGCGGCCCAGGCGACGTACTCGTCGGGCGTGCGAACCGGCAGCTTCGCGTGCACGCCGAACGCGAGCGCGCCGGCCGGGAACAGCGTGATCGGCGCGAAGGCGCGGTCCGGGTCGTAGGGCAGCGACTTGTACAGCACGCGGCCGTTCCACAGCGGCGTCTGGATCGCGACCATGATCGTGTAGCCGTCGGGCGGCGCCTTCGCGAGCGCGTCGGCCGCGATCGTGCCGCCGGCGCCCGGCCGGTTGTCGACGACGAAGGGTTGGCCGAACTTCCTCGACAGCGCCTCGCCGTACTGGCGTGCGTAGGCGTCGGTCAGGCCGCCGGGCGGGTTGGTGCAGATCACGCGGACGGGCCTGTTCGGCCACGCGCCCTGCCCGATCGCGAAGCGCGGGATCGAGGCGAGCGCGGTGCCGCCGGCGACGGCGGACAGCAGCGTGCGGCGGGGCCGGTCGACGGCGGACGGGGTCGGGGTCGGGGTCGGGGTCGGGGTCGGATCGGACGCTCGATCATCCATGCGGGGTCTCCTCCTTGTTCGAGAGCGCGACCCTACACGACTCGTGCACCGCGCGTCGACGGGTCAATGCCCGAAGGAACCCCGCCCCGGATGCACCGATGCTATCCGCCAGCCAGCCGACCGGCCTGCGCGTGCTGGTCGCCGGCGACCAGCACGGGATACGGACGATGCTGCGCAGCACCTTCGCCGACTCGCGGATCCGCGACGTCGTCATGGTGTCCGCCGCGCGCGGCGCTCAGTAATGCGGCGGGATCTCGTCGCGCGGGCCGCGCGAGGCCGGCGCATCGCCGCCGCCCTCGCGCAGCAGCCGCGCGAGCCGCGCGACCTCGTGCACGAGCGCGTCGATACGCGCCTGCTGCGCGATCACCACCTCGTTGAGGTGGTCCACCGTGTCCTCGGCGAGGCTGGCCTTGATCTCGAGCTCGGTCAGCCGGGCGTCGACGGGATCGGGGCGGTCCATCCGGAGGACTCTACTCCGGGCAGCCCGGCCGCGGCCAGGTCCAGGGCGACACGCCGCGCGACGCGAACGCCTGGACGCACTTCCATGATTCGACGATCATGGAACCGTGAAGGAAAAGGAAGCCCTCCTCTCGCTGGCCGCGCTGGCCCAGCAAGCGCGCCTGCGGATCTTCCGCGCGCTGGTCGGCGCCGCGCCCGGCGGGCTCACCCCTTCGGCGCTGTCGGCGATGCTCGACGTGCCCGCGTCCACGCTGTCCTTCCACCTCAAGGAGCTGATCCACGCCGGCCTCGCCGAGGTCGAGCGCGACGGCCGCAACCTGACCTATCGCGCGTCCGTGCGCCGGATGGACGCGCTCCTCGCCTACCTGAGCGACCACTGCTGCCAGGGCGCGGGCCGACTGTCATCCGTCTGACATGCAGCGGTTCGATGATTCCGGGTTGATCGAAGGATGCCGGCCCGGACGTCGCGGCATCGTTCCCCGTCGAACGGACCGAAGCACATGAGAGTCGGCATCAACGGCATGGGCCGCATCGGCCGCCTGGCCCTGCGCGCGGCCTTCGGCGCGGCCGAGCGGCCCGGCGACGATCCCCGCGCGGGCAACCGCCTGGACGTCGTGCACGTCAACGAGATCAAGGGCGGCGCCGCGGCCTGCGCGCACCTGCTCGCCTTCGACAGCGTGCAGGGACGATGGCGCGCGCCGATCGACGCAGAGGGCGACGCCTCGATCCGCATCGGCGACCGGCACCTCTCGTTCTCGGCACATGCGTCGCCGGCCGAGGTGCCCTGGGGTGACCTCGGGGTCGACCTGGTCCTGGAATGCACCGGCAAGTTCCTGGCGCCCGAGACCCTCCGGGGTCACCTCGAGCGCGGCGCGAAGCGCGTGATCGTCGCGGCGCCCGTCAAGGTCGGCGACGTGCTCAACGTCGTCGTCGGCGTCAACGACGGTCTCTACGATCCGGCCCGGCACCCGATCGTGACCGCCGCCTCCTGCACCACCAACTGCCTCGCGCCGGTGGTGAAGGTGGTGCACGAGGCGATCGGCATCCGACACGGGCAGATCACGACGATCCACGATCCGACGAACACGAACCTGGTGGTCGACGCGCCCCACAAGGACCTGCGCCGCGCGCGCAGCGCGATGCTGAGCCTCGCGCCCACGACCACCGGCAGCGCGACCGCGATCGGACTGATCTATCCGGAGCTGAAGGGCAGGCTGAACGGGCACGCGGTGCGCGCCCCCGTGCTCAACGCGTCGCTGACCGACTGCGTGTTCGAGCTTCGACGCGCGACCTCGGTCGACGAAGTCAACGGGCTGTTCGCGACCGCCGCACGCGGACCGCTCGCCGGCATCCTCGGTTACGAGGAGCGCCCGCTCGTCAGCGCCGACTATGCCCGGGACACCCGGAGCTCGATCGTGGACGCACCGTCGACGATGGTCACCGACGACACGCTCCTGAAGGTCTACGCGTGGTACGACAACGAGATGGGCTACGCATGCAGGATGGTGGACCTCGCGTGCCTGATGCACGAACGCGGCCTGTAACGCGCCGCGCGCCAGGATGAACGCCGGCACCCGCAACTACGCGATCGTCACTGCCGCCTACTGGGGGTTCACCCTCACCGACGGCGCGCTGAGGATGCTGGTGCTGCTGCACTTCTTCCGGCTCGGCTACTCGCCGTTCACCCTCGCGTTCCTGTTCCTGCTGTACGAGGCGGCCGGCATCCTCGCCAACCTGCTCGGCGGCTGGCTCGCGACCCGCTTCGGCATCGCGCGCATGCTGACCGTGGGGCTCGCGACGCAGATCGCCGGGTTCCTGCTGCTGTCGATGCTCCAGCCCGACTGGACCGCGGCGGTGTCGGTCGCCTGGGTCGTCGTCGCGCAGGGTGTCTGCGGCATCGCGAAGGACCTGACCAAGACGGCGTCGAAGTCCGCGATCAAGCTGACGGCGGGGGACGCCTCGGGGCGCCTCTTCAAGTGGGTGGCGTTCTTCACCGGCAGCAAGAACGCGATGAAGGGCATCGGGTTCTTCGCGGGCGGGGTGCTGCTGCAGGCGTTGGGCTTCCGCGAATCGCTGTGGGCCATGGCGGCGCTGCTCGCCGGCGTGCTCGCCGCGGTGCTCGCCTTCGTGCCGCCGCTGATGGGCAAGGCGAAGGCGTCCGGATCGGCGCGCGAGCTGTTCGCCAGGAACCGCGGCATCAACCTGCTGGCGGCCGCGCGCGTCGCCCTGTTCGGCGCCCGCGACGTCTGGTTCGTGGTCGGCGTGCCGGTGTTCCTGTACGCCTCGGGGTGGACGTTCAGCATGGTCGGCGCGTTCCTCGCGGCATGGACGATCGGCTACGGCGTCGTGCAGGCGGCCGCACCCGCGATCGTCGCCCGCAGCGACGACGGCCTGAGCCGCGAGGTGCCGGCGGCGCGGCTGTGGTCCGGGCTGCTCGCGCTGGTGCCCGCCGTGCTGGCGGTGCTCGTCGTCGCGGACGTCGACCACCTCGAGTGGGTCGTCGTCGGCGGCCTGGCCGTGTTCGGCGCGGCCTTCGCGGTGAATTCCTCCGTGCACTCGTATCTCGTGCTCGCCTATGCCGGTTCCGAGAAGGCCGCGGAGGACGTCGGCTTCTACTACGCCGCCAACGCGCTCGGCCGGTTCGCGGGCACGCTGATGTCGGGCCTCCTGTACCAGTGGGGCGGGCTCGCGTGGTCGCTCGGCGGGTCGGCCGCGATGCTCGCGGCGTGCTGGCTCGTCACCCTCGCGCTGCCGGTCGCGCCGTCCGGCGCGGCCCGCGAGACGGCACGGGCGCCGTCGTGATCGACCGCGGGACGTATCCATGAGCGCCGGCGGCGTCGCAGGTCGCGACACGGCGCAGGCCTCGCCGCTCGGCCTGTTCGAGCGATACCTGACCGTCTGAGTGGCCCTGTGCATCGCCGCGGGCGTCGGGCTGGGACTGGCGATGCCGGGCCTGTTCCGCGCGGTGGCCGCGCTCGGGGTGCATGCACGCGACACGCCTCGTCGATCACCCCGCGACCGCCGACCACGCCATCCGGAACGCGTCGCCCGAGCGCTCCACGTAGCCGAAATGCGGCCGGCCGAAATGCGCGGGCATGAGCAGGGCATGCCGCTCGCAACAGCGCTCCAGCAATCGCCGCCGGGTTGAGCGTGCCTCGTCCGGGAGCTCGCAGAATCGGCTGTTCCAGTTGGGCCGGTGGACCTGCAGCGGATGGTGCATCGCGTCGCCGGTGAACACGGCCTCGGCACCGGTCGAGGCCGCGTGCACGACCACGTGTCCCGGCGTATGCCCCGGGGCCGGCTCGATCCGGAGCCAGTCGTCGATGGCGGTCTCGCCGGCCGCCAGCACGTGGCGCCCCGCGGCGACGATCGGCAGCACGCTGTCCTGGTACACGTTCTCGTTGACGCCCGAGCCCGCGTCCGGCCGTGTCGCAGGATCCCAGTGGGCATGCTCGATCGCGGAGAACACGTACCGCGCGTTCGGGAACGTCGGCACCCACCGGCCGTCCTCGAGCCGCGTGTTACAGACGTCGCGGGCGCCGAACAGGGCGACGCGCGCGGCCGCCAGCAGGTTGATGCCGCGGTTCCTGGCGAACAGCTCGCGCGCCGATCCGGACGCCTTCGCCTTGCCCATCAG
>JADCHE010000015.1 GCA_020248665.1 Burkholderiales bacterium | reverse complement strand
GGACCGGCCGCGGCCCCGGCGGGGCCCGCGCGCCCCGCGTCGCCTGCCGCGCGCTCGGCGCCGGCGCGCGGCGCGAGCGCGGGGTCCCAGCGCGAGGGCGCGACCACCTTCGCGTCGTCCGGGTCGCCGAGGTAGTGCGGCGACATGATCTGCACGGCGTTCTCGTTGAAGACGTCCTGGATGTTCGCGTGCAGCGCGCTCAGCACCTCGGCGCGCGGCCGCGGATCGGCCGGGATCGCCTGGCAGACGAGGCGGTACTGCGGATAGAAGTCCGACAGCCCGGTCTGGAACACCTGCGGCGCGGGCGACGCGATGACGCCCGGCGTGCGGCGCGCGGCCTCGACGAGCATCGCGTGCACCTGCCGCCACGGCGTGTCGTAGCCGATCGTGACCTCGGTGTCGACGACGAAGCCGTGGCCGCGCACGGTGCGCGAGTAGTTGCGCGTGACCGTCGACATCACCAGCGAGTTGGGCAGCGCCAGCTCCTCGCCGCGGCCGGTCCGCATGCGGGTCGCGAAGGTGCCGATCTCGACGATCGTGCCCTCGTTGCCGTCGATGCTCACGTACTCGCCGACGCGCAGCGTGCGCGTGTACATCAGCACCAGCCCGCTCGCGGCCTGGCCGACGAGGCTGGAGCCGCCGAGCGAGATCATCAGGCCCGCCAGCACGGTCACGCCCTTGAACGCTTCGGTGTCCGAGCCGGGCAGGTAGGGGTAGGCCATGGCGAGCGCGAACAGCCACACCGCGGCGGTCTTCAGGCGCTTGGCCGGGCCGACGGTGTCGGCGTCCAGCCAGGAGAGGGAGCCCGGCGTGCGCGAAGCACGGTCCAGGAAGGCACCGATCGCGCGGTCGACGATCCATGCCAGCCAGAAGATCGCGAACGCGACGACCAGGTCCGGCAGGGCGCCGACGATGCCGCCGCCGAGCATCGCCAGCAGCTCGAGCAGCAACCGGTTCAGCTGCTCGCCCCAGGGACGCGTGTAGGGGAAGCTCGCGAGCACGAAGCCCAGCCATTCGTAGGCGACGAGCGCGGTCAGCACCCAGCGCAGCCCGATCACGACGCGGCGGGTCCCGGCCACCATTCGATCGCGCTGCAGCAGGTACGTGCCGCCGACCCGCAGCCGATCGGCGCCGCTGCCGGCGAGGCGCAGCAGCCCGCGGCCGGCGGCGGCGGCGGCCGTGCGCACGACGAACAGCAGCGCGAGCGCGACCAGCGTGGCGACCGCCACGCGAGCCACGCCGGCGAGCATCCGCGAGGTGTCCCGCGATTCGCGGGTGGCGGCGATCGCCTCATCGAGCCGCGCGGCCGCTGCGGTCGCGACCGCGTCCTGCTGCTCGCCCCGCTCGAGGTCGACGTCGGCCGGCGTGATCGCGAACGCGAACGTGCCGTCGACCTTCAGCACGACGCCGAGCGCGGTGCGCTCGAGCGCGACATGTCCCGGGCCGCCGAGCGCGAGCGCGAGCGCGACGTTGTCCGAGGCGCGGCGGGCACGCTCCTGCGGCGACACGCCGAACAGGGGCGCGCGGAGCATGGCGATCCGGCGGTTGTAGACGATCACCGGCGCGCCCGCGTGCGTGGCGGCGGCCGCGTCGGGTGCGCGGACCGGTGGGGGGGCGGGTGCCGCGGCCGGGTCGGTCCGCCCCGACGGCGGCGCGAGTTCCGCACGGGCGCCCTCGGCCGGCCCCGACGCGGCGGCCGCCGGCGCTGGCGCGCTCCGCGGCACCTGCGCCTTGGCGCCCCGCACAGGCGCGGCGACCGCGAGCACGCAGGCCACCGCCGCGATCGCCACCCACGTCCACTCGCCCCGCACCGCCGCCGTCATTCCCGGGTCCTGCCGCCTCGTCGCCTCGCCGCCGCGCACGCGCCGACTGTGCCACGAAACGGCCCGGCCGCCGACGCGTCGCGCGACGCGTTCGCGACGTCGGGTTCCGCAAGTCCGATGCCCCGCGCGACGGGGCGCGCAAACCGGCGCTCGGGACGAGGTCGCCGAGCGGCCGGTCCGTATCCCGGGCAGGCGGGACTTGCGCCCGGCGGCACCGCCCCCATCTGCCCGGCCTGCGAGGATTGCGATGGACGACACCCCGTTCCTGCGCGTCGCCGGCGAGCACGCCGGCGACGCGCCCCTGCTCGACGCCTACTCCGACGCCGTGACCCGCGCGGTCGCTGCCGTGCGGCCCGCGGTCGCGCACGTCGCCGTGCGGCGCACCGACCGGCGCGGCCGCGGCGCCGGCGGCTCGGGCTCGGCCTTCGTGGTCGCGCGCGACGGCTACGCGCTCACCAACAGCCACGTCGCCGGCGGCGCGAGCGCGATCGAGGTGAGCCTGCCCGACGGTCGCCAGTTCGAGGCCGCGCTGGTGGGTGACGATCCCGACACCGACCTCGCGGTGATCCGCGTGCAGGCCGCCGACCTGCCGTTCGCGCGGATGGGCGCGTCGCGCACGGTCCGCGTCGGCGAGATCGCCATCGCGATCGGCTCGCCGCTCGGTTTCGAGCACACCGTGACCAGCGGCATCGTCAGCGCGACCGGCCGCTCGATGGCCGGCTACGGCGGGCGCCCGATCGACGACGTGATCCAGACCGACGCGTCGCTGAATCCGGGCAACTCGGGCGGCCCGCTGGTCAACGCGCGCGGCGAGGTGATCGGCGTGAACACCGCGACGATCCGGCCGGCGCAGGGACTGTGCTTCGCGGTCGCCTCGGACACCGCCAACCTCGTGGCCGGCTGGCTGATCCGGCACGGCCGCGTGCCGCGGATGCGGCTCGGGCTGTCCGGGCAGCCCACGGTGCTGCCGCGCAAGGTGTCGCGCCACTTCGAGCTCGACTCGGACGCGGCGGTGCGCGTCGGCGCGGTGCAGCCGGACTCGGCCGCCGCTCGCGGCGGGCTGCGCGAGGGCGACTGGATCGTCGGCTGCGACGGACGGCGCGTCGCGTCGATCCCGGACCTGCTGCGGGTGCTGGTCGGCGACGCGTCACCGCGCCGGGTCGCGCTCGACGTGCTGCGCCAGAGCGGCCGGCAGGTCGAGCGCCTGACGCTCGAGGTCGACGCGCGGCCGGGCGGCTGAGACTGCGCACGGGGCCGCGGTGCGACGGGCCGCGGTCCGCGCGCCGCCGGTGCCGCGTTCAGTCGCGCCAGCCCGGGTCGATCCGGTCGAGCCGGCGCAGCATCGCCGGCCACTCGTCGCGCCCGAGCGGGCTCGCCGGGTTGCCGAAGCCGCGCGCGGCGGTCTTCGCGGACACCGCGTCGCCGGGCACCGACAGCGCCGTGCCGCAGGCCATCGCGGCGAGCTGCGCGTCGCAGGCCTTCTCGAGGTGGAAGCACATGCTGAACGCCTCGGCGACGGTGCGCCCCGCGACCAGCAGCCCGTGGTTGCGCAGGATCAGCACCGACCGGTCGCCGAGATCGCGCACCAGCCGCTCGCGCTCCTCGAGCTCGGTGGCGAGGCCCTCGTAGGCGTGGTAGCCGACGCGTCCGTGGAAGAGTTGCGCATGCTGCGACAGCGGCAGCAGTCCGCAGTCCAGCATCGAGACCGCCATGCCGGCGCGCGTGTGCGTGTGGATCACGCAGCCGACCTCGGGTCGTGCGCCGTGCACCGCGCTGTGGATCACGAAGCCCGCCCGGTGGATCCGCGGCGGCTCGCGGTCGGCGGGCGCATCGACCAGCGCGCCGTCGAGGTCGATCTTCGCGAGCGAGGACGCGGTGATCTCGTCGAACGCGAGGCCGAACGGGTTCAGCAGGAAGTGCTCGAGCGGGCCCGGCACGCGGGCCGAGATGTGCGTGTAGACGAGGTCGGTCCAGCCGTGCAGCGCAGCGAGGCGGTAGCAGGCGGCGAGGTCGAGCCGTGCCCGCCACTCCGCCTCGGGCACGAGGCCGCGCAGCGAGCGTGCGGCGGGCGCGTTCATCCGACGAGCTCCTCGAGACGGATGCCGGCGCGGCGCAGGCTCGCATCGAACATCGCCTGCCCCGGGCGCGCCTGGCCAGCGAGCATCGCCTGGCGCTGGCGCGGGATCTCGCGCAGCACCGCCTCGGGCACCGGGACGTCGGGGCCGGCCATCGACGCCGCAGCGAGCTGGACCTCGCAGGCGCGCTGCAGCGACCACAGCGTGCGGAAGGCCTCCGGCACGCTGCCGCCGGTCACCAGCAGGCCGTGGTTGCGCAGGATCAGGACCTCCCTGGCGCCCAGGCTCGCGACGAGGCGCCGCTGCTCGTCGAGGTCGGTGGTGACGCCCTCGAAGTCGTGGTAGGCGATGTTGCCGAAGAACTGCGCGCCGTAGAAATTGTCGTGCGACAGGCCCGAGGCCTTGGAGGCGACCGCGACGCCGGCGGTGGTGTGGGTGTGCATCACGCAGTGCGCGTCCGGGCGCGCCCGGTGGATCGCCGCGTGGATCACGAAGCCCGCCGGGTTCACCGGCCACGGCACGTCGTCGAGCTTGCGCCCGTCCAGGTCGATGCGCACCAGGTTGCGCGCGGTGACCTCGGCGTAGTGCAGGCCGTAGGGATTGATCAGGAACGACGGCGGTTCGCCGGGCAGCCGCAGCGTCAGGTGGTTGAAGATCATCTCGGTCCAGCCGAGGTGATCGAAGAGGCGGTAGCAGGCGGCGAGCTCGAGCCTCAAGGCCCACTCGGCCGCGTCCATGCCCTGCGGGCGGGCGCGGGCGACGTCGGCGGTCATGTCCATCGATGCGGTCTCCTTCAGTCGACGCGGGCGCCGGAGCGCTTCACCAGCTCGGCCCAGCGCGCGGCATCGCGCCGCACCAGCTCGGCGAGCGCCTCGAGCGTCATCGGGTTCGCCTCGACACCGACCTGCGCGAGCTGCTCGCGGAACTCGGGCGTCGCCAGCGCCTTGTTGAGCTCGCCGTTCAGCCGGCCGAGGATCTCCGGCGGCACGCCGTTGGGCACCGCGATCGCCTGCCAGGCCTGCAGGTCGATCTCGGGGTCGAACTCGGTCATCGCGGGCACGTCCGGCGCGAGCGGCGAGCGGCGGCTGCCGGTGACCGCGATCGCCCGGACGCGGTTCGCGCGGATCTGCGGCATCGCGATCGCGACGTCGATGAACATGAAGTCGATGCGCCCGCTCATCACGTCGGACAGCGCCTGCACGCTGCCGTTGTAGGGGATGTGGGTCGCGAACACCTTGTGGCGGCTCTTCACCATCTCCATGACGAGGTGGTGCACGGTGCCGTTGCCCGGCGAGCCGAAGTTGTAGCGGCCGGGCTTGCCGCGCAGCTCGGCCACCAGTTCCTTCACGTTCGCGACGGGCAGGTCGGGGCGCGTGACGAGGAACAGCGTGACGTTGCCGATCATCGCCGCCGCGGTGAGGTCGGTCGGGCGGATCGCGGGGTTCGCGAACAGCGCTGGCGCGATGCCGAGCGTCGTGGTCGTGGCGACCATCATCGTGTAGCCGTCGGGCGCGGCGCGCGCGACCTGCTGCCCGGCCACGAGCGTGCCGGCCCCGGGCCTGTTCTCGACGACCACCGGCTGTCCGAACGCGAGCCGGTAGCGCTCGGCGACCGCGCGCCCGAGCGTGTCGGTGAGCGCGCCGGGCGGGAAGGGCACGAGCATCCGGATCGGGCGGTCGGGCCACGCGGACTGCGCGCGGGCGCCGGGCGCGAGCGCGGCCGCGCCGAGGGCGGCCGCGGCTTGCAGCAACTGGCGGCGGGCGGCCATCATCCGCGCTCGAACTCGCGGATCGGCCGCCGGCCGGGGTTCGCCGGCACGACCCCGTGTCCGCTCGGCAGCGGCGCCACGCCTTCCTCCGGCACGTACTCGCCGCTCACGCCTACGACCGGTTCGCCCGCGACCGTCACGCGCTCCATCGTGCGACGCTGCGGGAAGTAGTCGTGCGGCGCGTAGTGGTGGACGGAGCGGTTGTCCCACATGACGATGGTGTGCGGCGCCCACCTCACCCGCAGCTGGTACTCCGGGATCGTCGCGCGCGAATACAGGTAGTCGAGGATCATCCGGCTCTCGTCGTCCTTGAGCCCCTTGATCCGCACGCAGAACTGCGGGTTCACGTTGACGATCCGCCGGCCGGTGACCGGATGCACCCGCACCACCGGGTGCCACGGGTTGGGGTGCTGCGCCTCGAGCTCACGCAGCTTGGCCTGATGCTTCTCCGAGCTGGTGAAGAGCGGGCGCCACGGCTTGAAGTCGTGCAGCGCCTCCAGGCCGTGGATGTAGCGCTTCATGCGCTCGGACAGGCCGTGGTAGGCGGCGGTCATGCTGGCGAACAGGGTGTCGCCGCCGTACTCGGGCACGACGCGCGCGCGCAGCACCGTCGCGATCGGCGGCTGCGTGCGGAAGGTCTCGTCCGCGTGCCACTGGTCGGTCAGCGCCGGCGGGTTGTCCGCCGAGTAGTCGAGCACGATGACCTCGCGGCGATCGTCGAGGTTCGGCGAGAACGGGTGGATCGACAGCGGCCCGAAGCGCTGCGCAAAGGCGATCTGCTGGTCGAGCGTGACGTCCTGGTCGCGGAAGACCAGCACCTCGTGGCGCACGAACGCGGCGTGGATCGCCGCGAAGCTCGCGTCGTCGAGCGGCTGGCGCAGGTCGACGCCGCGGATCTCGGCGCCGATGTTGCCGCCCAGGCGCACCACCTGGACGGTGCGGGCCGCGTCGGCGGCCGGGGTTCGTGCGTTCATGTCCCGCTCCACGCCCCGTCTGTCCGCGAGGCCCTCGGGGGCATTCTCGGCAGCGGTGGCATGCGGCGTCAACTCGCGCGCGCGTGCGCGGCGCAGGGGTCGGCCGTGGTCGCGACGCGTGGGCCGCGGCCGCCCGCGGTCCGTCCGGTCATCCGCCGGGCGCGATCGCTGCAGCTGCTAAGCTGTCGCTTCCCCTGCAGGAGGCGTCGATGGCAACCGGCCTGAAGGCACCCTCGGAACGCGCGCGCGTGCGCCGGATGCACGAGCGCGGCGCGTACGATCGACCGACGATCGACGCGGTGCTCGACGCCCAGCCGCTCGCCCACGTCGCCTGGACCCTCAACGGACAGCCGCGCGTCACGCCGACACTGCAGTGGCGCGAGGGCGACCGCGTCTACTGGCACGGCTCGGCGGCGAGCCCGATGCTCGAGCACTGCGCGGACGCGCAGGTGTGCATCGCGGTGACGCTGATGGACGGGTTCGTGCTCGCCCGCTCGGCATACAACCATTCGGTCAACTACCGCTCGGTGGTGCTGTTCGGCCGGGCGAGGTCGGTCACCGATCCGGCGGAGAAGCTGGCCCGTCTGCGCGCGATGATGGAGCAGCTCTTCCCTGGGCGCTGGGGCACGCTGCGCGCCATGACGGCTCAGGAGATCCGCGCCACCTCGATGCTGTCGCTGCCGATCGACGAGGCCTCGGCCAAGGTGCGGTCCGGCCCGCCGGGCGACGACGCGGACGACCTCGCGCTGCCGATCTGGGCCGGCGTCGTCCCGCTGCGCATCGAGACGCTGCCGCCGGTGGCCGACCCGAGGTCGCCGCCGGGCCTCGAGGTGCCGGCGCATGCGTGCTCGGTCCGGGTGGGCGGCATGCCGGGCTGAGGCCGCACGACGGCATGCGGGCGGCGAGCCGCACGCGCCGAGCGTCCCGCGCGGCCCGTGCGTCCCGGTCGCGGCTGAGCCTTCAGCGCGGCTCGCGGTCGACCACGCGCCGCGGCCGGTCGACGAACGCACGGATGCCAGCCTTCGACTCCGGCGTCGCGGCGACGTTGCAGAAGTTCTCGACCGCGGTCGCGACGCCGTGGCGGTAGCCGCCGCCGGCGTCGACCTCGCGTACGAACGCCTCGCGCGCCATCCGCAGCACACGTGGCGGCTTGGCCGCGAGGACGCGCGCGACCTCGTGCGCGGTCTCCAGCGCGGTGCCCGGCTCGGCGATCCGCGCGGCCAGTCCGAGCTCTACCGCCTCGCGCGCGCCGAACGCACGGCCGGTAAACAGCAGGTCGAAGGCGCGGTGGCGCCCGACGATCCGAGGCAGGTGCGCGAAGTGGATCGCCGGGATCACGCCGACGTCGATCTCCGGATAGCCGAGGTCGGCGTCGGCGTCGACGACCGCCATGTCGCACGAGATCGCGAGCGTCATGCCGCCGCCGCGCGCTGTACCGTTGACCGCGGCGATCGACGGCTTGCCGAGCCGGTGCTGCAGGTCGGTGAAGCGGGTGTACAGGCGCTCGAGCAGCGCTCGCACGCCGTCGCCGTCCTGCTTCGAGAAGGCCTTCAGGTCGAGCCCGGCGCAGAAGCGCTTCGGCACCGCGCTGCCGAGCACGATCGCGCGCACGGCGTCGTCGGCGGCCGCGTGCTCGAACGCGGCGAGCAGTTCGTCGAGCATCGGGACCGACAGCGCGTTGACCGGCGCGTGGTCCATCAGGATCTCGCAGACGCCGTCGGCGACGCGACGACGGACGAAGGCGTGGGCTGGCATGGCGGCTCCTCGAGGATGCACGGACGCATCGATGGTGACACGGCCGCACGCCGCGCCGTTCCGTTCGGGTACGTGGCGCGCCTCGCCGCGCCCGGCGCTCGCCGGGCGCCCGGACTCGCTCAGCGTGCGGCGGCCTTCAGCTCCAGGCGGCGGCGGTGCAGCACCGGCTCGGTGTAGCCCGAGGGCTGCTTCGTGCCCTCGAACACCAGGTCGCACGCGGCATTGAACGCGACGCCGTCGAACGACGGCGCCATCGGCCGGTAGGCCGGGTCGCCGGCGTTCTGGCGGTCGACGACCGCGGCCATCCGCTTCATCACGTCCATGACGCGCTCGGGCGTCACCACCCCGTGGCGCAGCCAGTTGGCGATGTGCTGCGACGAGATGCGGCAGGTCGCGCGGTCCTCCATCAGGCCGACGTCGTTGACGTCGGGCACCTTCGAGCAGCCGACGCCCTGGTCGACCCAGCGCACGACGTAGCCGAGGATGCCTTGCGCATTGTTCGCGAGTTCGGCGTCCTTGTCGGCCTCGCTCCACGAGGGCGAGGTGACGACCGGGATGCGCAGGATGTCGTCGAGCTTCGCGCGGCGGCCGCCCTTCGCGATCTCGGCCTGACGGGCGAGCACGTCGACCTGGTGGTAGTGTGTCGCGTGCAGCGTCGCGGCGGTGGGCGAGGGCACCCAGGCGCAGTTCGCGCCGGCCTGCGGGTGGCCGATCTTCTGCTTGAGCATCTCGGCCATCAGGTCCGGCATCGCCCACATGCCCTTGCCGATCTGCGCGCGGCCGGCCAGGCCGCACGCCAGTCCGGTGTCGACGTTCCAGAGCTCGTAGGCCTGGATCCACGCCTGGGCCTTCATGTCGGCCTTGCGGACCATCGGGCCCGCCTCCATCGAGGTGTGGATCTCGTCGCCGGTGCGGTCGAGGAAGCCCGTGTTGATGAAGGCGACACGGTGGCGCGCGGCGCGGATGCATTCCTTGAGGTTGACCGTCGTGCGGCGCTCCTCGTCCATGATGCCGATCTTCACCGTGTACTGCGGCAGGCCGAGCGCCTGCTCGACGCGGGTGAAGATCTCGTCGGCGAACGCGACCTCCTCGGGACCGTGCATCTTGGGCTTGACCACGTAGACCGAGCCGCGCGTGGAATTGCGCGCGCCGCTCGTGCGCTTGATGTCGTGCATCGCGATCGCGACCGTGCACATCGCGTCGAGGAGGCCCTCGAAGACCTCCTGGCCGTCGCGGTCGAGCACCGCGGGGTTGGTCATCAGGTGGCCGACGTTGCGGACCAGCATCAGCGCGCGGCCCTTGAGCGTGAGCGGCGTGCCGTCGGCGCCGGTGTAGGTGCGGTCCGCGCTCAGCTTTCGCTGGAACGAGCCGCCGCCCTTGGCGATCGTCTCGACCAGATCGCCCTTCATCAGGCCCAGCCAGTTCCGGTAGGCGAGCGCCTTGTCGTCGGCGTCGACCGCGGCGACCGAGTCCTCGCAGTCCATGATCGTGGTGATCGCGGCCTCGAGCATCACGTCGGCGACATGCGCCGGGTCGGTCCTGCCGATCGAGTGCGTCGGGTCGATCCGGATCTCGACGTGCAGGTGGTGGTGCTTCAGCAGCACGGCGCGCGGCTCGGCGGCGCTGCCCGAATGGCCTGCGAAGGCCGAGGGCGTCGCGAGGCCGACCGTGGCGCCGGCGCGGGTGCGCGCCTGGAGCGTGCCGTTGGCGACCGCGTAGCCGACGACATCGGCGTGCCTGGAACCGCCCGCCAGGGGCGCGACGCGGTCGAGGAAGTCCTTCGCCCAGGCGATCACGCGTGCACCGCGGACCTCGTCGTAGCCGCCGGCCTGCGGCGCGTCGCCCATCGCGTCGGTGCCGTAGAGCGCGTCGTAGAGGCTGCCCCAGCGCGCGTTCGCCGCGTTCAGCGCGTAGCGCGCGTTCATCACGGGCACGACCAGCTGCGGGCCGGGGATGCTGGCGATCTCGGGGTCGACGTTCGCGGTGTCGACCGCGAAGTCCGCGCCCTCGGGGACCAGGTAGCCGATCTCGCGCAGGAAGGCCGTGTACTCGGCGGCGTCGAGCGGCTTGCCGCGGCGCGCCGCGTGCCAGGTGTCGAGCCTCGCCTGCAGGTCGTCGCGCTTCGCGAGCAGCGCGCGGTTCTTCGGGCCGAGCTCGTGGACCAGCGCGGACAGGCCCTTCCAGAACGCGTCCGGCGCGACGCCGGTGCCGGGCAGCGCCTCGTTCACGATCATGTCGTGCAGCGGGCGGGCCACCTTCAGGCCGTGGAGCTCGATGTGTTCGGCGATGCGGTCGGTCATGGCGGTGCTCTCGTCGGAGTCGAAGGGATTCAGGGGCGCGCGGTCGCGACGGCGACCACGTCGGTCAGCAATCGGCCGGTATGGTCCGGCTCGGTGTCGAGGTGCTCGGGCGGCAGGCCGCCGCGGTTGATCCAGAAGCTGGTGTAGCCGTACCAGCGCGACGCGACCGCGTCCCAGCCGTTCGACGACACGAAGAGGATGCGGCGCGCGGGGCAGCCGAACGTGGCCGGGCCGAGCGCATAGATGCGGTCCACGGTCTTGAAGGCCTCGACCTGCTCGGACGACAGCACGTGGTCGAACAGGCCGTCCATGCCGGCGCTGCGGATCGACACGTCGATCATCGCCCGGTTGCCGTTGGTGAGTATGCCGAGCGGCAGGCCGGCCGACTTCAGCGCGCGCAGCGCGTCGAGGTTCTCGGGGAATGCCGACAGGCTCGCGTACTGGTTCATCAGTCGGGTCTCGCGGGCCGCATCGAGCGGCAGGCCGAGCCGCGCGGCCGCGTGGCGCAGCGCGTCGCGCGTCACGTCCCAGAACGGCTTGTAGCGGCCCGACATCGTCCGCAGCCACGAGTACTCGAGCTGCTTCGCACGCCAGGCATGCGACAGCGAGTCGCCGCGGCCCGGCCACAGCTGCTCGGCGAGACTGGCGACTGAGTGCACGTCGAAGAGCGTGCCGTAAGCGTCGAAGACGACGGCCTTGAAGGGCGCGCGGGCGGGGGAGGACGGCATCACGGCATCCTAGCCGTCCGATTCATGCGGAGAAAGTATCTAATCCGGAGATCAGTCGCCCCTTTTTTGCAAGAGTCGGCAGGAGTGGGGGCGGGTGACCGCAAAAACCGGCCACGGACCGCCTGGTCGAGGTCCTGGACGGCAGTGGAGCGCGGCCGGCACGGTCGCGCCCGGGGCGGGGCAGCGAGGGGGCGGGTACGCCGACGGACGGTCCGGGTGCCGGATCGGATGCTGCAGGACCCCGGGTCGCGCCCGATGCTCACCCGGCCGGACGGCGCGCGGCCCGGTGCGTCCCGGCGAGCAGCACCACCGTCGCAAGCGCGAACCCGATCGACGCGTCGAGCACCACCTCGGGCGTGCCCGCCCGGTCGGCCCAGGCGCCGACCATCCGCGGCAGCACGCCCATCCCGAGGTAGTACATCGTGTAGAACAGCCCGAGGCCGATCGCGCGTGCCGACGGCGCGAGGAACCGCGCGGGCGCCGCCGAGAGCACGCCGGCCGCGGCGCCCGAGACGAGCCCGGACAGCGTGAGCCAGAGCATCGGGTCGGCGCCGCCGCGGACCGCCGCGATGCAGCCCGCCCACGCGAGCACGCCGAGCGCCGCGATCGTCGCGGGGCGTCCGGTCCGCTGGACCAGCCAGCCGCTCGCCGGGATCGAGAGGATGAAGGTCGCCGACAGTGTCGCGGTGAGCGCGCCGGCCTGCGCCACGTCGAGGCCGCGCGCGACGAACAGCGCGGGCAGGAACGCGACCAGCACCGCGAACGCGACGTTGTAGGTGGTCCAGCCCCCCGCCGCGAGCGCGAGCCGCCAGCCGTCGCCGGGCGCGAGCGAGGACAGCCGCGGCCGGCCGGGCGCCGCGGCCCCGGGCGCGGGCCGGTACAGCGCGAGCACGAGGGCGAGCGACAGCAGCGCGAGCAGCGCAGTCGCGCCGAACGCCGCCGCCGGGGCGCCCCATGCGGCGATCGGCCCGAGGACCAGCAGCCCCAGGCCGATGCCGACCGGCCAGGTGGTCACGAAGATCGACATCGCGAGCTCGATCTCGCGGCCCGCGAACCAGTCGGCGACCATCTTGCTCGCAGTGACGTTGAAGAGCACGCCACCGACCCCGCCGAGCAGCCGGCCCGCCTGCAGCGTCGCCACGTCGGGCGCGAACGCGCAGAGCGCGCCGCCGAGGACCATCGCCGCGGTGCCCGCGACCGCGATCCGGCGGTCGCCCCAGCGCGTGCTCAGCATGCCGCCGGGCAGCGCGAGCACGACGCCGGGCGCGAGGTACATGCCGACCAGCCAGCCGATGTCGGCGAGGCCGAGCCCGTACGCGTCGCGAAGCAGCGGTGCGGTCGCGCCGACCGCCTGGAACTGGAAGCCCATCGCGATCCGCGCCGCGGACAGCACCCACAACGCTCGCCAGCGATCCTGCACGTGCGCCTCCCGGCTCGGCGCGCGGCTCCGGACGAGCCGCGCTCTCACGGCGACCCTAGCAGCACGCCGCGTCCCGTGCATCGTCGGGATGGATCACAGCTGGGCTATGATCGCCGGGCCGCACCGCCTCGGTGGCGGGCACCGCCCGAGACCCCGATGCGCCCACCGCCACTGCCCGATCCCCTGGACGCCGAGCGGCGCGACCTGAACGGCCGCGCCGGCCGGATCGCGCTCTGGCGCGCCGGGCGCGGCGCGCCGGTACTGCTCGTGCACAGCATCAACGCGGCCGCGTCGGCCTACGAGGTGCGTCCGGCGTTCGAGGCGATCGCGCGGACCCGCCGCGCATTCGCCCCCGACCTGCCGGGCTTCGGCTGCTCCGAGCGCGGCGATCGCCGCTACGACGTCGCGCTGTACGTCGCGGCGGTCGAGGACGCCCTCGATGCGATCGCCGAGGAGTGCGGCGACGCGCCGGTCGACGTGCTCGCGCTGTCGCTGTCGTCGGAGTTCGCGGCTCGCGTCGCGACGACTCGACCGGCGCGGATCCGCACGCTGACGATGGTGACGCCCACCGGGCTCGACCGGCGCTCGGCGTCGCTGCGCGCGCCGCCGGGCACCGACCGCGAGGTGCCGGGGGTCTATCGGTTCGTGTCTCAGCGGCTGTGGTCGCAGGCGCTCTTCGACGGGCTGACCAGCCGCCCGAGCGTGCGCTACTTCCTGCAGCGGACCTGGGGCTCGAAGGCGATCGACGAGGGCCTGTGGAACTACTCGTGGACCACGGCGCACCAGCCGGGTGCGCGCTTCGCGCCGCTCGCGTTCCTGTCCGGGCGGCTGTTCTCGAAGGACATCCGCGACGTCTACGAGCGGCTCGCGGTGCCGGTCTGGGTGCCGCACGGCACGCGCGGCGACTTCAAGGACTTCAGCGGCGCCGACTGGACGGCGTCGCGCCTCAACTGGCGGCTGCAGCCGTTCGAGTCGGGCGCGCTGCCGCACTTCGAGCATCCGGCGGCCTTCGAGGCCGCGTTCCGCGCGTTCCTCGGCGACGACTGACGCGGGTCGGCCGCGGCTTGCGCGGGGCGTCCGGGGCCCCTACGATCGCGATCCCGCCGCCGACCGAGCGTCACGCCGATGACCGATCCGATGCCGTTCGCGCCACTGTCCCCGTCCGAGGCCCGCGTGCTCGCGGTGCTCGTCGAGAAGCAGCACACCGTCCCCGACACCTATCCGCTGTCGCTGAACGCCCTGGTTTCGGGCTGCAACCAGAAGACCAGCCGCGACCCGGTGATGGAGCTCACCGAGGCGCACGCGCGCGACGCGATCGAGGCGCTGCGCGCGCGCTCGCTGGTGATCGAGTCGAGCGGCGGGCGCGTGATGCGCTACGAGCAGAACGCGCGGCGCGTGCTCGGCGTGCCCTCGGAGTCGGTGGCGCTGCTCGCGACGCTGATGCTGCGCGGCCCGCAGACCGCCGCCGAACTGCGCGCGAACTGCGAGCGGATCCACCGCTTCTCGGACGTCTCGGCGACCGAGGCCTACCTCGAGGAACTCGCCGCACGCGTGCCCCAGCCATTCGTGCGGCGCCTCGCGCGCCAGCCCGGCTCGCGCGAGCACCGCTGGGCGCACCTGCTGTGCGGCGAGCCGCCCGAGGAGGCGGCGCCGCAGGGCGTCGCGACGATTCGGGAGGCGCCGCGCAGCTTCGACGCTGAGGCGCTCCTCGCGCGCGTCGAGCGGCTCGAGGCCGAGGTCGCCGCGCTGCGCGCGAGGCTGGACGGCACGGCCTGACGAGGCGGCCCGGTCGGGCGTCCGCTCGGCGTGCGCGGTACCGCTCGCGTACCATCGTCCGGCAGGCACCCACGAGGGGCGGGCGCCCGCGCGCCACGACCGACGCCCCCGAACCGCGATGAGGAGACCGCCCGTGAGCCCGACCGCCGCCCCCGTCGTCGAGTGCTACTTCGATTGCTCCAGCCCGTGGACCTGGCTCGGCGTGCACCATCTCGTGCCGCTCGCCGCGGAGGAGGGCGCGACGGTGCACTGGAAGCCGATCCTGGTCGGCGGCGTCTTCAACGCGGTGAATCCGAGCGTCTACGCGTCGCGCGAGAACCCGGTTCCCGCGAAGCAGGCGTACATGCGCAAGGACCTGCAGGACTGGGCGCGCCATGCGGGCCTGGAGATCCGCTTCCCGCCGTCGGTGTTCCCGGTCAACAGCGTGAAGGCGATGCGCGGCTGCCTCTGGCTCGAGCCGCGCGGGCTGCTGCTGCCGTTCGCGCGCGCGGTGTTCGAGGCCTACTGGAGCCGCGACGAGGACATCTCGCGCGACGAGGTGCTGGTGCCGCTCGTCGAGGCGCTCGGCGTCGACGCCGGGGAGTTCCTCGCGGGCATCGCGACGCCGCCGGTCAAGGACGCGCTGCGCGCGAACACCGAGGCGCTGATCGCGCGCGGCGGCTTCGGCTCGCCGACCTTCTTCGTCGGCGACGACATGTACTTCGGCAACGACCGACTGCCGTTGCTACGCGCCGCGCTGCGCCGCGCGCGGGGCTGATCGCTCAGAGTGCGGGCTGCTGCGGGCGGGCCGCGCCCGCGCGGCCGGCCTGCAGCCCCTCGCGGTACTGCGTCGGGGATTCGCCGGCCCAGCGCCGGAACGCCCGCGCGAACGCGCTCTGCTGCGAGAATCCGAGTTCGAAGGTGATCTCGCCGATGGGCCGCCGCGGATCCTCGATCAGCCGCAGTGCCAGATCGCGACGGGTATCGTCGACCAGCTGCTGCCAGGTGGTGCCGGCATCGGCGAGCTTGCGGTGCAGCGTGCGCCGGCTCATCGCGAGGTCGCTCGCGACTTGCGTCGCCGTGACCTCGCCGCTGGCGAGCCGCTTGTTCAGCAGTGCCTTGCATCGCGCGACCACGTCGCTGCGGTCGAGCCGCGCGAGCTCCTCGGCGAGCATCTTGTCGAGCATCCCGACCAGGTGCCGGTTCGAGGTCGACAGCGGGGCGTCGACTTCCGCGCGCGACAGCACCACGCTGCGCTCGGCCTGACGGAAGTGCACCGGGCAGCGGTAGAAGGCCCGCCACGGCGACGCGTCGGCGGGCTCCGGGCGGATCAGGTTGACGCGCAGCGGATCGAAGTCCTCGCCGGCGTTGGTACGGCACAGGTCGACCAGCACCGAGAACTCGATGTCGGTGGTCGCCGCCGCGATCAGCGGGTCGTTGCGTGGGTTCGCGAGCACGACCGCGAGCCCGTCGGACTCGTCGCGCAGCGCGATCGCGGTCCGCTGGCCGATCAGCTGCCAGTAGCGCTGCAGCCGCTCGAGACCCCGGCGCAGCGAGGAGCTGGCGAGCCACGCGTGGCCGAGCGCGCCGAGGTGGGTCGGGTGCCAGCAGCGCGCGGCCTGCAGGCCGAAGGCCGGATCGGCGCAGAGCAGGCCGATCTCGCGGATCACCGCATCGGTCGAGTCGGCCGGCAGGCGGGCGCTCGGGTCGGCGAGCGTCGCGCGCTCGATGCCGTGCCGCGCGAACACCGGGCCCGGCTCGATGTCCAGCCGGTGCATCAGCCTGTCCAGGATCTGCACGCTGGTGGCGAGCGTCGTCTCCAACCGGTAGCTCCGAGCGGGCCGGATTCGGGAGGCCGATTCTGGCACAGCGGGTCAAGCCGGTGGCGGCACCCGTCCGGCGCCGCGCGCCGCGGGGCGGGAGACTGCGCACATCGACGAGGAGGTCGGCCATGGAACGTGCTGTCGTGCTGACGGTGTGGATCGCTGGGCTCGCGGCGGGCATCGGGACCTGGTGGGCACTGCTCGCGTGGCTGGGTCCGGGGGTGCTGTTCGTGGCGCTCGCACTGGCCGGTGCGGTCGCGGTCGGCGGCCCTGCGCTCGACGCAGCGCCGCCGGAACTGCCTTCGTCGCCGCTCGGCCTCGACTGACGCGGTCGCGCCGAACCGAACCCGAGGAAGCGGCACGCGCTGCTCGCGGCCGCGTACGTCGGTTTGCTAGTCTTGCGTCGGGGCCGACCGATCGGCCGAACGACGGAGGACGACGCATGGGACAGATGATCGACTTCGAGCGGCCGGATGGCGGCCGCTGTCGCGGCTACCTCGCGAGCGCGGGCGCAGGCCGGCCGTCCGTGGTGGTGATCCAGGAGTGGTGGGGCCTGAACGACCAGATCTGCGGCGTCGCGGACCGATTCGCGCGCGCCGGGTACAACGCACTCGCGCCCGACCTGTACCAGGGGCGCGTCACGCAGAAGCCCGACGAGGCGAACCACCTGATGACTGGGCTCGACTTCCCGGGTGCGACGCACCAGGACATCCGCGGCGCGGCGCGCCACCTCGGCGCGCAGGGCTCGAAGGTCGCGGTGATGGGATTCTGCATGGGCGGCGCGTTGACGATCGCGGCCTGCGTCCACGTGCCCGAGGTCTCGGCGGGCGTGTGCTTCTACGGCATCCCGCCGAAGGAGTTCGCCGACCCGGCGAAGATCGCGGTGCCGTTCCAGGCGCACTTCGCGAACCGGGACGACTGGTGCACCCCGGCCGCGGCCGACGCCCTCGAGCGTGACATGAAGGCCGCGGGGCGCGCACCCGAGGTGCATCGCTACGATGCGGCGCACGGCTTCTTCAACGAGCGGCGCGGCGACGTCTACGACGCGGCCTGCGCGCAGCTCGCGTGGGACCGCATGGGCGCGTTTCTGCAGCGTACGCTCTGAGCGCCGCCATGGCCGGGTTCGAGGACGCCGCCGCGCGCTGGAACGGCCGCTACGGGGCTCCGGGCTGGCTCTTCGGCACCGAGCCGAACGACACGCTCGCCGCGCGGGCAGACCTGTTCGCCCCCGGCGACCGCGTGCTGTGCGTGGCCGACGGCGAGGGCCGCAACTCGACGTGGCTCGCCGCGCGCGGCTGCCGCGTCGTCGCGTTCGACCTGTCCGAGGTCGCGCTGCGCAAGGCCGCGGGGCTCGCGGCCGAGCGCGGGGTCGAGGTCGAGTTCCACCGGTCGTCGACCGACGACTGGGACTGGTCGCCCCGACCCGGCGAGCCGGCGTTCGGCGCGGTCGTCGCGGTGTTCGTGCAGTTCGCGACGCCCGCGCAGCGCGCGGCGATGTTCGAGGGCTTCGCGCGGACGCTGCGCCCGGGCGGCGTGCTGCTGCTGGTCGGCTACGGGCCGCGGCAGATGGAGTACGGCACCGGCGGCCCGGGTATCCTCGAGCACCTGTACGACGAGCCGATGCTGCGCGAGGCCTTCGCCGGCTGGCGCATCGAGCGGCTCGAGCGGGCGCAGCGCGAGCTGCGCGAGGGGTCCGGCCACGTCGGGATGTCCGATGTCGTCGAGTTCGTCGCACGGCGCCCCTGACCGATCCTCCGCACCACCAGGACCACCACGATGGCCGACGACGGTACGCGCTCCGTGCGCATCGAGCAGCAGCAGGACTATCGCGTCGCGATCGTCTGGGATCCGGGGCGCCCGCCGCTGGTGGCCGACGAGCCGCCGCCGCTGGGGCGGGCCGAGGGGCCGTCGCCGGGGCAGCTGCTGCTCGGCGCGGTCGGCAACTGCATGACCGACTCGCTGCTGTTCGCGATGCGCAAGTTCGGACTCGACGCCGAGCCGCTGTCGACGCGCGTCGACGCGAGCGTCGGGCGCAATCCCCAGGGTCGACAGCGCTTCCTCTCGATCGACGTCGTGCTGACGCTCGGCAAGGTGCCGGGCGACGCGGCGAAGCTCGCCCGCGTGCTCGGGCAGTTCGAGCAGTTCTGCACCGTGGGCCAGAGCGTCGCTCAAGGCATCCCGACGCGGGTCACGGTGCGGGGTCCGGACGGCGCGGTGCTGCACGGGGAGGGCGCATGAGCCTCGCGTTCGAATCGGTCGAGCTGCCGGCCTCCGCGCACGCGCTGCGCGAGCGCGTGCGCGCCTTCCTGCGCGAGCGGCGCGAGGCCGGCGCCTACGTGCCGCGCTGCTCGGGCTGGACGATCGCCGATCGCGCGTTCACGCGGTCCTGCGGGCAGGCCGGGCTGATCGGCCTGACATGGCCGAAGCGCTGGGGCGGGCAGGAGCGCTCGACGCTGGAGCGCTACGTCGTCGTCGAGGAGCTGCTCGCGGCGGGCGCACCGGTCGGCGGGCACTGGATCGCCGACCGCCAGAGCGGTCCGCAGATCCTGCGCCACGGCACCGAGGCATTGCAGGCCGAGGTGCTGCCCGGCATCGTGCGCGGCGAGACGACCTTCGCGATCGGCATGAGCGAGCCCGACTCGGGCTCGGACCTCGCGAGCATCCGCTCGAAGGCGAGGCGCGTCGACGGCGGCTGGCAGCTGTCGGGCCGCAAGATCTGGACGACCGGCGGGCACGTCGCCGACTGGATGATCGGCCTGTTCCGCAGCGAGCCTGCCGACCCGCAGCGGCGCCACGCGGGCATGACGCAGTTCGCGATCCGGCTGTCGAGCCCGGGCATCGAGCGCCGCCCGATCCGTAATCTGTGCGGTCGCGACGACTTCGCCGAGATCACCTTCGACGACGTGTTCGTGCCCGATGCGCACGTGATCGGCAGGCCGGGCGACGGCTGGCGGCTGGTCACCGGCGAGCTCGCATTCGAGCGAAGCGGTCCGGAGCGCTTCCTCAGCGTGTTTCCGCTGCTCGTCGAGTGCCTGCGTGCCGGCCCTCGCGACGACACGCCGGCCGCGCGCATCGAGCTCGGCCGCGCGGTCGCGCACCTCGCTGCGCTGCGGCGCATGGCGCTGTCGGTCGCCGCGAAGCTCGACGCGGGCGAGGATCCGGCGACCGAGGCCGCGCTGCTCAAGGACCTCGGCAATGCGCTCGAGCGCGAGATCCCCGAGCGGCTGCGTGCGCTTCGGCTCGCCGACCCGGCGACACTCGCGGCCGACGCGTTCCGCGAGATGCTCGCCGACACCATCGCCGACGCCACCTCCTACACGCTTCGCGGCGGCACCCCCGAGGTGCTGCGCGGCATGATCGCCCGCGGGCTGGGGCTGCGATGAGCGGACACGAATCGATGATCGCCGAGACGGTCGAGCGGATGCTCTCCGACGCGGTGCCGACCGCGGGCTTCGATGCGGGCCTGTGGCGCGCGCTGGCGGCGGCCGGCGTGCCGCGACTGCTGCGGCCGGAGGCCGAGGGCGGTGCCGGGGACGCGTGGCGCGACGCGGCCGCGGTGCTGCAGTGCGCCGGCGCGCACGCTGCGGCGGTGCCGCTCGCCGACACGCTGCTCGCGCACGCGCTGCTCGCAGGCGCCGGCCTCGACTGCGACGAGCGGCCGGTGCGGCTCGAGGTCGCGGGACCGGACGGTCGGCCGGACCCGGCGCGCGACGCGCCGCCGGCCGACGTGCATCGACTGCTCGTCGCGCCCTGGGGCGACGCGGCGCGCTGCGACTGGCAGCCCGTCGGCGGCGCCGCGCACGGCTTCGTCGTCGACGATGCGGCGCGGGTGCGCGCACGGCTCGCGCTCGCCTCGGCCGCGATGCTGGTCGGCGCGATGCGCACCGCGATCGCGATGGGCGTGGACTACGCGGGCCTGCGGCGTGCGTTCGGTCGGCCGATCGGGCAGTTCCAGGCGGTCCAGCACCCGCTCGCGGTGGCGGCCGAGGAGGTGGCGGCTTCGCGCGCGGCGCTCGACTGGGCCGCCGCAGCGATGGAGCGCGGCGACGGCGCGGTTGCCGCGGCGGTCGCGAAGGCCCGAGCCGCGGATGCGGCCGGCCGCGTCGCCGCGGTCGTGCACCAGGTGCACGGCGCGATCGGCTTCACCGCCGAGCATGCGCTGCACCGCACGACGCGGCTGCTCTGGACCTGGCGCGAGCGCTGGGGCGACGAGCACGACTGGAACGCCGCGCTCGGCGCGCTCGCGCTGGCGGGCGGGCCCGAGGCGCTGTTCGACCTGCTCGACGGCCGCATCGGCTGACGCGGCGCGGTCAGGGCCTCACCGGGGACGCCTCGACGCGCTCCCCGGGCGCGCGCTCGAAGCGCCGCTCGAGCAGGTCGGCGTCGTCGAAGTGGCGGCGCCCCACGAAAGCCGTCGGCTGCCGGCCCCATTGCCGCATCGTCCCGGCATCGGGGATGCCCATCGGCCAGAACAGCCAGCGCTCGGCGCGCTCGCTGCCGGGAACGCGGCCGCGCGCATCGTACAGGCTGCGGGTGCCGCCGTGCACGCGGGGCAGCCGGCGCAGCGTGTCGTCGTCGACGAGCGCGTAGCGGACCGCGCCGTGGTCGTCGCCCGGGTCGGGCACCACGTCGATGCCCTCGACCGCGTGCGTGCGCGCCGCGAGCCGCACGCGAAGGCGCGTGCCTTCGGGCACGGCGTCCAGCCGAGCCGGCACGAACGCCCACTCCTCGCGCTCGCGCGGGGCCGGGCGGGTGCGCCACGGGCCCACCGGCACGAACAGGTGCCAGCAGCCGCAGGCGTGGATCGAATCGACCATCGCCACGCGTCCGTCGCCGTCGAGGGTCGCGCGCAACACCACCGCGTCGAGGTGACCGGCGAGCGGGTCGAGCGGGCTTGCGGGGGCGCGACGCGGGAACCAGGCCGTGTAGACGAGTTGCACGCGCACGCCGCCCTCCCAGCGCGTGAACGCGACGCGCCCGTAGACCGTCGGCAACGCGGGCTCGGTCCGCGGGGTGTCGTCGGCGGCGAGCACGACGCGGCCGATGCGGTCGTCGGGTCCGTCGCCGGCGACCGCCCAGACTGGCGCATGGGCGGCGAGCAGCGCTTCGCGCGTCGACGCGTCGAGGCGCGGTACGCCGAGTGCGTCGGGCAGCGGTAGCGGCAGTGCCGGGGCGGCCTGCCCGCGCCTCGCCGGCAGGTATTGCATCGTGCCGTCGGCGAGCCGCCCCGCGTGCCGCGCGAAGGCCTCGCGCATCACCGCCTCCTCGCGCTCGACGCCGGCCGCGAACGGCAGCGCGGCGAGCGGGTACAGGCCGAACGCGCGCAGCACGTCGGAATAGTCGTCCGGGACGCGGGCGCCGGCGCGCGCGCCGGCGATCGCGTCCGGGTCGGCGCGCAGTGCCGCAACCGCCGACGCGCCGCACGCGGCGAGTGCGCCGGAGATCGTGTCGCGCGGCGCGACGGGGGGCGCGCCCGTGGCGGGTGCGGGAGGGGCTGCCGGTGCGGCCATCGCGGCGATCGCCAGTCCGGCGAGCCCGGGGAGGACCGCGTCCGGCAGGTTGTCGAGCTCGATGTCGCGCGAGCGCGCGTCGGCCTCGCGCATCCGGTCCAGCCACGCGCGGAGCGCGTCCCCTTCGAGCGACGGTGCAGCGAACGAGGCGGCGAAGCGGTCCACCCGCAGCCAGCGCGACGCCGGGTGGGCCGCGTGCTGCGCGTCGCGCACGCCGGCCGCGTCGACCGCGCGGTCGACGGCGTGCACGAGCGCGTCGCAGCGGTCGGGCCCCGCGCCGCGCGGGTCGGCGCCGCCGCGCGGCGCGACCGACGCGCACCCCGCGAGCGCGATCGCGACGGTCGCGGCGGCCGCGAGCGCGGGGGCGCCGCGCCGGCCGTGGGGCCGGTCCGGCGGGGGGGCGTGACGCGTGCGGTCCATCGCAGCGATCGTACCGGTCCGTACGCCGGGCCGTGCGGACCGACCTGCTAGAGTCACGCCCGGATCGGACCCCGGGAAGACGACGGATCGGCGGATGGACGGAGTGGCGGCGAGCCTCGGTCGGGCGCTCGGCCTGGTACTCGACGGCGACGGCGTGCTGTGGCCGATCGTCGGGCTGAGCCTGC
The DNA here is from genome assembly GCA_020248665.1 of Burkholderiales bacterium. Classification (GTDB taxonomy): domain Bacteria; phylum Pseudomonadota; class Gammaproteobacteria; order Burkholderiales; family Burkholderiaceae_E; genus UBA4615. Next base: position 69,968 of record JADCHE010000015.1, on the reverse strand, counting down.
GGGTCAGCGGCCTCGCGACGCTGCTGTCGGCGGCGATCGCGCTGCCGCTCGCCGCGTGGCTCGCGCTGACGCCGTTCCCCGGGCGCGGCGCCGTCGTCGCCGTGCTGAACGCGATGATGGGCCTGCCCGCGGTCGTCGTCGGCCTCGTCGTCTACCTGCTGCTGTCGCGGGCCGGGCCGCTCGGCTCGCTCGGCATCCTGTTCACGCCGGCGGCGATGGTCGTCGCGCAGTCGCTGCTGGTGACGCCTCTCGTCGCCGCGCTCGCGCGCCAGACGCTCGAGGACGCACTCGCCGAGTGCGGGCCGTACCTGCGCTCGCTCGGTGCGAGCCGCACGCAGACGATCGCGACGCTGCTCTGGGAGGCGCGCTTCTCGCTCGCGACCGCGGTGCTCGCCGGTTTCGGCCGCGCGGCCGCCGAGGTCGGGGCGGTGATGATCGTCGGCGGCAACATCGACGGCGTGACGCGCGTGATGACCACCGCGATCGCGCTCGAGACCAGCAAGGGCGACCTGCCGCTCGCGCTCGGGCTCGGCATCGTGCTCGTGGCGGTGGTGGTCGCGATCAACGCCTGCGCGGCCGGCGTGCGGCAGTATGCGCTCAGACGCTTCGGCTGACCGCGGGGCGGCCGCGCGCCTGCGCACGCGAGGCCTGCGCGTGCGGATCGGCACGCTCGACGTGCTCGACGGCGTGGACATCGACCTGCCGGCGGCAGGGCGCACCGTGGTGATCGGGCCGAACGGTGCGGGCAAGAGCACGCTGCTGCTCGCGCTGCACGGGCTGGTCGTGCCGAGCACCGGTGTCGTCGAGCGCGGGCCGCGGCTCGCGCTGGTGTTCCAGCGTCCGGTGATGCTGCGGCGGAGCGTGCGGGCGAACGTCGAGCATGCGCTCAAGGTGGCGGGCGCACCGGCGGCCGAGCGCCGGCGGCGGGCCGACGCGGCGCTCGACGACGTCGGGCTCGCCTACGCGGCAGCCCGCCCTGCACGCGCGCTGTCGGGCGGCGAGCAGCAGCGGCTCGCGATCGCGCGGGCGCAGGCGCTCGAGCCGGACTGCCTGCTGCTCGACGAGCCGACCTCCAGCCTCGATCCGGCGGCCGGCGCAGCGGTCGAGCGCCACCTGCTCGCGCTGTCGGCGCGAGGCACCGGCCTGGTGCTGACGACGCACGACCTTGCGCAGGCGCGCCGCGTCGCGCAGCACGTGGTGATGATGCACCGGGGCCGAGTCGTCGAGTCCGGGGACGCAGCCGCATTCTTCGCGGCGCCGCGCACCGAAGGCGCCCGCCGCTTCCTCGCCGGCGATTGGCTCGACTGACCGGCGCGGCCACGACCGGGTCGTGCGCGCCGATGCCAGGCCGCGCAGCGCGGGCTCGACCTCGCGGGTCAGCGCGGCCGCCAGCGCGACGTGGATCGCGGTCGGGATCACGTCATTCGACGATTGGCCGCGGTTCACATGGTCGTTCGGATGCACGCGCGCGTCGCCACCGAGGTGGCGTTGCGCGAGGTGTGCGAGTACCTCGTTGACGTTCACGTTCGTCTGCGTCCCGGAGCCCGTCTGCCAAACGGGCAGCGGGAACGCATCCTCGTGCCCGCCGGCGATCACCTCGTCGGCGGCGGCCTCGATCGCCTCGCACGGCCCGGCGGGCACCACGCCGAGCGCGCGGTCCGTCCGGGCCGCCGCGCGCTTGACGCGTGCGAGCGCGACGATCAGCGCCGGCGCCGCGCCGTCGGCCGCTCAGGACCGCAGCACCCGCCGCAGCTTGCCGCTGCGTGCGTCGCGGACCGGCTCGAGGGGGTCGTCGACGATCCCGACGCCGCGCAGCCCGTTCGCGTCGAGGTAGCGGCGCAGCACGCGCCGACACGCGCCGCGCCGCGCCGCGCCTTGCAGCCCGCCGGGCAGCCGCAGCGCCAGCGTGCGCGCGTCGCGTCGGACGAGCTGGAAGTCGTAGGCGTCGGCTTCGTCCTCCATCACCGTCGCGAGCGCGAGTGGCAGCAGCCGCACCGGCCCCGCGTCGCCGTCGAACTGCAGGACGTCGTCGCGGCGGCCCTCGACGCGCAGCGTCGGCAACCCCGAGCCGCAGTCGCAGCGCGCGGTGCCCATCGTGACCGAGTCGCCGAGGTCGTAGCGGATCACGGGCTGCACGTGGTTGGCGAGGTTGGTGAGCAGCACGGTGTGCGACGGCGTGCCCGGCGGCACCGGTCGCATCTCGCGGTCGACCGGCTCGAGGATCGCCCAGTCGGCGTTCAGGTGCAGCGCGCCGTGCGCGCACTCCCAGCCGATCGCAAGGTGCTCTGACGCGCCGTAGCCCTGCCGCACGCGGCAGCCGAAGGCCTCGGCGATCGCGTGGCGCGCGGCGTCGGTCACCTGCTCGCCGCCCAGCCACACCTCGTGCGGACGGATCGACAGACGGCCCGCCGCGCGCTCCGCGGCCAGTACCTCGGCCGCCGTCGGATAGGTGGCGACCACGGTCGGCGCGAAGGCGTCCAGCCGCGCGCACAGGTCCGGGAGCGGCTCGAGGATCGAGAAGGTGCGCGTGGCCGACGCGGCCCAGGGCCACAGTCGGCGCAGTCGCTCGACGCTCGCATTGCCGGCGAAGTGGCCGCCGGTCGCGCCGACCATCGCGAAGCGTCGTGCCCCGGTCCAGGGCGCACGCGCCCATTGCTCGATCGCGCCGAAGCCGGCACCGGGCGCGTCGAGTCCGCACAGGCGCAGCGACTCGAGCGCGTCATAGACCGCGAGCGCGCGCGCGTCGTGGACCCAGACCGCCGGGGTGCCGGTGGTGCCCGAGCTCGTCCACACCGCGTAGCGGCCGAGCCAGGCCTCGCCGAGCCGCGTCGGGTCGGCTAGGAACGCGCGCACGCCGTCGAGCGTGATCCGCCGGTCGGTGCAGGCGTCGTCGAAGCGCGCCATCGCCTCGCCGCGGCCGATCGGTTCGATCGACGACAGCGGCACCGTCGCCGCGCGTGCGGCGGCGAGCCGCGAGCGCGACGGGTCGCCGATCGACGGGCCGGCGGCGGCGCGCAGACGCGCGGCGTGCAGCGGTGCGCCGCAGGCGGCTTCGAGCAGCTCGCGCAGCCGCCACGCGGCACGTCGGGAGATGCCGGCCGCATCGGCGTGGCTTGCGGAAAACACCTCGCAGCCGGCGTTGAACGCTTGCCACGGATCGAACGCACCGGGTGCGCGCAGCCCGGTCTCGGGCTCGTCGCGATCGGGGAGGTCGGCGTGCATCGGGGCCTCTTCGGGCGGGTCGCCGGGAGTCGGCCCATGATAGGGGCGGCGCGGCGCGCGGCGGCGGATGCCGGTTGACCCATGTCAAGGATCGGGGCGCGCCGGGCGGCACGACGACCCTTGCGCCTACAATCGGCGCGCGATGGAGACGATCGACGAGCCGTTCGACCTGCGCGCCGTGCTGCTGAGGCTCGGGCTGTGCGCGCCCGGTGAACCGTTGTCGTCGGAGCCGCTCGCGGGCGGCGTCTCGTCCGACATCGTCCGCGTCGACCTGCCGGGCCGCAGCCTGTGCGTCAAGCGCGCGCTGCCCCGGCTCAAGGTCGCGGCCGACTGGCGGGTGCCGGTCGGGCGCAGCGCGCACGAAGCCGAGTGGCTGCGCGTCGCCGCAGCGATCCGGCCTCGTGCGGTGCCCGCGCTGCTCGGCTACGACGCGTGCTCCGGCGCGGTCGCGATGCAGTGGCTCGCGCCCGCGGACTACCCGGTCTGGAAGCCGCTGCTGCGCGATGGGCACTGCGTCCCGGCGTTCGCCGCGCAGGTCGGCGACGCGCTCGCGGCGATCCACGCGGCGACCGCCGGCGACGCGGCGATCGCGGCGCGCTTCGACACCGGCGCACTGTTCCATGCGCTGCGGCTCGAGCCCTACCTGCTCGCGACCGCTGAGCGCCATCCGGCGCTGGCGACGCGGCTGCACGCGCTGGTCGAGGCCACCGCCGCGACCCGGTGCGCGCTGGTGCATGGCGACGTGAGCCCGAAGAACCTGCTGGTCGGCCCGGACGGGCCGGTGCTGCTCGATGCCGAATGCGCGTGGTACGGCGACCCCGCCTTCGACGCCGCGTTCTGCCTGAACCACCTGCTGCTGAAGTGCCTGTGGACGCCGTCTGCGCGCGAGGGCTTCCTCGCCTGCTTCGCGGCGCTGGAGCGCGCGTGGCTCGATGGCGCGCGCTGGGAGCCGACCGCGGTGCTCGCCGCCCGCGTGGCCGCGCTGCTGCCCGCGCTGATGCTCGCGCGCGTCGACGGCAAGTCGCCGGTCGAGTACCTGACCGAAGAGCCCGATCGCGAGCGCGTGCGACGCTTCGCCGCGCCGCTGATCCTCGCGCCGCTGCCGACGCCGTCCACCGTCGCCGGCGCCTGGCGCGACGCGCTGCGCGGCACGCCGTGAACGAGAAGGAGACCCGAGTGACCGCCATGGCCCCCGTGCCTCCGACCCGTCGGATCGCCGCCGTCCGCGCCCGCCGCGTCTGGGATTCGCGTGGTCGGCCCACCGTCGAGGTCGACGTGGAGACCGAGTCCGGTACGCGCGGCCGCGCGATCGCGCCGGCGGGCGCTTCCACCGGCAGCGGCGAGGCGGTCGACCTGCGCGACGGCGGCCCCGCCTTCGGCGGTCTCGACGTGCGCCGTGCGATCGGCGGCATCGAGCGCGAGATCGCGCCGGCGCTGCGCGGCCTCGACGTCGCCGACCAGGCGGCGCTCGACGCGCGGATGATCGAGCTCGACGGCACGCCCGACCGCTCGCGGCTGGGCGGCAACGCGCTGGTCGCGACCTCGATGGCGATCGCGTACGCCGCGGCCGCGGCCCGCGGCCTGCCGCTGTGGGCGGCGCTCGCCGACGGCGGACCCGCGGTGCTGCCGCTGCCCGAGATCCAGGTGTTCGGCGGCGGCGCGCACGCGGGCGGCCGTCTCGACCTGCAGGACTTCATGGTGGTCGCGGTCGGCGCCGACGACTGGCGTACCGCGCTCGATCGGACCGCCGAGGTCTACCGCGCCGCCGGCCGCCTGCTGGTCGAGGCGGGCCGGCTGCAGGGTGTCGCCGACGAGGGCGGCTTCTGGCCGGCGTTCGACGACAACGAGCAGGCGCTGACGATGCTGGTCCGCGCGATCGAGGCGGCCGGCCTGCGGCCCGGCGAGGACGTCGCGATCTCGCTCGACATCGCCGCGAGCAACTTCGGCCGGGGCGGGCGCTACCGGCTCGCACGCGCCGACGGCACGCCGCGCGAGCTCGCGTCGGCCGAGCTCGCCGAGCTGCTGCTCGGCTGGTTGCGCCGCTACCCGATCGTGTCGATCGAGGATCCGCTGGCCGAGGACGACCCGGACGGCCTCGCGGCGTTCACCGCCGCCGCGGGGCCGCGCGTGCAGGTCGTGCTCGACGACGCGGTGGTGACCAGCGCCGCGCGCATCCGCGCGCATGCCGCGCGCGGCGCCGGCAACGCCGCGCTGATCAAGCCGAACCAGGCGGGCACGCTGACCGAGTCGCTCGCGGCGCTCGAGGCGACCCGCGCGCTCGACTGGGACGCGATCGTGTCGGCCCGCTCCGGCGAGACCGAGGACACGACGATCGTCCACCTCGCGGTGGGCTGGGGCGTGCGCCAGCTGAAGGTCGGCTCGTTCTCGCGCTCCGAGCGGATGGCGAAGTGGAACGAGGGGCTGAGGATCGGCGAGTCGCTCGCCGGCGGCTTCGCCCTGCCGCCGCCTTCGGCGTTCAGGTGGCGCTGAGCGGCACGGACCGGAGGTCGGTCGCCCGAACACCTGCTCCGGGCAGGTTGCGCGACGCGCTCACTCGGGCAGCTTCAGCCCCAGCCGGTTCACCGCGAGCACCGCCTGGGTCCGGTTGCGGGCGTTCAGCGCACGCAGGACCGCGCTGACGTGGACCTTGACCGTGCCTTCGGCGAGCTGCAGCTGCCGGCCGATCAGCTTGTTCGGCAGCCCGCGCAGGATCAGCCGCAGCACGTCCGACTGGCGGTCCGTCAGTCCGAGGTCGCGCAGGCTGGATGCCCGCCCGCCACCCGCGGACGCCGCGGCGGCCGTCGCGCCCCACGCGGCGCGCGTCGGCGCGCCGTCGGTATCGCGCGGCACGTAGATGCCGCCGCCCGCGACCGCCCGCACCGCGGTCCTCAGCCGCTCGCCGGACGCGGTCTTGGGCAGGAAGCCGCTCGCGCCGGCGCGCAGGCAGCGGTCGATCGTTGCGCGGTCGTGCGCGGCCGACAGCACCATGACCGGCACGCGCGGGAAGCGCTGGCGGAGTGTCTCGACGCCGGAGGTACCGACGGTGTCCGGCAGGTCGAGGTCGAGCAGCACCAGATCGACTCGCGAGGTGGTCGCCAGCACGCGCAGCGCGTCGGCGAGGCAGCCCGCCTGCTCCACGCCGGGCGGCTCGCCCGCCTCGGCCAGCTGTCCGACCACGCCGCCGCGCACAAGCGGATGATCGTCGACGATCAGCACGCGCATCGACATCGTGTCTCTCCCCGACCTCTCCTCGTTCGTCGGGTTAATGGTCGAGGCGGCCCAGTAGGCTGTCAATGGCGCCCAGCGCCACGGGGGCTAGGCCTTTCGGCCGATCCGGTACGATGTCGACCCCCGCTGTCCGGCCGGCTGCGGCCGCGCCGCCGACCCCGCACGCCGCCCCATGACCGTTCCCGCCGTCGACCATGTCACCGCTCCAGCCGCCGCGCGCGACGCGACGCGGCGTGCCGACGCCGCGGACTGGCGGTTCTGCGTCGCGCCGATGATGGACTGGACCGACCGGCACTGCCGCGCGTTCCACCGCATGCTGTCGCGCCGCGCGCGGCTCTACAGCGAGATGGTGACCACCGGCGCGGTGCTGCACGGGGACCTCGAGCGGCTGCTCGGGTTCGATGCGTCCGAGCATCCGGTCGCGCTGCAGCTCGGCGGCAGCGAGCCCGACGCGCTCGCTCGCGCGGCCGCCATCGGCGAGCGCTTCGGCTACGACGAGATCAACCTCAACTGCGGCTGCCCGAGCGAGCGCGTGCGGCGCGGTGCGTTCGGCGCCTGCCTGATGGCCGAGCCGGCGCTCGTGGCCGATTGCGTGAAGGCGATGCGCGACGCGGTGTCGGTGCCGGTGACGGTCAAGCACCGTATCGGCCTCGGGCGCGACGAGTCGTACGCGCTCGTGCGCGACTTCGTCGGCGCGCTGCACGACGCGGGCTGCCGGGTATTCGTGGTCCACGCGCGCAACGCGTGGCTCGACGGCCTGAGCCCGAAGGAGAACCGCGAGGTGCCGCCGTTGCGGTATGCGGTCGCGCACCGGCTGAAGGCGGACTTTCCCGGCGCGACGATCGTGCTGAACGGCGGCCTCGCGACGCTGGACGACGCGATCGACGCGTCGTGCGGCCTCGACGGGGCGATGCTCGGCCGCGCGGCGTACCACGACCCGTGGCTGCTCGCGCAGGTGGACGCGCGGGTGTACGGCGAGCCGTCGCAGGCGCTCAGGCGCGCCGAGGTGGTCGAGCGGACGATCGCGTACGCGTCGCGGATGCGCTCGCGCGGCGTGCCGCTGCGCTCGATCGTGCGGCACGTGCTCGGCCTGTACCACGGTCGGCCCGGCGCTCGGGCGTGGCGGCGGACGCTGTCTGACGCGCGGCTTCTCGCGGGCGCGGACGAGGGGCTGCTGCGCGAGGCGCTGGTGGCGGTCGAGCGTGCCGCGTCGCACGAGGCGCCAGCCGCGGCGTCCTAGACGTCGGCGGCACGGCCTCCGGCCGCGGCACCCGGCGCATCGCCGGTCACCGCGGCGCGCACCGCGCGCACGTGCATCAGGATCGCCGCGTAGGTTGCTGACGCGAGCGCGGCCTCGATCCAGCCGAGCGTGCGGCTGGTCGCGCTCGCATCGCTCATGCCGCGCACGACGCCTTCGCACAGGTACAGCAGGATCGCCATCGACCACCACTGGAACGTGCGGACGCGGCCGCGCGCAAGCGCGGGCAGCGCGGCCAGCAGCGGCAGCGCCTTGAGCACCAGCAGCGAGCCGCCAGGACGCTGCGGCGCGAGCCACATCTCCCACAGGATCGCGAGCGCGGCGAGACCGGCCACGCCGGCGACGACGAGCCTGCGGGTGCGGTCGGTGGCGGCGTTCGGCTGCATCGAGCCGAAGGTATCATGCCGCCGATGCGCGACTTCGCGGTCAACCTGCGCCACCTGCTCTCGTCGATGGTCCGCCAGGGCGGCGAGCTCAAGCTGACGCAGACCGCGAGCAGCCTCACGCTGCTGACCCTGATGGCGGTGGTGCCGACGGCCGCGGTCGCGCTGCTGGTGCTGACCTCATCGCCCGCGTTCGCGACGATGCGCATGCGCGTGCAGCACTTCGTCGCCGAGAACCTGTTCCTGCCATCGTTCAGCCAGACGGTCAGCGGCTACCTCGAGGAGTTCGTCGGCGCCGCGAGCCGGCTGTCGGTGATCGGCACGGTGCTGTTCCTCGCGACGGCGATCACCGCGATGCTCACCATCGACCGAACACTGAACGGCATCTGGCGCACGACGCGGCCGCGGCCGCTCGCGCAGCGGCTCGCGCTCTACTGGGCGCTGCTGACGATCGGGCCGGTGCTGCTCGGCCTGACGCTCGGCCTGCAGGGGCGCGTCGCCGAGCGTCTGGTCGACGCGAACGTGCTCGTCGAGTCGATCGCGCGCGTCCTGCCGACGGGGCTCGGCATCGTCGCGCTGACACTGCTCTACCGGCTCGCGCCGAACGTGCGCGTGCGGGCGGGTCACGCGCTGGTCGGCGCGCTGGTCGCGGCCGTGCTGCTCGAGCTGCTGCGTCGGCTGCTCGGTCTCTACATCGAGCACTTCCCGAGCTACACCGTGGTGTATGGCGCGTTCGCGGCGCTTCCGCTGCTGCTGCTGTGGCTGTTCGCGATCTGGATGAGCGTGCTCGCGGGCGCGCTGGTCGCCGCCAACCTGCGCTTCTGGGGCGTGCCGCTCGGCTCGCCGCACGAGGCCACGCCCGAGGCGGAATTCGACCGGATGGTGCGCGTCGTCGGCGAGATCGTGCGCGCCGCACCGCACCGCGTGCCGAGCGCGCGCTTCCGCCCCGACTTCGACGGCGACGCGCTCGCGGCCGACCGGGTCGCGACGCTGCTCACCTCGCAGGGCTACCTCGTCAGGATGTGGCCGGTGACGACCGACGGCGGGCCGGCGGGCGTCTGGGACGAGTACTGGCTGCCGACGCCGGAGCTGCCCGGAAAAACGCTGCGCCCGCTGTTCGACCGGGTCTGGACCGGGGGGCCTCGCCGCCGCGGGGCGAGGGCGGGCACGGTCGAGCCGCGCGTCGATCCCGGCGGCGCGCTGCTGGCGCGGCCCCTCGCCGAGGTGTTCGCGCCGCCCGCCTGAGCCGCGTCAGAGCCGGATGCGCCCGGTGAGCATGTCGCGGTACATGACCCAGTCGCCCGCGAAGCTCCAGAGCGGGTACCTGAACGTCGCCGGGCGGTTGCGCTCGAAGAAGACGTGCCCGACCCACGCGAACGCGTACCCCGCGACGAGGCCGGCGAGCAGCCAGCCCGGACGCGCGGTCGCGATCGCGGCCGCCAGGCACACGAGGCCGACGGTCGAGCCGGCGAAGTGCAGCCGGCGGCAGGTCCGGTTCGCATGCTCGGACAGGTAGTACGGGTAGAACTCGGCGAACGACGCGAAGCGTCGTTCGCCGGTCGGCGGGGCGGCGGACGGGTCCATGGCGTCTCCTGCGGCGGCGGCCTCGCGCCCGATCCTAGGCCGGCGCGCGCGACGCATCGAGCACGGCCTCGCGCAGCCAGGCCGCGAGCGCGTCGCGCAGTGCGTCGGGCGCCTCGGTCTGGATCGCGTGCCCGCAGCCGGGCACCCGCACGACGCGCGCGTCCGGGATCGCCGCGACCAGGCCGGCCGCGGCCTTCGGCGGCGTCATCATGTCGCGCTCGCCGAGCACGAAGAGGGCGGGGCAGCGCAGCGCCGCCGCGCGCTCTGCACCGCGCGCGTAGGCGTTGCACGCGGTGAAGTCGACGAGCAGCGTGCCCGGCGGCTGGCGCTCCATCAGCCGCAGGTTCTGCACGAAGACCGAGAAGCCCGGACCCGGTGTGCCCGGACGGTGCACGAGCTTCGCGTGGGACCACTGGTTGATCATGTCGAAGGCGGCGGGCTCGTCGTCGCGCGCGGCATCGAGCAGCACGTCCGACACCTTCATCGGGAACGCCGTGCCGACGAGCGCGACGCCCGACACCGTCTCGGGCGCCTGGCCCGCGGCCTCGAGCGCGATCAGCGAGCCCATGCTGTGGCCGACGATCGCCGCGCGCGCGACACCGAGTGCAGCGAACGCCCGCAGCACCCAGCCGGCCATCGACTCGACGTCGGGGAGCACCGGACCCGCGCTGCGGCCGTGGCCCGGCAGGTCCAAGGCGAGCACCGAGTAGCCGTGGTGCGCGAGCCAGCGCGACTGCAGGATCCACACGCTGTGGTCGTGCTGCGCGCCGTGCACCATCGCGACCACCGGCTTCGCGGGGTCGAAGGGGCGCCCGCCGGTGTACGCGTACGCGCGGCGGCCGTCGAGGTCGAAGTCCATGCGTGCCTCCTCAGCCCTTCGCCGCGGCCCGGAAGCCGCGCTTCAGGTCGTCGATCAGGTCGTCGGCGTCCTCGAGGCCGATCGACAGGCGAAGCGTCGCCTCGCCGATGCCGGCCGCGGCGAGCGCGGCCGCATCCATCCGGAAGTGCGTCGTCGACGCCGGGTGGATCACCAGCGACTTCGCGTCGCCGACGTTGGCGAGGTGCGAGAAGATCGAGAGGCTCTCGACGAAGCGTCGACCGGCCGCGCGGTCGCCCTTGAGGTCGACGCTGAACACCGCGCCGCAGCCGCGCGGCAGCAGCCGCTTCGCGAGCGCGTGGTCCGGGTGCGACTCGAGCTCGGGCCAGGCGATCCGCGCGACCTGCGGGTGCGAGGCGAGGAACTCGACGATGCGCCGAGCGTTCGCGACGTGACGGTCCATCCGCAGGCCGAGCGTCTCGATGCCCTGGAGGATCTGGAACGCGTTCATCGGCGACAGGCAGGCGCCGAAGTCGCGCAGGCCCTCGCGGCGCGCGCGCAGCAGGAACGGCGCGACCGTGGACTCCTCGGCGAACACCATGCCGTGGAAGCCTTCGTAGGGCTCGGTGAGCTCGGGGAACCTGCCCGAGGCCACCCAGTCGAAGCGGCCCGAGTCCACCAGCACGCCGCCGATCACCGTGCCGTGGCCGCACAGGAACTTGGTCGCCGAGTGGTAGACGAGGTCCGCGCCGTGCTCGAACGGGCGGATGAGCCAAGGCGTGGTGAAGGTGGAGTCCACCAGCAGCGGCACGCCGTGCGCATGGGCGATGTCGGACACCTTGCCGATGTCGAGCACGTCGAGCCCCGGGTTGCCGAGCGTCTCGCCGAACAGCAGCCGGGTGTTCGGACGCAGGGCGCCGCGCCACGCGTCGAGGTCGCGCGGGTCGACGAACGTGGTCTCGATGCCGAAGCGCGACAGCGTGTAGTGCAGCAGGTTGTGCGAGCCGCCGTAGAGCGCGCGCGACGCGACGACGTGCGAGCCCGCGCCGCACAGCGTCGCGACCGCGAGGTGCAGCGCCGCCTGGCCGCTCGCGGTGCCGATCGCACCCACGCCCTGCTCGAGCGCCGCCATCCGCTCCTCCAGCACCGCGACCGTCGGGTTCGTGATCCGCGAGTAGACGTGCCCCGAGCTCTCCATGTTGAACAGCGCCGCCGCCCGCTCGGAATCCGGGAACACGTAGGCGGCGGTCAGGTGGATCGGCGTGGCCCGGGCGCCGGTGCCCGGGTCGGGCGCGGCACCGGCGTGCAGCGCCAGCGTGGAGAGGGCGAGAGGATCGCGTCGGGTCATGGCGGACGGCCGGTGGGGCGGCTGGGCGGCGGGTCGGGCGCGGCGCGCACGGGCGCGCCGGCGGAGCCGCCGGATGCTATCACGCGTCCCGGCGCGGGCCGGGGCGGCCCGCCGCGGCCGCCGGCGGCGAGGCACGCCCCGCCCATCGGGCCTCGCCGCCCGGGCGTGGTGTGCAGCCCACGGCCCTGTCGTGCAGGGTCGTGGGCGGGGCTACGATCGATGCTGCGCGTGACGCGCGGCCCTTCTCCCATGTCCGACAAGCCCTCGTTCGCCGTCGCCGTCGTCGGCCTCGATGCCCAGCACCTGAGGCTGATCGAGATCGTCTTCCGGCACATCCAGCACAACCGCTACCTGTTCCGGCTCGCCGCGCCGGCGGATGCGGCGCGGGCGGACATCCTGATCGCGGGGGTGGGCGAGGCGTCGGGGCGCGACGCGCTCGCCCGTGCGCGAGCGAGCGAGCCGCCGATGGCGGGCATCGCGGTCGTCGGCCCCGGCGAGTCGGCCGGCACCCGGCACGCGGTGGAGTTCGCGCAGCTGGTGCGACAGCTGTTGCCGATCCTGAACCGCGTCGTCGAGCTCGAGGGGCTCGCAGGCGGGCCGCGGCGGATCCGGCGCGAGCCGCCGCCCGCGTCGGACACGATGCTGCCGCCAACGGCCGCGGGGCTGATGTCGCTGCCGGCGCGTCCGCGCGTGCTCATCGTCGACGACAGCGCGACAGTGCGCACGCAGCTCGCTGGCGCGTTCGACCGGCTCGGGATCGAGGTCGACGCGGCGTCGACCGCGGGCGAGGCGCTCGAGCGGCTCGCCGCGCGGCCGGTCGATCTCGCGATGCTCGACGTCGTGCTGCCCGACGGCGACGGGCTGCGCCTTGCGCGCACGATCCGTCGCGAGCCGCGCTGGCGTGAGCTGCCGATCGTCGTGCTGAGCGCGCGGCGCTCCCCGTTCGACGTGATCCGTGGCGCGGCCGCGGGCTGCAGTGCGTACCTCGCCAAGCCGGTGGACTTCGCCGACCTGCGCCGCACCGTTGCCCGCCAGCTCGGCCGTGGCCGCGCGCCGGACACCCTGCCGCCGCAGCTGCGGCTCGGCGCGTCGGCGTCCTGAAGTCGACGGGGCCGGCTGCGGCGTGCCGGCTTGCCAGCCCTGGATCCAGTCGCTAGCATCGGCCGGACCGCGCCGGGGGGACGTGCCATGGAAGTCAGCGAGATCCTGAAGGTCAAGGGCACCACCCTGTTCACCGTCGGACCGGACTCGACGCTGTCCGACGCGGTGATCGTGATGGCCGATCACGACATCGGCTCCCTGGTGGTGATGGACCGCGGCCGGCTTGCCGGCATGCTGACGTTCCGCGAAGTGATCCGCGTGCTCGCGAAGCGCCAGAAGGAGCACCGGACCGGCCCGACGCCGCCGGTCGCCGAGCTGATCGTGCGCGACGTGATGAACCCGTCGCCGACGATTGCCGCGCCCGCGATGGACGTCAACGACCTGCGCCGGCTGATGCTCGAGAACCACCAGCGCTACCTGCCGGTGATGGACGGCGAGGTGCTGCTCGGCGTGATCTCGTTCCACGATGTTGCCAAGGCGGTGCTCGAGGAGCAGAGCTTCGAGAACCGGATGCTGAAGGCTTACATCCGCGACTGGCCGGCCGAGGGCTGAGCCTGGGGTTGCGGCCGGCACCGCCGGCCGCCGGGCTCAGGTCGGGCTGGCCTGCTTGCCGGCCCCAGCGGTCGTGGGGCGCGACGGCCGCCCGGTTGGTAGAATCGGTCGCATGCGCATCCTGATCAGCAACGACGACGGCTACTTCGCGCCCGGCCTCGCCGCCCTCGCCGAGGGCTTGCGCGACCTCGCCGAGATCGTCGTCGTCGCGCCCGAGCGTGATCGCTCCGGCGCCTCGAACTCGCTGACCCTCGACCGTCCGCTGTCGGTGCGCATCGCGTCGACCGGCTACCTGTACCTCAACGGTACGCCGACCGACTGCGTCCACGTCGCGGTCACCGGGCTGCTCGACCACCGTCCCGACCTGGTGGTCTCGGGGATCAACGACGGCGCCAACATGGGCGACGACACGATCTACTCGGGCACGGTCGCCGCAGCGATGGAAGGCTTCCTGCTCGGTATCCCGGCGATCGCGTTCTCGCTCGCGACCAAGGGCCACGACCACCTCGACAGTGCGGCGCGTGTCGCACGCGACGTGGTGCGACGCTTCGTCGAGCGGCCTTATCCGTCGCCCGGTCCGGTTCTGCTCAACGTCAACATCCCCAACCGTCCCTACGACCAGATCGGCGGTATCGTCGCAACGCGCCTCGGCAAGCGCCACCACGCCGAGGAGGTGATCCGCGCGAAGAACCCGCGCGGCGAGACGGTCTACTGGATCGGGCCGGCCGGCAACGCGAAGGATGCGGGCCCGGGCACCGACTTCCACGCGGTCGCCTCGGGGCATGTTTCGGTCACGCCGCTGCACATCGACCTGACCGCGAGCGCGCTGTCCGACGCGACCCACCGATGGCTGACCGACTAGTCCGCGCGCCGGGCGCCGGCGGGCTCACCTCGGAGCGCGCGCGCGAGCGGATGGTCGAGGCGCTGCGGGCGCAGGGCATCCGGCACGAGGCGGTGCTCGCCGCGATGGCCGCCGTGCCGCGCCACGTGTTCGTCGAGCAGGGGCTCGCGAGCCGGGCCTACGAGGACGTCTCGCTGCCGATCGGCGAGGGCCAGACGATCTCCAAGCCGAGTACGGTCGCGCGGATGATCGAGCTGGCCGCCGCGGAGCGCGACGCCGCGACGCTGCGCGCGGCGAAGGTGCTCGAGGTCGGTACCGGCTGCGGCTACCAGGCGGCGGTGCTCGCGCAGGTGTTCGGCGAGGTGATCTCGATCGAGCGGTTGCGCTGGCTGCACGAGGCGGCGCGCACGAACATCCGGCCGATGCGGCTGCCGAACCTGCGCCTGGTGTTCGGCGACGGCCGGCAGGGCGTCGAGGCGGCGGCGCCCTACGACGCGATCGTCGTCGCCGCGGCGGGTGAGGGGATCCCCGACCCGCTGCTGATGCAGATGAAGATCGGTGCCACGCTGGTTGCGCCGGTGCAGGCCGGTGACGGCGCGCAGTCGCTGCACCGCGTCGAGCGTCCTGGCCGTGACGAGTGGACCCTGACCGTGCTCGACGCGGTACGATTCGTCCCGCTTCGCCGCGGCACCCGCTGAGCGGCGCGGCGTTCCCGACATGCGTTCCGACCTTCCGCTCCGCTCGCTCGTCCGCCTCCGCGTCCGCGTCCCGGTCGCGGCAGCCGTCACGCTGCTCGTCGCCGCGTGCGCGAGCCCGACACCGGCGCCGATCCTGCCCCGTACGCAGCCGGGCGCGCAGCGGCCGGCCACGCCGCCCGCCGCGACCACGCCGCCCGCCGCGACGGCTCCGCAGGCGCCTGCCACGCCGACGCCGACGCCCGAGGCGAGCGTGCAGACCGCGCCGATCCGCAGCGGCGCGATCGAGTCGCGCGGGCTGGAGACGCGGCCCCTCGATCCGCGCGGCGCACCGCCGGCGACCGCGCCGGGCGCGACGCCGCCCGCGACGCCCGCGACGCCCGCGACGCCCGCGACGTCCGCGCCCGTCGCGCCGACGCTGCCGCCGAACGCGAAGACCGGGCCGCGCGGCACGAAGGTGCCGTGGAGCGACTCCGCGCTGGCCGACCTGCGCGCCGCCGAGTCGGCGCCTTCGACGGCCGCACCGTCGGCCGCCGTGCCGCCGCCGACCGCGCGACCGCCCGAGGCGAAGCCCGCCGATCCGAAAGCGACCGACGCGCCCGACGCGAAGACCGGCGACGTCGCCGAAGGCGATTGGGCCTGGCCCGCGACCGGCAAGGTCATCCAGACCTTCGCCGAGTCGGGCAACAAGGGCGTCGTGCTCGGCGGCAAGGTCGGCGATCCGGTGCTCGCCGCCGCCGACGGCCGCGTGATCTTCAGCGGCAACGGCCCGCGCGGGTACGGCAACCTGGTGATCGTCAAGCACACCAACGACCTGCTCTCGGTCTACGCCCACAACCGCACGCTCGCGGTGAAGGAAGGCCAGCCGGTCAAGCGCGGCCAGAAGATCGCCGAACTCGGCGACTCCGGCACCACCTCGCCGCGCCTGCACTTCGAGATCCGGCAGCAGGGCAAGCCGGTCGACCCGTCGCGTTTCCTGCCGAAGCGCTGAGCGCGCGCCGGATGGTCCCGATCCTGGTCTTCGACATCGAGACCGTGCCCGACGCCACGGGCTTGCGCGCCGCGTGGGACCTGGAGGGCGACGACGAGGCGGTCGTCGAGGCGGCGCTCGCGCGGCGCCGCGAGCAGACCTCGGGCACGTCGGACTTCCTGCCGCTGCACCTGCACAAGGTCATCGTGATCTCGATGCTGTTCCGCGACGCCGACGGCCTGCGGGTGCGCTCGCTCGCGGGCGCGCCGGGCGACGAGGGCAAGCTGGTCCAGGGCTTCTTCAGGACGCTCGACAAGTACACGCCGAACCTGGTGTCCTGGAACGGCAGCGGCTTCGACCTGCAGGTGCTGCACTACCGCGGGATGATCCACAAGGTCCAGGCGCATCGCTACTGGGACCAGGGCGAGGACGATCGCGACTTCAAGTGGAACAGCTACATCTCCCGTTACCACGCGCGGCACACCGACCTGATGGACCTGCTCTCGCTCTACCACGGTCGCGCGGCCGCGCCGCTCGACCAGCTGGCGAAGCTGTGTGGCTTCCCCGGCAAGCTCGGCATGGACGGTTCGCAGGTCTGGGACGCCTGGCGCTCGGGGCTGCAGGACGAGATCCGCGACTACTGCGAGACCGATGTCGCGAACACCTGGCTCCTCTACTGCCGCTTCCAGCTGATGCGTGGCGCGATGACGCCCGACGAGTACGAGGCAGAGATCGTGCTGACGCGGCAGGCGCTGGGCGCGCTCGAGGGCGATCACTGGCGCGAGTTCCTCGCCGCCTGGCCGACGTGAGCGGCCGGGCCGCTCCGGGGCCCGGGACACCCCGGCGCGTCGCACGGAGTTGCGCGCGGTGAGCGAGCGGTACCGGATCGACTCGCTGGACCTCGACGCGAACGGCGTGGCCCGCAGCGAGGGCAAGGTGACCTTCGTGCGCGGCGCGCTGCCGGGCGAGGTGGTGACCGCGCGCGTCGTGCGCCACAAGCCGCGCTTCGACGTCGCCGAGGTCGAGTCGATCGAACGCTCGAGCCCGTTGCGGATCGCGCCGCGCTGCGCACACTTCGGCACCTGCGGCGGCTGCTCGATGCAGCACGTCGAGCCGCGCGCGCAGGTGTCGATCAAGCAGCGCGCGCTCGAGGACACGCTGTGGCACGTCGGCCGCGTGCGGCCCGAGACGATGCTGCCGCCGATCGTCGGACCCGCGTACGGCTACCGCTACCGCGCGCGGCTGTCGGTGCGGCACGTGCCGAAGAAGGGCGGGGTGTTGGTCGGCTTCCACGAGCGCGGCTCGTCGTACGTCGCCGACATGCGCGAGTGCCACGTGCTGCCGCCGTCGGTGGCGGCGCTGCTGCTGCCGCTGCGCGAGCTGGTCGGCAGCCTGTCGATCCGCGACCGGATGCCGCAGGTCGAGGTGGCGCAGGGCGAGACGGTGCTCGCGCTGGTGCTGCGCGTGCTCGAGTCGCTGTCCGACGATGACCGGACGCTGCTGCGCGCGTTCGGCGAACGCCACGGCGTCGAGCTCTGGCTGCAGCCGAAGGGGCCTGACTCGATCGAGTTGTTCTGGACCCCGGGTGGCGGCGCCGCGTCGGCGCTGCACTACACGCTGCCGGAGTTCGGCGTCACGATGCCGTTCCGGCCGACCGACTTCACCCAGGTCAACCACGCCATCAACGCCACGCTGGTGGGCCGCGCGGTGCGCCTGCTCGGCGTGCGCGACGGCGAGCGCGTCGCCGACCTGTTCTGCGGGCTCGGGAACTTCTCGCTGCCGCTCGCGACGCTCGCCCGCGAGGTGGTCGGCATCGAGGGCAGCGCGACCCTGGTCCGTCGCGCCGAGGACAACGCCCGGGCCGCGGGGCTCGGCGCGCGCACCACGTTCCGCGTCGCGAACCTGTTCGAGCCGACCCCGGACGCATGGAGCGCACTCGGGCCGTTCGACCGCGTGCTGCTCGATCCGCCGCGCGAGGGCGCGCTCGCGGTCGCGCAGGCGCTCTCGGCGCCGGGCGCCGCTCGGCCGAGCCGCGTCGTCTATGTCTCCTGCAATCCGGCGACGCTCGCGCGGGATGCCTCGGTGCTGGTCAACGAGGGCGGCTGGCGGCTCCGGGACGCCGGCGTCGTCAACATGTTCCCGCACACTTCGCACGTCGAGTCGATCGCGGTCTTCGAGCCCTGACGGGCGCGGCGGGCGGCATGGCCGGAAACGGCGAGGCCGCCCGTGGGGGCGGCCTCGGACGGCGTTTCGCGCCGGTGCCGGGCGACGCGCGATGCGCGCCGCCGCGGCGGGCTCACTCGCGCTCGCCGCCGAAGATCCCGAGGATCGCCAGCAGGTTCGAGAACACGTTGTAGACGCTCAGGTAGACGCCGAGCGTCGCGGTCACGTAGTTCGTCTCGCCGCCCTGCACGACACGCTGCAGGTCGACCAGGATGAACGCCGAGAAGATCGCGATCGCGAGAACCGAGATCGTCAGCATCAGCGCCGGCATCTGCAGGAAGATGTTTGCGACCGCGGCGACCAGGATCACCAGCATCCCGACGAACAGGAACTTGCCCATGCCGGTGAAGTCGCGCTTGGACACGGTGGCGACCGTCGCCATCACGCCGAAGATCGCCGCCGTGCCACCGAACGCGGTCATGATCAGCTGGGCGCCGTTCGAGTAGCCGAGCACGTGCCCGATCAGCCGGGACAGCATGAGGCCCATGAAGAAGGTGAAGCCCAGCAGCAGGGCGACACCGATGCCGCTGTTCTTGAACCGCTCGATCGCGAAGAAGAAGCCGAACGCGATCGCCATGAACGCGATGAAGCCGATGAACGGGCTGCCGGAGAAGAACGAGAACCCGCTGGTCACGCCAATCCAGGCGCCGAGCACGGTCGGCACCATCGACAGCGCGAGCAGCGCGTAGGTGTTGCGAAGCACCCGGTTGCGCTGGACCGCGCCGAACTCGCCGGCACGGCCGTAGGGCATGGAAGGGTTGGACTGCGGTTCGTACGACATCTCGACTCCGTTGAGGGGCCACCCGCGGACATCCGCGCGCGTGAAATGTATGTGAGGAACCCCGGGATTTCAACCCGGGGGCCATCGGGGTCGGCGGCGGCGGTGTCCGGCGGCCTCGCCGCACCGCCGGGCGGACCCGTCCCCGGACCGGCGGGCGGGGCTCGTGCAGGGCCGTCCGCCGTGGGGTCGCCGCGACATGCTAGAATCGAAGGCTAGACTTCTGTCAAGATACCTTCGCTAACCCCATCATTTTCAAGAACATTCCGGGAGCGCACATGGCGGTCGAACGTACCCTCTCCATCATCAAGCCCGACGCGGTCGCGAAGAACGTGATCGGCCAGATCTATGCCCGGTTCGAGGGGGCCGGCCTCAAGGTGGTCGCGGCGCGCATGGCGCACCTGTCGCGGGCCGAGGCCGAGGCGTTCTACGCCGTCCACAAGGAGCGTCCGTTCTTCAAGGACCTCGTCGACTTCATGGTTTCCGGCCCGGTGATGATCCAGGTGCTCGAGGGCGAGGGCGCGATCGCCAAGAACCGCGACCTGATGGGCGCGACTGATCCGAAGAAGGCGGCCAAGGGCACGATCCGTGCCGACTTCGCCGACAGCATCGACGCGAACGCCGTCCATGGCTCCGACGGCCCGGACACCGCGCGCGCCGAGATCGGCTTCTTCTTCGCCGGGATGAACGTCCACGCACGATGAACGACACCGGCGCCACCGATCGCATCGACCTGCTGGGGCTGGACCGGCCGTCCCTGGTCGCGCTGTGCCGCGACTGGGGCGTCAAGCCGTTCCGCGGCCAGCAGGTGATGCGTTGGGTGCACCGCCGGTTCGAGTCCGACTTCGAGGCGATGTCCGACCTCGCGCGGGGCTTCCGGGCCACGCTCGCCGAGCGGGCCCGCGTGGCCGCCCCCGCGGTGATCTCCGACCACGTCGCCGCCGACGGCACGCGCAAGTGGCTGCTCGACGTGGGGCAGGGCAATGCGGTCGAGGCGGTGTTCATCCCCGAGGTCTCGCGCGGCACGCTGTGCGTGTCGACCCAGGCGGGCTGCGCGGTCAACTGCCTGTTCTGTTCGACCGGCAAGCAGGGCTTCGCGCGCAACCTGACCGCCGGCGAGATCGTCGGCCAGCTGTGGCTCGCGAACCGGCTGCTCGGGGCTCGCGCCGGCGCGGTCGACGGCGACGCCGAGGACGGCGCGCCCGACGACCACGACCGCATCGTCACGAACGTCGTGTTCATGGGCATGGGCGAGCCGCTGCTGAACTACGAGGCGACGAGCACCGCGCTGCGGATCCTGCTCGACGACCACGGCTACGGCCTGTCGCGCCGACGCGTGACGGTGTCGACCTCGGGCGTGGTCCCGATGATCGACCGGCTGCGCGACGACGTGCCGGTTGCGCTCGCGATCTCGCTGCACGCGCCGAACGACGCGTTGCGCGACCACCTGGTGCCGCTCAACCGCAAGCACCCACTCGCAGAGCTGATGGCCGCGTGCCGTCGCTACCTCGATCGCGCGCCGCGCGACTTCGTCACCTTCGAGTACGTGATGCTCGACGGCGTCAACGACGCCGACGAGCACGCGCGCCAGCTGGTCGAGCTCGTCCGCGACGTGCCCTGCAAGTTCAACCTGATCCCGTTCAACCCGTTTCCCGATTCCGGGCTGCGGCGCTCGCCGCCCGAGCGGATCCGGTCGTTCGTGCAGCGTCTGTCAGACGCGGGCATCGTGACCACGGTCCGCAAGACCCGCGGCGACGACATCGACGCGGCGTGCGGGCAACTCGCCGGCGACGTCGTCGACCGGACGCGGCTCGCGCGGCGCGTCGAGCGCGGCCGGATCGCGATCGCGCGTGCCTGAACGGAAGGAGACCCGGCGAATGTTCACGATGCGCCCGACGATGCGCACGCCGCCCGCGCGGGGTACGAGCGGCTCGACGCGCGTGCGTCGCGCGGCGGCCGCGATCGCGGTCGCGCTGCTGGCGTCGGCCTGCACGACCGTCGACGAGAAGCCGCAGCCGGTGCGCGACCTGCGCGGCGGCGATCCCCGCGAGACCCGCCGCGAGCCGCCCCCGAGCTCGCAGCGCCAGGATCCGGTGGCGGTGCCCGGCGGCAGCGGCGCCTCGAACGCCGACTCCGAGAGGCGCCGCCGCGCCCAGATCCGGCTCGAGCTCGCGACCGGTTACTACCAGCAGGGCAACTACAACCAGGCGCTCGAGGAGTTGCGCTCATCGCTGTCGATCGACCCGACGAACGCGCAGGCGTACGGGCTGCTCGGGCTGCTCTACATGGATCTCGGCGACCGGCAGCGCGCGGAGGAGAACTTCCAGCGCGCGCTGCGGATCGCGCCCGAGGACTCCGAGCTGCTGAACAACTACGGCTGGTACCTGTGCCAGACAGACCGCCCGCGCGAGTCGATCGCCCAGTTCCAGGCGGCGCTGAAGAACCCGCTGTACGCGACCCCGGCACGCCCGCTGCACAACGCGGGCATCTGCTCGATGCGCGCCGGCGACGCGGCGGGCGCCGAGGCGTACTTCCAGCGCTCGTTCCAGATCGACCCGCGCAACCCGGTCGCGATGTTCCACCTCGGCGAGCTGTACCTGAAGCGCGGCGACCTCGAACGCGCGCGCTTCATGTCGCAGCGACTGCTGCAGAGCTATCCGGCCAGCGCCGAGACGCTGTGGCTGGCGATCCGCGTCGACCGCAAGGCGGGCGACCGCGACAGCTTCGCCAGTCTGTCTTCGCAGCTGCGCCGCCAATTCCCGGCCTCCCGCGAGGCGAACCTGTTGCAACGTGGAGCATTCGGTGACTGACCCGGCGACCGGATCGACTCAGACTCAATCCCAGGCGACCGACGCGATCTCGACGGTCGAGCAACTGGCGGCCGCGCGCGAGCGCAAGGGCATGGGCAAGGGCGAGGTCGCCCAGCGCCTGAAGCTCCACCCGAAGCAGCTCGAGGCGATCGAGCGCGGCGACTGGGCGGCGCTGCCTGGGCGCGCTTTCGTCCGGGGCTGCGTGCGCTCGTACGGGAGGCTGCTCGAGGTCGACGTCGAGCCGCTGCTGTCGACGATCGGTGGGGTCGCCGAGGTCGAGTCGCTGAAGCCGACCGCGACGCTCGCCGCGCCGATGCCGCGCAGCGTCGGCTTCGGCTTCGACGGCGAGGGGCACCGCAGCAAGCTGCCGTGGGCGCTGCTCGGCGTGATCGGCGTGATCGCGGTCGCACTGTTCTTCGGGCGCGATGGCGACGTCTCGAAGGTGTCGTCCTGGATCGGCAAGCCCGAGGGCACGACATCCACCTCTTCCGCGCCGGCCCCCTCGGCCGACGTGGCGTCCACCGGGACCGTCGCGGCCGGCACGCCGCTCGTGCCGCCGCCGCTGCTGCCCGCGCCCGGCGCGCCTGCTACCGGCGCGCCCGCCGCCCCGGGCGCCGCGCCGGCGCCGGTCGTGGCCATGCCCGCGCCGCCCCCGGCCCCGCCACCGCCTCCGCCGGTGCGGCTCACCGTCAAGCAGGACGCGTGGGTCGACGTGCGCCAGGCCGACGGCAAGTCGCTCTTCATGGGGACGGTGAAGCCGGCCGCGCCGCTCGAGTTGAAGGGCGATGCGCCGTTCTCGCTCACGATCGGCAACGCGAGCGCGGTTGCGCTGGAGTTCGAGGGCAAGCCGGTCGACCTCAAGCCGGTCACCTCGTCGCCGAACAACATCGCCAAGGTCAAGCTGCCGTGAGCGCAGAGCTGCCGCCCGGAGGCGCGCCGATGCCGGCGGGTCCGCTCGAGCGCCGGATCACGCGCCGCGTCGCGGTCTCGTGGGGAACGCGGACCGTGCACGTCGGCGGCGGCGCGCCGGTGGTCGTGCAGTCGATGACCAACACCGACACCGCCGATGCGATCGCGACCGCGATCCAGGTCAAGGCGCTCGCGCAGGCGGGCTCCGAGGTGGTCCGCATCACCGTCAACACGCCCGACGCCGCGCGCGAGGTCGCCGCGATCCGCGAGCAGCTCGACCGGATGGGCGTCGACGTGCCGCTGGTCGGCGACTTCCACTACAACGGCCACAAGCTGCTCACGCAGTTTCCCGACTGCGCGCAGGCGCTGTCGAAGTACCGGATCAATCCGGGCAACGTCGGTGCCGGCTCCAAGCGCGAGGACAACTTCGCCGCGATGATCGAGGTCGCGAACCGCCACGCGAAGCCGGTGCGCATCGGCGTCAACTGGGGCAGCCTCGACCAGTCGGTGCTCGCTCGGATGATGGACGAGAACGCGAAGCGGGCCCGGCCCTGGGAGGCGGCGCAGGTGATGCGCGAGGCGCTCGTCACCTCGGCGATCGAGAGCGCGCATCTCGCCGAGTCGCTCGGCATGCCCGGCGATCGGATCGTGCTGTCCGCGAAGGTGTCGAACGTGCAGGACGTGGTCGCCGTCTACCGCGAGCTCTCGAGGCGCTGCGACTATCCGCTGCACGTGGGCCTCACCGAGGCGGGCATGGGCAGCAAGGGCATCGTCGCCTCGACGGCCGCGCTGTCGGTGCTGCTGCAGGAAGGCATCGGCGACACCATCCGCGTGTCGCTCACGCCCGAGCCGAACGGCGACCGTACCCGCGAAGTGGTGGTCGCACAGGAGATCCTGCAGACGATGGGTCTGCGCGCGTTCACGCCCCTGGTCGTCGCCTGCCCCGGCTGCGGCCGCACCAGCAGCACGTTCTTCCAGGAGCTTGCCGAGAGCATCCAGTCGTTCCTGCGCGCGCAGATGCCGGTGTGGCGCGCGTCGTATCCCGGCGTCGAGACGATGCAGGTCGCGGTGATGGGCTGCGTCGTGAACGGCCCGGGCGAGTCCAAGCACGCCGACGTCGGCATCTCGCTGCCGGGCGCCGACGAGGCGCCAGTCGCGCCGGTGTTCGTCGACGGGGAGCGTACGGTGACGCTGAAGGGCGAGCGTATCGCCGAGGAGTTCCAGGCGATCGTCGAGGACTACGTTCAGCGCCGCTACGGGCGCATCGGCGCCGACGCCTGAGGCGGCCCGTCCCACCGACCCGATCCATGTCCGAAGAAGCCCCCTTCGCCTCCACGCCGCCGGCCGGCGCCCCGAAGCGCGCCGAGCGCCTGACCGGCGTCAAGGGCATGAACGATCTGCTGCCGGGCGACAGCGAGCGCTGGGAGCGGCTCGAGCAGGTCGTCGCGCACTGGGCGCGCAGCTACGGCTACCGGCAGGTGCGCACGCCGATCGTCGAGCACACGGCGCTCTTCAAGCGCGGCATCGGCGAGGTGACCGACATCGTCGAGAAGGAGATGTACTCCTTCGAGGACGCGCTGAACGGCGAGCACCTGACGCTGCGCCCCGAGAACACCGCCGGCGTCGTGCGCGCGGCGATCGAGCACAACCTGCTGTACGACGGCCCGAAGCGGCTCTGGTACACCGGCCCGATGTTCCGGCACGAGCGGCCGCAGCGCGGGCGCTACCGCCAGTTCCACCAGATCGGCATCGAGGCGCTCGGCTTCGAGGGCCCCGACATCGACGCCGAGGTCATCGCGATGTGCCAGCGGCTGTGGGACGACCTCGGCCTCGAGGACATCCGGCTCGAGCTCAACAGCATCGGCGACCCGGCCGAGCGGCGCGGCCACCGCGAGGCGCTGATCGCTTACTTCGAGGCACGCCGCGACCGGCTCGACGCCGACGCGCAGCGCCGGCTGCACAGCAACCCGCTGCGCATCCTCGACACCAAGAACCCGGCGATGCAGTCGCTGGTGGAGGCCGCCCCGAAGCTCGCCGACTTCCTCGGCGACGCGTCGCGCGCGCACTTCGAGGGCGTGCAGGCGCTGCTGCGCGCGGTCGGCATCCCGTTCCGCATCAACCCGCGGCTGGTGCGCGGGCTCGACTACTACAACCGCACCGTCTTCGAGTGGGTGACCGACAGCCTCGGCGCCCAGGGTACGGTCTGCGGCGGCGGGCGCTACGACCCGCTCGTCGAGATGCTCGGCGGGCGGCCTGCGCCGTCCTGCGGCTTCGCGATCGGCGTCGAGCGGCTGCTCGAGCTGATGAAGGCGAGCGGCGAGCCCGAGCCGGCGCCGGCCTGCGACGTCTACGTCGTGCACCAGGGCGAGGCCGCGCGGACCGTCGCGTTCACCGTGTCCGAGGCGCTGCGCAGCGCCGGCCTCGACGTGGTGATGCACGCCGGCGGCGGCGGCTTCAAGACACAGTTCAAGCGCGCCGACGCAAGCGGCGCGGAGTTTGCCGTCGTGATCGGCGACGACGAGGCGGTCGCGCGCACCGCGACCGTGAAGGCGCTGCGCGGCGCCGACGGCGAGCGCGGCGCGGGCCGCCAGGAATCCGTCGCGCTCGATGCGCTACCCGACTACCTGGTCGATGCGCTCGTCGCCACCGGCGACTGAGCCCGACCCCAACCGGACAGACCTTCCCGATGGCCTACGATCTCCAGGAACAGGACCAGCTCGACGCGTTCAAGGCGTTCTGGAACAAGTGGGGCAACCTGCTGCTCGCGCTCGTCACCGTGGTGCTGCTCGCGATCGCCGGCTGGCGCGGCTGGGGCTGGTGGCAGCAGAAGCAGTCGGTCGAGGCCTCGGTGCTGTACGACCAGCTGCGTGACGCGGTCGAGAAGAAGGACGTCGCCAAGGTCAAGCAGACCTCCGGGCCGCTGTTCGAGAAGTACTCGGGTACGGTCTACGGGTCGATGGGAGCGCTGATCGCCGCGCGGGCCTACCACGACGCGGGCGACCTGAAGGCGGCGAAGGCGCCGCTGCAGTGGGCGGTCGACAACGCGAAGGACCCGGAGCACAGGCTGCTCGCGCGGCTGCGGCTCGCGGGCATCCTGCTCGACGAGAAGGCCTACGACGATGGCCTGAAGCTGCTCGCGGTGGGTGACGCGGGCGCGTTCTCGGGCGCCTTCGCCGACCGGCGCGGCGACCTGCTGCTCGCACAGGGCAAGCGCGACGAGGCCCGCGAGGCGTACAAGGTCGCGCTCGAGCGCCTCGAACGCGGCGCCGCGCTTCGGCCACTGGTGCAGATGAAGCTCGACGCGCTGGGCGGGGCATGAGGCGGACGGGCCACCGCATGCGGCACGCTGCCGCCGCGCTCGCCGCGCTCGCCGCGCTGGGCGGCTGCTCGCTGTTCGGCTCGTCGCGCACGCCGCCCGATCCGCTGCCGGCTCCCTCGGGCGCGATCAAGCCCGCGCCGATGTGGACGGCGGCGCTCGGCGCGCGCTCGGGCATCGGCTTCGTGCCGGTCGCGATCGGCGACTCGGTGTGGGCCGCGGCGCAGGACGGCACGGTGGTGCGGCTCGACGTCGACACCGGGCGCGCGACCTGGCGCGTGTCGGTCGGCAAGCCGCTGTCGGCCGGCGTGGGTACCGACGGCACCACCACCGTCGTCGCCACCCGCGACGGCTCGCTCGTCGCGCTCGACGCGCAGGGCGCCACGCGCTGGACCGCACCGGTCGGCGCCGAGGTGGTCAGCGCGCCCGCGGTCGCAGATGGCACCGTGCTGGTCCGCACCTCCGACAACCGCGTGGTCGCCTACGACACCGACAACGGCAAGCGGCGCTGGCAGTACCAGCGCCAGAACCCGCCGCTGGTGCTGCGAAACTCGGGCGGCATCGCGATGGTGCCGGGCCTCGCGTTCATCGGCATGCCCGGCGGGCGCATGGTCGCGCTCGCGCTCGGCAGCGGTGCGCCGCGCTGGGACGTGCCGCTCGCGCAGCCCAGGGGCACGACCGAGCTCGAGCGAATCGCCGACGTCGTCGGCTCGCCGCTGGTGATCGGCCGGGAGCTCTGCGCGGCCTCGTACCAGGGGCGCGTCGGCTGCCTCGACGCCGCGACCGGTGCGCCGGTCTGGATCCGCGACTTCTCCTCGGCGGTCGGCCTGGACGTCGACAACCGCGGCGTGGTGCTGCCCGACGCGAACGACGTGGTGCACGCGTTCGATCGCGCCGGCCAGCCCGCATGGCAGCAGAAGGGCTTCGCGCGCCGGCGCCTCGCCGCGCCGCTGATCGTGGGCTCGGGCGTCGCGATCGGCGACGTCGAGGGCAACGTGCTGTGGCTGTCGCGCGCCGACGGCACCCTCGCCGCGGTCACCAAGACCGACGGCAAGCCGATCGTCGCGCCGCCCGCCGCGGTAGGCTCGACGCTCGTGGTCCAGACCTCCGGCGGCACGCTGCACGCGTTCCGCGTACCGTGAGCCGCCGGGCCGCCCCGAGGCTCACGGCGCCGCGGCGCGAGGCGCGGGGGCGTGTCCAGTGAGCGCCGCCGACACCGCCCGCGACGGGCCGCCGCCGGTCGTCGCCCTCGTCGGGCGCCCGAACGTCGGGAAGTCGACGCTGTTCAACCGGCTCACGCGCAGCCGCGCGGCGCTGGTCGCCGACATCCCCGGCCTGACCCGCGATCGCCACTACGGGCAGGGCCGAGTCGGTGAGCGCCGCTTCATCGTCATCGACACCGGCGGCTTCGAGCCGGTCGCCAGGAGCGGCATAGCGGCCGAGATGGCGCGCCAGGCGCGGCAGGCCGTCATCGAGGCCGACCTGGTGGTGTTCGTCGTGGACGGCCGCGAGGGGATGGCCGCGCGCGACCGCGACATCGCCAACGAGCTGCGCCGTACCGCGGCGAAGGTCGTGCTCGCGGTCAACAAGACCGAGGGCATGCTGCGCGACACCGTGGTGGCCGACTTCTGGTCGCTCGGCCTCGGCGCGCCGCACGCGATCTCCGCCGCGCACGGCGACGGCGTGCGCGACCTGATCGAGGAGAGCCTGCCGCCGCCGGTCGACGTGGCTCTGCCCGACGAGGCCGCCGATGCGTCCACCACCGAGGACGCGCGGCCGCCGACCGAGGCCGAGCTCGCGGCGGTCGACGCGGCACCCGGCGCCCAGGTAGCGGCCGCCGACGGCGCAGCCGCGGCGGTCCGCCCGCGGCGCATCCGCGTCGCCGTGGTCGGCCGCCCGAACGCCGGCAAGTCCACGTTGATCAACACGCTGCTCGGCGAGCAGCGGATGATCGCGTTCGACCAGCCGGGCACGACCCGCGACGCGGTCGCGGTGGACTTCGAGCGCGGCGGGCGTTCCTACACGATCGTCGACACTGCGGGCGTGCGCCGCCGCGGCAAGGTCCACGACGTGATCGAGAAGTTCTCGGTGGTGAAGACGCTTCAGGCGATCGAGGACAGCAACGTCTGCGTGCTGCTGCTCGACGCGTCGCAGGACATCGCCGACCAGGACGCGCACATCGCGGGCTACGTGCTCGAGGCGGGCCGTGCGGTGGTCGTCGGGGTCAACAAGTGGGACCTCGCCGACGACTACCGCCGCGAGCGGATCAAGATCGAGCTCGAGCGCAAGCTCGGTTTCCTCGGCTTCGCGCGGACGCACTTCCTGACCGCGACCGAAGGCAAGGGGGTCGGTGCGCTGATGCGCTCGGTCGACGAAGCGCACGCCGCCGCGACGGCCAAGCTGTCGACGCCGCGGCTCACCCGCGCGATGCAGGAGGCGGTCGAGCGCCAGCCGCCGCCGCGTCGCGGCGCGACGCGCCCGAAGATGCGCTACGCGCACCAGGGCGGGCAGAACCCGCCGGTGGTCGTCATCCACGGCAACTCGCTCGACCGCGTGCCCGACAGCTACCGCCGCTACCTCGAGGGCTGGTTCCGCGAGCGCTTCTCGCTGCAGGGCACGCCGCTGCGCGTCGAGTTCCGCACCTCCTCGAACCCCTATGCGCGCTGAGGTCGCGTCCCCCGGCGCGACGCGCCGGCCGCGGCGCCCCGTTCGGTAGCCAAGCACCCCGCGATTCGGCTACAGTCGGACGGCGGGCCTTGAAGTCCGCAGACGCGCCCCCACACAAAGCGAACAGATCCGGAGCCGCCATGAGCAACAAAGGGCAACTACTACAAGACCCGTTCCTGAACCTCCTGCGCAAGGACCATGTTCCGGTCTCGATCTACCTCGTCAACGGCATCAAGCTCCAGGGCCAGATCGAATCGTTCGACCAGTACGTCGTCCTGCTGCGAAACACCGTGACCCAGATGGTCTACAAGCACGCGATCTCGACGGTCGTGCCCGCCCGGGCCGTCAACTTCCACCAAGAAAGCGCGGAAAGCTGAACCCCACCGCCCGACCCGAACGAACCATCGCACTGCTGGTCCGCGTCGCGCTCGGCCGCGACCGTGCAGACGACGCCTCGCTCGACGAGCTCGCCGCGCTCGCGGTGTCCGCGGGCCACGCCCCGGTCCGCCGCGTCGTCTGCCACCGCCCGCGTCCCGACCCCGGCCTGTACCTCGGCCGGGGCAAGGCCGACGAGATCGCCGCCGCGATCGCCGAGACCGGCACACAGCTCGTGCTGTTCGACCACGAGATCTCCGCGGTCCAGCAGCGCAACCTCGAACGCCTCTGGAAGGTCCGTGTCCTCGACCGCACCGAGCTGATCCTCGACATCTTCGGCCAGCGCGCGCGCAGCACCGAGGGCAAGCTGCAGGTCGAGCTCGCTCGGCTGCAGCACCAGTCGTCGCGGCTGGTCCGTGCCTGGAGCCACCTCGAGCGGCAGCGCGGCGGCATCGGCGTGCGCGGCGGCCCCGGCGAGACCCAGCTCGAGATGGATCGGCGAATGCTGGCCGCCCGGATCCGGCAGGTGCGCGAGCGGCTCGACCGCACCGAGCGCCAGCGCCGCACGCGGCGACGGGCGCGCGACCGGCGCGAGGCGTTCCGCGTCTCGCTGGTCGGCTACACCAACGCGGGCAAGTCGACGCTGTTCAACGCGATCACCGGCGCCGGCACCTACGCGGCCGACCAGCTGTTCGCGACGCTCGACACGCTCACCCGGCGCGTCGTCGTCGCGCCCGGGGTGGAGCTCGCGCTGTCGGACACGGTCGGGTTCGTGCGCGACCTGCCGCACCAGCTGGTCGCGGCCTTCCGGGCGACGCTCGAGGAGACCGCCGAGGCCGACCTGCTGCTGCACGTCGTCGACGCCTCCGCGCCGGACCGGGCCGAGCAGGTCGAGCAGGTCGACCGCGTGCTCGCGGAGATCGGTGCCGAGCGCGTGCCGCAATGGCTGGTCCTGAACAAGATCGACGCGGTACCCCTGCCGCCGGAAGTCCAGCGCGACGGCTGTGGTAATATCGAACGCTTGTCCGTCAGCGCCCGATCAGGATCCGGTCTCGATGCGCTGCGCGAGGCGCTCCGGTTCGCCGTCATCCACGCGCGACCGGGCCGTGCGGGCCCAGACGAACGAGTCGACCCGATCGACCGTCGGGCCCCCGCCCGCGGAGGACAGGACGACGACTCCGAGCGCGACGACACGGGCGAAGCCGGGGCGTCCGACCGGATCGGCGCCCGTTCCGACACCGAGCAGCACCTTCCCAACGGCATGCCAGATGTGGACCCGCATTCGCACAGTGTTGTCGCTCAATGACCCGGGCTGGGGCCGCAGCGGCTCCGGCGGGTCGAACGACGATCGCTCCGGCCGTTCCGGCGACGATCGCCCGCAGCGCCCCGGCGGCGGGAACAACGACGGTCCGCCCGACCTCGACGAACTCTGGCGCGACTTCAACCGCCGGCTCAACCGCATGTTCGGAAAGGGCGGTGGCGGCGGCGAGCCGCCGCGAGGCGGTGGCCCGTCGCAGATGCCCTCGATGAAGGGCGCCGGCGCGGGCATCGGCCTGATCGCCGGCATCGCGTTCCTGCTGTGGCTGGGGAGCGGCTTCTACATCATCCAGGAAGGCCAGGCGGCCGCGATCCTGCGCTTCGGCGAGTTCAAGTACATGGTCGAGAGCGCCGGCTTCAAGTGGCGCCTGCCGTACCCGATCGAGACCGCCGAGCCCGTCGACGTCCAGCGCCTGCGTCAGGTCGAGGTTGGCTACCGGACCAACGTGAAGAACAAGGTGCCGCGCGAGTCGCTGATCCTGACCGGCGACCAGGCGATCGTCGACCTGCAGTTCGCGGTCCAGTACCGCATCACCGACCCGAAGGCCTACCTGTTCAACAACAATCCCGGCGGCGCGCCCGAGGAGATCGTGCGCCAGGCCGCCGAGACCGCTACCCGCGAGGTCATCGGCCGGATGGGCATCGACCAGGTGCTCTACGAGGAGAAGGAGCAGGTCGCGAAGGACGCCCTCACGCTGATGCAGTCGATCTCCGACCGCTACAGGGCCGGCATCGGCATCGTCGACGTGACGATCCAGCAGGCCCAGCCGCCCGAGCAGGTGCAGGCCGCGTTCGAGGACGCGAACAAGGCCGCGCAGGACCGCGAGCGCCTGATCAACGAGGGCCGCGCCTACGCGAACGACGTGATCCCGAAGGCACGTGGTACCGCGAGCCGCCTGCAGCAGGAGTCCGAGGGCTACAAGCAGCGCGTGATCGCGAGCGCCGAGGGTGACGCGTCGCGCTTCAAGCAGGTGCTCACCGAGTACGCGAAGGCGCCCGCGGTGACCCGCGATCGGCTCTACATCGAAACGATGCAGCAGGTACTCAGCAACACGAGCAAGGTGCTCGTCGAGTCCCGCGCGGGCAACAACCTGCTGTACCTGCCACTCGACCGCCTCCTGCAGCAGGCGTCGGCGGACGCCGCCCGCGCCCAGTCGGGCGCCTCGGGCGCGCAGCCGGCCGACGGTCGTACCGACGCCCCCGCCGTCCAGGCGCCGCCGATGCCCGCTGGCACGCGCGACGGCCTGCGCGGCCGCGACCGCGACTCGGGTCGCTGACGGAGCCGCCGCCATGAACCGCCTCGTCCCCGTCCTCGTCGGCCTGCTGGTCGCCCTCGGCATCGCGTCGACGACGCTCTTCGTCGTAGACCAGCGCCAGTACGCGGTCGTCTTCGCGCTCGGCGAGATCAAGGAAGTGATCTCCAAGCCCGGCCTGCACTTCAAGCTGCCGCCGCCGTTCCAGAACGTCCAGTACTTCGACAACCGGATCCTGACGATCGACACCGCCGACGTCGACCGGTTCATCACCTCCGAGAAGCTGAACGTCCAGATCGACACCTTCGTGAAGTGGCGGATCGCCGATCCGCGCCGCTTCTTCACCTCGGTCGGCGGCAGCGAGCTGATCGCGAGCGACCGGCTGCAGCGCAGCCTGCGCGATTCCCTGAACAACGAGGTCGCGAAGAAGACCGTCGCGGACGTGATCTCCGGCAAGCGCCAGGAGCTGCTCGACTCGGTCCGCTCGAAGATGAACGAGGACGCCAAGCAGATCGGCGCCGAGGTCATCGACGTGCGCCTGAAGCGCGTCGACTTCGCGCCGGAGGTGTCCGAGCGGGTGTTCGACCGGATGCAGTCCGAGCGCAAGCGCGTCGCCAACGAGCGCCGCGCCACCGGCTCGGCCGAGTCCGAGAAGATCCGCGCCGATGCCGAGCGGCAGCGCGACGTGATCATCGCCGAGGCCTACCGCGACGCGCAGCGCGTCAAGGGTGAGGGCGACGCGAAGGCCTCGGCGCTGTTCGCCGAGGCCTTCGGCCAGAACCCCGAGTTCGCGAGCTTCTACCGCAGCCTCGAGGCGTACCGCTCGACGTTCCGCTCGCGCAGCGACGTGCTGGTGCTCGACCCGAGCTCGGAGTTCTTCCGCTACTTCCGTGCGCCGTCCTCGTCCGCCGGTGCGGCGGGCCCGCGCAAGTGAGGGGCGGGCGGTGGCCGCGAACCTGATCGCCGCGCTCGGGCTGATGCTGATCCTCGAGGGGCTGATGCCGCTGCTGTCGCCGCCGAGCTGGCGCGAGGCGATGCGCCGGATCGCCGCGATGCGCGACGGACAGATCCGCTTCATGGGCCTGGCCGCCGCCCTCGCCGGCCTGCTGCTGCTGTCGGCCGCCGCCTGACCCGCTCGCGTCGGCCGACGGGCCACGACTAGAACGACGATGCCGCGCTGGCTGCTTCCCGAGAGCATTTCCGACATCCTGCCGAGCGAGGCGCGGCGGATCGAGGAACTGCGCCGACGCCTGCTCGACCTGTACCGCACGTACGGCTACGAGCTGGTGATGCCGCCGATGATCGAGTACCTCGATTCGCTGCTCACCGGCAGCGGACGCGACCTCGACCTGACCACCTTCAAGCTGATCGACCAGCTGTCCGGCCGCACGATGGGCCTGCGCGCCGACATCACGCCGCAGGTCGCACGGATCGACGCACACCTGCTCGACCGCGCCGGCGTCGTACGCCTGTGCTACGCGGGGCACGTGCTGCACGCACGCCCCGCGGGCCCTCTGTCGACGCGCGAGCCGTTGCAGATCGGCGCCGAGCTCTACGGGCACGCCGGCCCCGAGGCCGACCTCGAGGTCGTGGGCATGCTGCTGCAGTCGCTGCGCGTCGCGGGGGTGCCGCGCGTGCGGATCGATCTCGGCCATGTCGGCATCGTGCGCACGCTGATCGCGCAGCTGCCGGGGGTGGGCGAGGACGAGGCGTTCCCGCTGCTGCAGGCCAAGGACTCGCCGGGTCTGGCGCGGCTGCTGTCGGGCGCGCCCGACGGTCCGGCGCGCCGCGCGGTGCTCGCGCTGCCCGGCCTCTTCGGCGCGGTGCCGTCGGTGCTCGCGAAGGCCAAGGCGGTGCTGCCCGCGTCGGCGCAGGTGACCGACGCGCTCGCGCAGCTCGAGCGCCTGGCCGCCGCGCCGCAGCTCGCCTCGGGCGACGGGCTCGAGGTCGGGGTCGCGCTCGACCTCGGCGACGCGCGCGGCTACCGCTACCACAGTGGCGCGATCTTCGCGGCCTACGTCGACGGGTTGCCGAACGCGATCGGCCGCGGCGGGCGCTACGACAACGTCGGTGCGGCCTTCGGGCGCGCGCGACCCGCCACCGGCTTCTCGCTCGAGCTGCGCGAGCTCGCCGGGTTGTTGCCGGAGCGGCCGCCCGCGCCTGCGGTGCGCGCGCCTTGGGGCACTGACCCGGGCCTCGCCGACGCGGTGCGCGCGTTGCGTGCGCAGGGCGAGATCGTCGTCCAGGTGCTGCCGGGCCACGAGCACGAGCAGCAGGAATTCGAATGCGATCGCGAGCTCGCCAAGCAGGGCGCGGCATGGGTCGTCAGGCCGCTGCGCGGAGACCATTGAGATGGGCAAGAACGTCGTCGTGATCGGCACCCAGTGGGGTGACGAGGGCAAGGGCAAGGTCGTCGACTGGCTGACGGAGCAGGCGCAGGGCGTCGTCCGTTTCCAGGGCGGGCACAACGCCGGCCACACGCTGGTGATCGGCGGGAAGAAGCAGGTGCTGCGCCTGATCCCGTCGGGCATCCTGCGGCCCGGCGTGACCTGCTGGATCGGCAGCGGCGTGGTGCTCTCGCCCGACGCGCTGCTGCAGGAGATCGACGAACTCGAGCGCGCCGGCGTCGCGGTCCGCGACCGGCTGCGCATCAGCGGCACCTGCCCGCTGATCCTGCCGTACCACGTCGCGCTCGACCGCGCGCGCGAGTCCAAGCGCGGCGACGCGAAGATCGGCACCACCGGGCGCGGCATCGGACCCGCCTACGAGGACAAGGTCGGGCGCCGCGCGGTGCGCGTGCGCGACCTGTTCTCGCCGGAGCAGCTGCGCGCGAAGGTGCGCGAGGTGCTCGACTTCCACAACTTCGCGCTGATGCACTACTACGGCGCCCAGGCGCTCGACCCGGACCGGGTCGTCGACGACGCGCTGAAGCTCGCGCCTCGCGTCGCGCCGATGGTGGCCGACGTGCCCGCCGAGCTCGCAGCCGCTGCGCGCCGCGACGACCGGTTGCTGTTCGAGGGCGCGCAGGGCGCGCTGCTCGACGTCGACCACGGCACCTATCCGTTCGTCACGAGCAGCAACTGCATCGCCGGCGCCGCCGCGCCGGGCGCCGGCGTCGGGCCGCAGCAGCTCGACTACGTGCTTGGCATCGCGAAGGCCTACACCACGCGCGTGGGCTCCGGCCCGTTCCCGACCGAGCTGTTCGACGACGTCGGCAAGCACCTCGCGACGAAGGGCAACGAGTTCGGCTCGGTGACCGGACGGCCGCGCCGCTGCGGCTGGTTCGACGCGGTCGCGATGCGCCGCTCGATCCAGCTGAACGGCGTCTCGGGCCTGTGCGTCACCAAGCTCGACGTGCTGGACGGGCTGTCGACGGTACGCATCTGCACCGGGTATCGCCGCGCGGGCCAGCCGGTCGACCTGCTGCCCTTCGGCGCCGAGGACGTGGCGACCTGCGAGCCGCTGTACGAAGAGCTGCCCGGCTGGAGCGTCACCACCTTCGGCGCGCGCAGCTGGAACGCGCTGCCCCCCGAGGCGCGGCGCTACCTCGAGCGGCTCTCGGAGCTCGTCGGCGCCCCGATCGACATGGTCTCGACCGGCCCCGACCGCGACGAGACCATCCTGCTGCGCCACCCGTTCACGCGCTGAGGCCGTCCATGAGGGACCTGCACGTCTCCTGGGACGAGTACAACCGGTTGATCGAGAAGCTCGCGGTCCGCGTGCACGATTCGGCCTGGCACTTCGATGCGATCGTCTGCCTCGCGCGCGGCGGCCTGCGGGTCGGCGACGCGCTGTCGCGGCTCTTCCGGCGGCCGCTCGGCGTGCTGTTCACCAGCTCGTACCGCGAGAACGCGGGCACGACGCAGAGCCGGCTGATGATCGCCGAGCACATGAGCTGCGCCGAGCCGCTGCCCGGCCCGAACTGGCTGCTCGCCGACGACCTCGTCGACTCGGGCGCGACCCTGGTCGAGGTGATCCCGGCGCTGAAGGCGCGCTACCCTCAGGTCCGGGAGATCCGTTCGGCGGTGATCTGGCGCAAGGGCCAGTCGGTGGCCGAGCCCGACTTCTACGTCGACCACCTGCCCACGAATCCGTGGATCCACCAGCCGTTCGAGGAGTACGATCACCTCCGGCCGAGCGACCTCAAGGCGCGGTGGCCGAGCTGAGACCGATCGACGCGACCCTCCTTGCACGTGCAGTGCCGGGCCCCGAAATGGAGAAGGCCCCGCTGCGCGGGGCCTTCTCGAGAAGCTGGTGCCCAGAAGAGGACTCGAACCTCCACACCATCGCTGGCGCTAGGACCTGAACCTAGTGCGTCTACCAATTCCGCCATCTGGGCGCGGTTCCGGCGGGTCGCAACCCGACGGAGCCGCGCAGTATAACCCCATGAATTCATCTGTCAAATCGTGAGCAAGGCCTGGACACCCCCGACCCGGGAGGACATCCTGGATGCGCTGCGAACCGCCGACGCCCCGCTGACGCCGGGCGAGCTCGGCGGGAGACTCGGCGTGCCGCCGCGCCACGCGCAGGCCTTCGAACAGCGGATCGTCGCGATGGAACGCGACGGCCAGCTGCTGCCCAACCGCAAGGGCGTGCTGATGCTCGCCAGCAAGCTCGACCTCGTCGCCGGCCGCATCGTCGGCCACCGCGACGGGTTCGGCTTCCTCGTGCCCGACGCGGGCGGGCCCGACCTGTTCCTGCCCAACCGCGAGATGCAGAAGGTCATGCACGGCGACCGCGTGCTCGCGCGCCGGACCGGCTTCGACCAGCGCGGCAAGCCCGAGGGGTCGATCGTCGAGGTCACCGACCGCGGCCACCGCAAGCTCGTCGGGCGGCTGGTGCTCGAGCGCGGCGTCACCGTCGTCGTGCCCGAGGACCAGCGCATCAAGCACGACATCCTGATCGCGCCCGGCGACGCCGCGAAGGCCGAGCCCGGACAGGTGGTCACCGTCGAGATCGTCCAGCCGCCCAACGGCCACACCCCGCCGATGGGCCGGGTGGTCGAGGTGCTCGGCGGGGTCGACGACCCGGGCATGGAGATCGAGATCGCGGTGCGCAAGTTCGACGTGCCGCACGAATTCTCGGAGGCCGCGCTCGCACAGGCCGCGAAGCTGCCGGCGCAGGTGCGCACCATCGACCTGAAGCGCCGTGTCGACCTGCGCGACGTGCCGCTGGTGACGATCGACGGCGAGGACGCGCGCGACTTCGACGATGCGGTCTACTGCGAGCCGCTCGAGACCTCCGGCCGGCGCGCCGGCGGCTGGCGCCTGCTGGTCGCGATCGCCGACGTCGCGCACTACGTCGACCACGGCGGTGCGATCGACACCGACGCGATCCAGCGCTCGACTTCGGTCTACTTCCCGCGGCGCGTGATCCCGATGCTGCCGGAGAAGCTGTCCAACGGGCTGTGCTCGCTGAACCCGGCGGTCGACCGGCTGGTGCTGGTCGCCGACATGGTGATCACCGCGCGCGGCCAGGTGAAGGCCTACCAGTTCTACGAGGCGGTGATGCACTCGGCGGCGCGCCTGACCTACGACGAGGTCTGGGCGGTGCTGTCGGGCCGCGACCCGGCGGCGGCCCGCGCGCGGGCGCCGCTGGTGCCGCACCTGCAGAACCTCTACGACCTGTACCGGTCGCTGGTCAAGGCGCGCGGCGTGCGCGGCGCGATGGACTTCGAGTCGGTCGAGACCAAGATCGTCTGCGACGTCGCCGGGCGCATCGAGAAGATCGTCGCTCGCACGCGCAACGACGCGCACAAGCTGATCGAGGAGTGCATGCTGGCCGCCAACACCTGCGCGGCCGACTTCGTCGCGCGCAGCCGGCACCCGTCGCTGTACCGGATCCACGAGGGGCCGACGCCCGACAAGCTCGCGCTGCTGCGCGAGTTCCTGCAGGGCGTGGGCCTGACGCTCGGCGGCGGCGAGGACCCGTCGCCGGCCGACTACGCGGTGCTCGCCCAGCAGATCGCGCCGCGCGCCGACTCGGCGCTGCTGCAGACGATGCTGCTGCGCTCGATGCAGCAGGCGATCTACTCGCCCTACAACGTCGGGCACTTCGGCCTGTCGTACGAGGCCTACGCACACTTCACCTCGCCGATCCGCCGCTATCCGGACCTGCTGACGCACCGGGTCATCAAGGCGCTGCTGCGCGGCGAGCGTTATGCGCCGCCCGCGCCCGACGGCGAACCGGTGCCGCCGCGGCCCGCGCCGCGCGGGCGCAAGGGCGTACCCGCCGCGCCGTCGGCGAAGTCGGTCGCGCGTGCCGAGGACCGCGCCGCCGAGCGCGGCCGGATGAGCGTCGCGCAGCGCGAGGAGCTCGACCGCTGGGAGCAGCTCGGGCTGGTCTGCTCTGGCAACGAGCGCCGCGCCGACGATGCGTCGCGCGACGTCGAGGCCTGGCTCAAGTGCCAATACATGCGCGAACGGGTCGGCGAGCAGTTCCGCGGGCGCGTGACCGGCGTCGCGCCGTTCGGGCTCTTCGTGACGCTCAACGAGCTGTTCGTCGAGGGCATGGTCCACGTGTCCGAGCTCGGCAGCGACTACTTCCAGTACATCGAGGCCGCGCACGAGCTGCGCGGCGAGCGCACCGGCCGGCGCTTCCGGCTCACCGACGAGCTCGACGTGCAGGTCTCGCGCGTCGACCTCGAGGCGCGCCGCATCGAGTTCCGGATGGTCAAGACCGAGCTCGCGCGCACCGACGCGCGTGCGCCGCGCATGCCGAGCGCGGCGGAGCTCGGACCCGCGCCGGCACCCGAGCGCACCGGCCGCAAGGCCGCACCCGCAAAGACCGAGCAGGTCGCACGGGCACGCGCCGAGCGGCAGTCGGCCAAGCGCCGCGGCGGTCGCGACGCACCGCGCGGCGGCAGCAAGCGCAAGCGCCGGGCCTGACGCGATGCTGGTGTTCGGCTTCCACGCGGTGACCTCGCGGCTGCGTCGCGAGGCCACGTCGATCACCGAGCTCTACGTCGACGCGAAGCGCGAGGACGGGCGGATGCGCGAGCTCCTCGCGGTCGCCGCACAGGCGGGCGTCGAGGCGCGTCGCGTCGACGCGGCGCGCCTCGACCGGCTGTGTCCCAACCGGCGCCACCAGGGCGTGGTCGCGATCGCCGAGTCGCGTCCTCCGGCAGTGGGCTTCGAAGCGCTGCTCGACGCGATCGAGGGCCCGCCGCTGCTGCTGCTGCTCGACGGCGTCACCGACCCGCGCAACCTCGGTGCGTGCCTGCGCGTGGCCGACGGTGCGGGCGCGCACGGCGTGATCGCACCGAAGGACCATGCGTGCCCGCTGAACGAGGCGGCGATCCAGACGGCGAGCGGCGCGGCCGATAGCGTGCCCTACGTGATGGTGACCAACCTCGCGCGGACGATCGACGCGCTGCAGGAGCGCGGCATCACCGTGCTCGGCACCGCCGACGGCGCCGAACGCACGCTCTACGAGGCCGAGGTGCCGGCGTCGGTCGCCTGGGTGCTCGGTGCCGAGGGCGTCGGGTTGCGGCGGCTGACCAAGGAGCGCTGCGACGCGCTGGTGTCGATCCCGATGCGCGGCGAGGTGGCCAGCCTCAACGTGTCGGTCGCGGCCGGCATCGTGCTCTACGAGACGGTGCGGCGCACGCGGCTGGGCCCGCGGTCGTGAGCGGACCCGACCCGGACACGCTCGCACGGGCGCGGGTGCCGCTCGCCGGAGCCCGGCGTGTCGTCGTGTTCACCGGTGCCGGCGCGTCGGCCGAGAGCGGCATCCCGACCTTTCGCGACGCGCTGGAGGATGTGGGCGCGCTTCGATCCCGAGCGGCTCGCGGCGCAGGCCGGCGCGATGCGGGTCGTCGGCACCTCGGGGCTGGTGCAGCCCGCGGCGAGCCTGCCGCGGGCCGCAGTGCGGCATCACCGGCCGGTGATCGTCGTCGACCCGAACCCGACCGGGCTCGATGCGCTGGCGACCGTCTCCCTGCGCGGCAGCGCGGTCAGCGTCGTGCCTTCGATCCTTCCGACGGCACCGCCTCCGCCGCCTGCTCGCGGCGCTGCCGCGCCCTGAAGTCCCACGGCGCCTCGGGCGTCGCGTCGCGCCACAGGCCGAGGCCGCGCGCCTGCGCGTTGCGCTCGGCCCGCGCGTAGCGGGCGAATCCCTCGTCGGTCTGGTCCGAGCGGTAGCGCTTGAAGTGCCACGCGAGGCCGGCCTCGACCTGCGCGAGGCCCGCGTCGCGCTCGGGCGGGTCTGCGTCGACGACGACGACCCGCGCGACGGTGCGATCGAAGACGTCCTGCTTGACCGGCTCGAGGCGGATCCGCCGGCCGCGCAGCAGCTCGCCGAGGTGCCGGCGCGACGCGTCGGCCCACGGCTGGTGCTTCTCGGGCGCGTCGATGCCGTTGACGCGCACGCGCACGCGCCGGCCGTCGTCGGCACGCATCAGGAACGAGTCACCGTCCTGCACGTCGAGGGCGGCCCCCTCGATCGGCGCGGGGGCCTCGCGTGCGGTCGCGACCGTCGGGGCCGCAGCCGCGAGCAGGGCGGCGAACGCGAGCGACACCACGCGTGCGGACGTGCTCGAAGCGGCACGGAGCGACGGGGGACGGAGCGCGGTCATCGAGGCGGGGGCGGCACGGCAGGCGTGGACGCATCGAGGCTAGCACGCCCGCACGCCCGGGCCCGGCACCCGCGGTACCGGAGGCCGGAGCGCTCGGCCCGCGCCCGTCGCGCGACCGTGCGAACGCGTCGGCATCTCCGCAGCCCGTCGCGCTACGATCCGCGGATCGAACCCCGAGCGAGGCGCCGCATGACCGACTCCCGACCCCGACGCATCGGCCTGCTGACCGGCGGCGGCGACTGCCCCGGCCTGAACGCGGTGATCCGCGGCTTCACGCGGACCGCGCGCGGCCGCTGGGGCGCCACCGTCATCGGCATCGAGGACGGCTTCGAGGGCCTGCTCGAAGGCCGCATGCGCGAGCTCGACTACCAGGAGGTCGCAGGCCTGGTCGGCGAGGGCGGCACGATGCTCGGCACGACCAACAAGGGCGACCCGTGGCACTACCCCGTCCGCGGCGACGACGGCACGGTGACGATCCACGACGTATCGGCGCGGGCGATGGCGCGGATCCGCGAGGCGGCGCTCGACGCGCTGGTCGTCGTCGGCGGCGACGGTTCGATGCACATCGCGCAGCGCTTCGTGGAGCTCGGCGTGCCGGTGGTGGGCGTGCCGAAGACGATCGACAACGACCTGTCGGCGACCGACACCACCTTCGGCTTCGACACCGCCGTGTCCATCGTCTCGGAGGCGATCGATCGGCTGACCACCACCGCGTCCTCGCACCACCGCGTGATGGTGATCGAGGTGATGGGCCGCTACGCCGGATGGATCGCGCTCGCCGGTGGCATGGCGGGCGGCGCGGACACGATCCTGATCCCGGAGATCCCGTTCCGCTGGGACGCCGTGTATCGCCACGTGCGGCACCGTGCGATGCGTGGGAGGCGCTTCTCGATCGTCTGCGTCGCCGAGGGCGCGAAGCTGCCCGAGGGCGGCGAGGTGCTGAAGGGCATCGACCGCAGGCGCACCGACGCGAAGCAGCTCGGCGGGATCGGTGCGGTCGTCGCGCGGCGGATCGAGGAGGGTACCGGGCTGGAGACCCGGGTCACGGTGCTCGGCCACCTGCAGCGCGGTGGCACGCCGACCGCGTACGACCGGATCCTCGCGACGCGCTTCGGCGTCGCGGCCGCGCAGGCCGCGTGCCGCGGGGCGTCCGGCGTGATGGTCGCGCTGCGCGGCACCGGGATCGTCGAGGTGCCGATCGTCGAGTCGATCGCGACGCTGCGCACGGTGCCGCCCGACCACCCTTGGGTCGACGCGGCGCGCGCGGTCGGCACGCGCTTCGGCGACGAGGTCGCGCACGAGCCGTAGCGCGGCGAGGGTGGGGCGCGTCACCAGACGCCGTACGCGGTCCCGGCGGCAAGCGTCGCGCCGAGCTCCGCGGCGCGTGCGAGGTCGGCGTCGGCGATGCGCTTCGGTGCGAGGATCGCCTCGGGAGTCTGGGCGCCGGTGATCGCGAGCACCGGCTCGGCGATGCGGCGCAGGCGCCAGCCGGTCGCGATCCGCTCGATCTGCCGGAGCGCGCCGTGGCCGTCGGTACCGGCGCAGACGATCGTCGCGTACGGCCGCCCGACGAGACGATCGAGCGCCGGGTAGTAGCAGCGGTCGAAGAACGCCTTCATCGGGCCGGCCATCGAGCCGAGGCATTCGGGCGTCGCGAAGAGCAGCGCGTCGGCGCGCAGCAGCGCCTCGGGGGCGACGAGGTCGCAGCGGCACGCCATCGTCTCGAAGCCCGGCACGTCGTCGGTCGCCTCGCGCCCACCCGCGACCGCGGCCTCGACGAGCCGGTCGGTGCCGCCGGTGTTCGACCACGCGACGACCAGCAGCCGGCGGCGCGCCGGCGCGGACACGCCGGCGCTCAGCGGCCGAACAGGCCGCGCAGCGCCTTGACGCCCTGCTCGACGGCCTCGCCGGCGACGCCCGGGATCCCGGGGATCGCGGAGCCCTGCGAGGCCGGCGGCGCGCCGGCGTCGGGCGGCGGCGCCGAGCCGGTCGGCGCCGGAGCGCCCGCGCCGCCCGCGGGGGCCGGCGGTGCGGAGGCCGCGCCGCCCGAGCGGCCGCCGCCGCCCATCATGCCGGCCATGCCCTCGCCGAGCGGCACCATCGAGGTCGAGCGCAGCCGCAGCTTCACCGCCCACTGGATGTCCCAGGGGACCTTCGGATCCTGCGGGCGCGGCGGGTTCGCGAGGTTCAGCTCCTCGCCGTAGGCGATGAAGTTCAGCATGCCCATCGGCATCGCCTGGATCACCTGCGCGGGCACCGCGCACTCGGTGCGATCGGGCGGCAGCACGACGCGCTCGCGGATCAGCCGCGCGACTTCAGCCGGCGGCACGTGGTCCATCAGCGAGCCGCCCATCTCCTGCACTGCGCTCGAGGTCCACATGACCATGTCGCTGCCGTCGCCGCCCGGGCCGCCGCCGGCGCCGAACGCGCTCATGAAGTAGCCGGTCGCGCCGGTCACCGGCTTCCAGGTCAGCTGCTGCGCCGAGGCCGCGGTCTTCGCCTGCGCGAGGTCGACCGGCGGCATGAAGTCGTGACGCTCGACCATGAACCGGATGTCGGGCGAGTAGTTGCCCTTGACCTGGTGCTCGCCGACCAGCGAGGCCTGCGGCGGCACGGCCTGGCGGTCGCGCTCGTTCGGCCACGCGCCATAGGTGCGGCTGTTGCCGAAGGCCGGCCCGCGCGGCAGCCGCAGGCTGCGCGACACCAGGTTCGGCACCGGCTGGCCGGCCGCGATCTTCGAGAAGTCGATGATCACCGGCTGACCCGCACCGGCCTGCTCGCCGCAGCCCCAGAAGATCAGCATCCGGCCCTTGGGCCGCTCCATGCCCTCGGGCATCTCGCGTTCCTCGCGCTGCGGCGGGGGGGGCTTCGCAGGCTCGGGCGTGACCAGCGGCAGCTGCGGACCCATCGACATCGCCGGCGGGATCAGGTGTGCGGCCTGCGGCGCGCCCGACGCCTGCTGCGAGGAGCCGAGGCGCAGGTCGAGCGTGCGCAGCGGGCCGCCGCCGCGGCCGGTCAGCATGCCGAGCATCGCACCCATGCCGCCGCCGCCGCCGCCCATCGCGCCGAGGCCGGACGTGGTGTCCGCGGTCACCCAGTAGGTGGCGACCGGGCCGCGCACGACCTGCTGCGGCGTGCCCTGCGCGAGGACCGCGGGCGCGGCGATCGCGAGCGCCGCGATGCCGGCGCGCGCCACGCCGTAGGAGAGGGGGAGGGCGACGTTCGGGCGGGTCGTCATGGCTGCGCCTGGGGGAAGGGCCGAGGGGATCGGGAGATTCTATGCCTCATGCGATACGCTCGGTACATGGAGATCGCGCTGAGCTGGGCCGAGATCGCGGGATTGATCGCGTTCGCGGTGTCCGGGTACCTGGAGGCGGAGCGCCGCGGCATGGATCCGATCGGGCACTTCGCGCTCGCGTTCGTCGCCGCATTCGGCGGCGGCACGCTGCGCGACCTGCTGATCGACCGTCGCCCGCTCTTCTGGATCGAGCACCACGGGTGGGTGGTCGCGGTGCTCGCGCTGAGCCTGCTGCTGCCCTGGCTCGCGCGGCGGCGCGCGCGGCCGTGGGTCGAGCGCGCGGTGCAGTGGCCCGATGCGATCGGCATGGGGCTGTTCGCGGCGACCGGCACCGCGCTCGCGCTCGACGTCGGGCTGCCCGCGCTGATCGCGGTGATCATGGGCGTGATCACCGCGACCTTCGGCGGCGTGATCGTCGACGTGCTGTGCAACGAGGTGCCGCGGATCTTCCGCCGCACCGAGCTGCACGCGACCTGCGCCTTCGCCGGCGGCTGGGTCGTCGTCGGGCTCGACGCCTTCGGCACACCGCGCAGCGTCGCGATCGGCGCGGGCGCCGCCCTCGCGTTCGGGCTGCGGATGGCGGCGGTCGGGCGGGGCTGGCGGCTGCCGGCCGTCGAGCGGCGAGACCCTTGATTCATGGTATTCGTGAAAAACAAAAGTCTTTTGATTCTGTCCGGGGGATTCCTCGTCGAGCCAAGCGGTCGGTCTTTGGACACAGGCCGATTCGGGTGATCCGCCAATAGAAACCGGGCCCGAACCGGGCGATGATGAGGGCCAAGGAGTTCACCGTGGCACCCCATCGGATCCTGCTGACCGCCCAGCTGCGCGCCCTTGCGCTCTACGAGAGCCTCGAGCTGGGCCCCTACACGCTCGTCGTGCGCGAGCTGCCTGCCGACGAGATGCCGGTGCGCCGCCGGCATGCCTGCCTGGATCTCACGCACGGCCGCGTGCTGGTGCGCGAGGGCCTCACGCCCTCGCAGTGGCTGCGCGCATTCACGCACGCGCTGGTGCGCCTCGTGCACTACGCGCAGGCCGCGCTGATCCACGACAGCACCGAGGAGCACCTGACCCATTCGCTCGCGAGCGGCCTGTCGCAGCTCGCGCGCCGCAATCCGCGGCTCACCTGGGCGCTGCTGCGGGCGATGAGCCCGAACGTCCGCCGCAGCGCGCGCACGCCGCAGCGTCTGGTCGTCGGCGCCAACGGCTGGACGGTCCGCACGATGCCGGTCAAGACCG
The DNA here is from genome assembly GCA_020248665.1 of Burkholderiales bacterium. GTDB lineage: Bacteria > Pseudomonadota > Gammaproteobacteria > Burkholderiales > Burkholderiaceae_E > UBA4615. The sequence continues at coordinate 25,212 of JADCHE010000015.1, read as the reverse complement.
CGACGCGGCTGCGCGTGTTCGGGCAGGCCGACCTCGAGCGCAGGCGCATCGAGCTCGACCCCGCGCTGTCCGGTACGCAGCTCGCGGTGATCTTCCTGCACGAGGCGATCCACGGGCTGCACCACGAGGTCGGGGTCACCGACCAGACGCCGCTGCGCACCGCGCACGCGCGCGAGGCCGACGCGCTGCTGCAGTTCTTCGGCGGCAACCCGCAGGCCGCCGGCTGGTGGTTCGCACTGCTCGCGCCGCGCAGCGACGCTGCAGCGGCCGAGGCCCTTGGCGTCATCGCGCGCCGGCGCCAGGCCGCGCGCTGAGCGCCTCGCTCAGCGTGTCCGTGTCCTGACCGGCACCCGGTCGACCGCGACGTTCGCGGCGTCGCCGGGGGCGGCCCCGTCGTCGTCCGATGCGGCGGCGGGTCGGTCGTCGCGGTCGGCGCGCGCCTCGCCTCGGTCGTGGCCGCAGGCGAATCCGAGCGGGCGCTGGCCGACCGTCTCGGGCTGCACCGGCCAGCAGGAGCGCCGCGTCGGCCCGAACTCGCGGATCGGCGAGCCGTCCGCCGCGTAGTACGCCGAGACCGCGAGCGCGTGCGAGGCGTGGTCGCACTGGAACGACCACCGGTGCAGCGAGCGGTGCAGCGATGCACGCACGCGGAGCACGGCCTCGCCCTCGACGTCGACGGCCTCGATCTCGCGCGCGACCGCGTCCGGGTCGCCGCGCGTCCGGATCCAGACGTCGACGACGCCGCCCTCGCGGACGATACGCCGGCGGTCGATCTCCACGGGCTGGCGCGAGTCGTCGTCGAGCGGCTCGCACCCCGGGTGCGGGCCGGGGGACGGCGATGCGGTGCGGCGATCGTGCGGCAGGTGGCGAGGAGCAGCATCGTGCGCGAGCATCGCGCGCGGCCGCGGGGCGCGCCACGCCGGGTTTCGCGTACCCGGGCTCGTGCCGGCGTCGCGCCTGTCCACGGAGCCGGGCGCAGCGCGTTCCACCGTCGGTGCCGTCGGCGGCCGCTCCGCCCTCGTGCGCGCTACAGTGCCCGCGAGGACGGCCGTGCCGTCCGGGGGAGGGGACGATGCAGCGCTTCCTGGTCTACCAGTCGCTGTGGGCGATGGAGCGTCGTCGGCCCGACGGACTCGAGTGGTCGCTCGACGAGAAACTCGCGATGATCCGCGACGCGGGCTTCGATGGCTGCGGCGTGCGCTTCGCCGATCGCGACTACGCCCGCACCGTCACCGGCTTCCTGCGCCGCCACGGCATGAGCTGGCAGGCTCAGTGCTATCCGCGGACGGTCGACGAGCTGGGGCCCATCCTCGCGCATGTGCGCGAGTTCGGCGCGGACCACCTGAACCTGCAGGCCGACGTGCGCCCGTACCGTCTCGAGGACTGCGTGCCGTACATCGAGGGCTGGTGCCGGCTGGCCGAGGACGCGGGCGTGCCGCTGCGGTTCGAGACGCACCGCGACCGCATGACGACCGACCTGATCCTCACGCTGCACCTGCTCGATCGCTTCCCGGACCTGCGACTGACCGCCGACCTGTCGCACTATCTCGTCGGGCGCGAGTTCGCGTGGCCGATCGCCGAGGAGAACCACGCGCTGATCCACCGGATCCTCGACCACTCCTGGGCATTGCACGGCCGTATCGCGTCGCGTGAGCAGGTGCAGGTGCAGATCGGCTTCGCGCAGCACCAGGGCTGGGTCGAGCTGTTCATGGACTGGTGGGCCTACGCGATGCGCAGCTGGCGCCGGCGCGCGGGGCCCGACGACACGCTGACCTTCCTCTGCGAGCTCGGCCCGACACCGTATGCGATCACCGGGGCCGACGGCTACGAGCTCTCCGACCGGTGGCAGGAGTCACTCGAGCTGATGGCGCGCGTGCGCGCGCTGTGGGCGAGGATCGAGCGCGAGCCAGTGGCCGCGGCCGAGACGGCCGCGGGCTGACCGGACACAGAGGCCGTCGCGGCGCGGGCGGCGCGGGCCGCCGCGCCCGGCTCCGGTCAGGCGCCGACCAGTTGCGCCCAGGTCAGCGTGCTGCTGCTTTCGAATGCGCCGTCGGCGTTCGCGTCGACCTCGAGCGTGACCGACACCGGCGAGGTCGCCGTCACGCGCGCGGCGCTGCCGTCCGCGGCGCGCAGCAGCATCGCGCCGCTCGCGGGGAAGCCGCCGATCGTGCCGACGAAGGCCGTCGGCGTCGTGACCGACACCGTGCCCGGCAGGCCGGTACCCGACACCGTGCCCTGGACCGCGTAGCGGAAGCTGCCCGCCCCCTCGTCGAGCCGAAGCTGGCCCGAGTAGCCTGACAGCGTGCGGGTGCGCGCATTCTCGACGACGGTGAGCGAGTTGCCGGCGAGTGCGACGTCGATGACCTGCCTCGCCGTGCCCGCGATCGCGGCCTGGATCGACACGTCGCCGCTCGCACTGCCGGAGCCGGCCGGGCCCGATGCGGTCATCGACTCGAAGGTGAAGGTCGCGGCGATCGAGCGCGACGGCGAGCTGGGCGTGCCGGTGACGACCACGCCCGAGAACGCGAAGCGCCCGGACAGCACGACGTCCGCGAATCGGCAGCCGACGAAGCTGAAGCTGCCGGAGTCGCCGGTGGACAGCGCGCCGTCGCCGTCGGCGTCGTCGAAGGTCGCGCTCGAGGTCCCGCCGCCCGGGCACGCCTCGCTCACCGTGGTGACCGCCTTGGTCGTCCGACCCTCCGTGGCCGGGCGGGCGTCCAGCGAGAGCAGCCGCGAGGTCGCGAGGCGCACCAGGTCCAGCGGCGCAGCGCCCCCCTGCGCCTCCTTCAGCTGGGTGGTGCCGAGCGAGCCGCTGTCGTACAGCGCGTCGGCGGCCTTGTACGCCTCGGCCGCGACGGCGGGGGCGTTGTCCGGGGTCAGCGGCGCGCCGGTGGCTGCGGCGGGTGCGGCGTCGCCGCCGCCGCCGCAGGCGGCGAGGGCGAGGGCGAGCAGCGGCGCGGCGAACGCGGCAAGGTGGGGATCGTCCGGACGGCTCATGGGCGGGGTCTCTCGATGACGGGGTGGGCGGTTGTTGCGTCGAGGCTGCCATCGCCCGCCGGGACGCACGGCGCGCTCGCGCCGTGCGGCCGTCCGCGGCGGACGGTCGGTGCGGTCGGTGCGGTCAGCTGCTTCGCCGCGGTGCCGGTCCGAGGCAGACCCGAGAGCGGACTGCGAGGCATGCCCGTCAAGGCCTGCGTGATCGACGACTCCGCGATCGTGCGGCGGACGATGCAGCACCTGCTGCAGGGCGTACCCGACCTCGAACTCGCAGGCAGCGCGCCGAACCCGCTGCTCGCGGCCGCCGCCATCGCGCGGCTCGAGCCCGACGTCGTGCTGCTGGACATCGAGATGCCCGGCATGGACGCGCGGACCTTCCCGCGCCAGCAGATGGCGACCGCGCCGATCCCGACGGTGATCTGCTCGACGCTCGCGAGCAAGGGCAGCGAGGTGGCGCTCGAGGCGCTGTCCGCCGGCGCGGTCGCGGTGGTCACCACGCCGCGGCTCGGCCTGAAGGGTTGCCCCGAGGAGACCCGGTGCGAGCGGGTGCGGACGCTGAAGGCCGCCGCGCAGTCGCGCCCCCGGGTCGGCGCGGCGGCGACCGCGCGCAGCGCCCCGGCGCCCGCCGCGAGGCCGCCGCTCGCCGGCCTTCACGCGCTGCCGGCCCGAGCGCTTCGCCGCGATCTACGCGCAGCGGCTGGACGGTCTCGCCGCGGTGCGCGTGCGCGAGGCGCGCGACGGTGGCCGGCTGGAGCGCGGCATGGTGCTGATCGCGCCGGGCGCGCGGCACATGCAGCTGCGCAGGTCGGGCGGGCAGTACCAGGCTGCCGTGCAGGACGGGCCGCCGTTCAACCGGCACACGCCCTCGGTCGACGTGCTGTTCCGTTCGGCCGCCGAGTGCGCGGGCGAGGACGTGCTCGCGATCATCCTGACCGGCACGGGCGACGACGGCGCGCGCGGCATGAGGGCGCTGCACGAGGGCGGCGCGGGGACGATCGCGCGGGCGCGGGCGAGCTGCGTCGTCTTCGGCATGCCGAAGGAGGCCATCAAGCTCGGCGCAGTCGACGAGGTCCTGCCGTTCGACCGGGTCGCGGGTGCGATCCTGAGGTTCGACGCGCGGAGTGAACGCCCTGACGGCCGGACCGAGCAGGTCCGTCTCCGTCCGGGTGGCCGCGTCCGGCGTGCCACCGATCGGCGCGGGTTCCGTTCCGTCGAGGACTGACCGCAGCGGGATGGAACGGTGGCGCACGCGCGCCGCGCACAGCGCCTAAGATCGACGAGGTCGGCGACCGCCGCCGGGCGGCCGCCTCGGTGGCACGTCGATCGCAAGGAGCGCCGCCATGCCCCTAGTCCGTCTCCCGGAGCCGGCCCGCCGTGCCGCGGTGTCCCGCGGCGCGTCGACGTGCCCCGCATCGAGGCGCGCCGGCATCCGGCGCGGGGCGGCATGACCTCGCCGCTGGTGCTCGGGGCGAACGTCGGCGACCGCGCCGACCCGTCGATCGCCGAGCGGCTGCACGCGCTGGCCCACGCGGGTCGGGTCGAGACGCTGCAGATCGATCCGGCGGACCTGCCGCGCCGCCGCTTCCACGCGATCACCGACGCCGGCACTCCGTGCTTCGTCGAGCTGCCGCGCAGCCAGCGGCTGCGCGACGGTGCGGTGCTGTGGCTGGACGACACGCGCGCGGTCGTGGTCCGCGTCGGCGAGCAGCGCTGGCTCACGCTGAGGCCGGTCGACCTCGCGGCAGGCATCGAGCTCGGCCACCTGGCGGGCGCCCTGCACTGGCGCGTGCGCTTCGACGGCGGCCTGCTCCGCGTCGCGCTCGACGGCCCCGAGGACGCGTACCTCGCGCGCCTGCGCGAGCTGCGCGTGCACGACCGGGTGAGCATCGTTGACTGATCCCGCCGAGCCGGCGGACGACGCGACGACGGTCGCGCTGATCGCCGCGCTGCAGCTCGGCGACGGCCAGTTCCCCGGCGGCGGCTTCGCGTTCTCCTGGGGGTTGGAGTCCCTCGTCGCCGACGGCGAGGTCGCGCGCGAGCGCTGGACGGACTTCGTCGAGGGGCAGCTGCGCGGCCGCTGGGCGTCGGCGGACCGGGTGCTGGTCGCACACGCGCACGCGGCGGCCCGCGAGCCCGACCCGGCGCGTATGCTCGACGCCTGGCGCGGGGTGGACGCGCTCGCCGAGGCGAGCGCCGTCGTCGAGGCGGCGCGGCTCGGGTCGCGGCGTGCCGGGCGCGCGCTGCTCGGCACCCACGCCCGGCTGGAGACGCCCGGCGCGGCCACGCTGAAGGCCGAGGTCGACGCGGGCCGCGCGCACGGCCACCTCGCGCCGGTGCAGGGCGCGGTGCTCGCCGGCGCGGGCCTGGACGAGGCGTCCGCGCTCGCGGTCAGCGCCTACACGATGGCCTCGGGCCTCGGCACCGCCGCGATCCGGCTCGGCTTCGTCGGCCACCTCGACGCGCAGCGCGCGCTCGCGCGACTGCGCCCGACGATCGCCGCGCTGGTCGCGGGGCCGCGCCCGCCGCTCGATGCGCTGTGCACCGCGGTGCCGGTCGCCGACATCGCGCTGATGCGCCACCCCGACCGCGCGCTGCGCCTCTTCTCGAACTGACCCGACCCGCTCCGCGAGGCCTGCATGAACCTGACCCCGACCGAGATCGACCGGCTGCTGATCTTCACCGCCGCCGAGCACGCGCGGCGCCTGCGCGCGCACGGGGTGCGCCTGTCGCATCCCGAGGCGGTCGCGCTGCTCGCCGACGAGATGCTGCTCGACGCCCGCAAGGGGCTCGCCTACGAGGCGATCGTCGACCGCGCGGCGCGCCTGCTGACCGCCGCCGAGGTCGAGCCGGGCGTGCCCGAGATGATCGAGTTCGTCTCGGTCGAGGCGAACTTCGAGGAGGGCAACAAGATGGTCATCGTGTTCCGGCCGATCGCGCCCGCGGACGCCGCGCGGCCCGCCCCCGGCGAGATCGTGTCGCCGGACGCCGAGATCGAGCTCAACGCCGGTCGCGCCGCGGTCGAGCTCGACGTGACCAACACCGGCGACCGCGACATCCAGGTGCGCAGCCACGCGCACTTCTTCGAGACCAACCGCGCGCTGCGCTTCGACCGCGCGCTCGCCTACGGCATGCGCCTCGACGTGCCCTCGGGGAGCGGCGTGCGCTTCGAGCCCGGGCTGCGCCGCACGGTGACGCTGGTGCCGTTCGCCGGCGACCGGATCGTGCACGGCCAGGCGGGCCTCGTGCGGGGCCGCCTCGACGACCCCGCGGTGCGCGCCGCCGCCCTCGACGCGGCCCGCCGCGCCGGCTACCTGGGAGCCTGAGATGGCCCGCATGTCCCGCCGCGACTACGCGGCCGTCTACGGCCCGACGACCGGGGACCTCGTCCGGCTCGGCGACACGTCCCTCTACGCCGAGATCGAAGGCGACTTCACCGTGCCGGGCGACGAGCTCACCACCGGTGCCGGCAAGACGATGCGCGACGGCGAGGGGTTCCAGACGACCGGCACCTACGCCTCGGGCGCGCTCGACTCGGTGGTCCAGAACGCGACCATCGTCGATGCGATGCTCGGCATCGTGAAGGCCGACATCGGGATCCGCGACGGGCGCATCGTCGGCATCGGCAAGGCAGGCAACCCGGACGTGATGGCCGGCGTCGATCCGCGGCTGCGATGCGGCCCGAACACCACCGTCTACCACGGCGAGCCCTACATCGTGACCGCCGGCGCGATCGAGGCGCACGCGCATTTCCTGTCGCCGCAGCAGAACGAGCACGCGCTCGCCGGCGGCACGACGACGATGATCGGCATGTCGCCTGGCCCGCACTTCGACGTCAGCTGCTCGGGGCCGAACGTGCTGGGGCAGCTGATCCAGTCGATGGACCGCTCGTGCCTGAACTTCGGCTTCCTCGGGCGCGGCTGCTCGGACGCTGGCGCGGTCGAGGAGTCGGTCTCGGGCGGCGCGCTCGGCGTCAAGATCCACGAGGACTTCGGCGCCTCGGGCGCGGTGCTCGACGGCTCGCTCGTCGCGGCCGACCGCAACGACTTCAGCGTCAACGTCCACACCGACACGATCAACGAGTTCGGCTTCTGCGAGGACACGCTGCGCGCGATCGGCGACCGTACCGTCCACATGTACCACACCGAGGGTGCCGGGGGCGGGCACGCGCCCGACATCCTGCGCGTCAACGGCGCGCCGAACGTGCTGCCCTCGTCGACCAACCCGACCAACCCGTTCACGCAGTACGCGCTGAACGAGGGGGTGCCGATGACGATGCTCGCGCACGTGATGAACTGGCGCGTCGCCGCCGACCTCGCGTTCGCCGAGTCGCGGATCCGGCCGCAGACCATGGCCGCCGAGGACTTCCTGCACGACATGGGCGCGATCTCGATCTTCGCGACCGACACGCAGGGCATGGGGCGCCTCGCCGAGAACGTCACCAAGTGCTGGCAGCTCGCGAGCGTGATGAAGGACCGCGTCGGGCGCCTGCCCGAGGAGCGGACCGCGCGCGCCGACAACGAGCGGATCCTGCGCTACGTCGCCAAGTACACCATCAACCCGGCGATCGCCGCCGGCATCCACGAGCACGTCGGCTCGATCGAGCCGGGCAAGATGGCCGACCTGGTGTTCTGGCCGCGCGCCTCGTTCGGCGCCAAGCCCTGGATGGTGATGAAGTCCGGCTTCATCGCCTGGGCCGCGATGGGCGACGGCAACGCGAGCCAGATCGGCAGCGAGCCGCAGGTGCACCGTCCGATGTTCGGCAGCATGGGCATGTCGCCGGAGAAGCTCGGCGTGACCTTCGTGTCGCGGCTCGCGGTGCAGGCCGGCACGCACGCGAAGCTGGGCGTCGCCAAGCCCTTCGTGCAGATCCGCTCGGTGCGCGGCACGCGCAAGCGGGACCTCGTGCGGAACGACGCGCTGCCCGTGATCGAGGTCGACCCGGCGAGCTTCGAGGTGCGCGCCGACGGCCGACTGCTGATCTGCGAGCCGGCGAAGGTCGTCCCGCTGAACCGCACCTACCTGCTGAGGTGATCATGATGACCCAGGCATCGATCGGGGCCGGCACGCCGCTCGCGGCCGCGCCGTGGCGCGGCGCCGCGCGGGTCGGCATCGGCGGCCCCGTGGGCTCGGGCAAGACGGCGCTGCTCGAGCGACTGATCCCGCACCTGCACGCGCGCGGCGTCGACCTCGCTGTGATCACCAACGACCTCGTCACCCACGAGGACGCCGAGCGCGTGCGCCGCACCGGCCTGCTGCCGGTCGAGCGAGTGCTCGCGGTGGAGGCGGGCGCCTGCCCGCACACCGTGATCCGGGAGGACCCGACGCTCAACATCGAGGCCGCCGACAGCCTCGACCGAGCGTTCCCCGGGCTCGAGCTGATCCTGATCGAGAGCGGCGGCGACAACCTCGCGTCGACCTTCTCGCTCGACCTGGTCGACTGGTGGATCTTCGTGATCGACGTGGCCGGCGGCGACGACATCCCGCGCAAGCGCGGGCCCGGCGTGATCCGCGCGGACCTGCTCGTCGTCAACAAGGTCGACCTGCACGCGCACGTCGGCGTCGACCTGCCGCGGATGCTCGCCGAGGCATCCGCGGTGCGCGAGGGCCGGCCGGTGCTCGGCACCAACTGCCGCGCGGACGTGGGCGTCGACGCGGTCGCCGACGCGATCTGCGCGGCGGTGCTGAACCGGCGCGGGTGAGGGACGCGATGCGGCTCGAAGCGGCGCAGGGGGAGGCCGGCGGACCCGCAGGCGCGGGCGCGGCCCCGGCCCCGGCCGACGGTTCGCCGCAGCTCGACCTGGCGTTCGAGCGCGGCGCCGACGGCCGCACGGTGCTGTCGCGCCGCGTGCACCGCTATCCGTTCCACGTGACCGCGCCGCTGCGCGATGGCGGGGCCGCGTCACGGGTCGTCGTGCAGTCCGCCTCGGGCGGGCTCTACGGCGGCGAGCACGTCGTGCAGTGCATCGTCGCCGAGGAGGGCGCCGACGCCCTGCTGCGCTTCCCGTCGGCGACGGTGGTGCACGCCGCGCGCGCGACCCGCGGCACCGTGCAGCGTGCGACGCTCGTCGCGCGGTCGGGCGCCCGGCTCGCGTGGCTGCCGCGCCCGGCGATCCTGTTCCCCGGCGCGTACCTCGTGCAGCGGACCGAGGTCCGGGTCGCGCCGGGCGCCGTCGTGGTGCTCACCGACGGCGCGATGCCCCACGACCCCCGCGACGAGCGCGGGCCGGCCCGGTCGCTGCTGGCCGAGACCGTCGTGCGCGACCTCGACGGCCGGCTGCTCGCGCTCGACCGGCAGCGGCTCGACGACGCGATGCTCGACGCCGCGCGGCCCGGCGCGGTCGGCGCCTACCGGGCATTCGGCACGGTCTGGATCGTCGGCGCGCTCGCTGCCGACGCTTCGGCCGCGTGCCGCGCGCGGATCGCCGCCGACGTCGACGGCCGCGACGGCGTGCGCGCGGGCGCCTCGGCGCTGCCCAACGGCTGCGGCCTGGTCGTGCGGATCGCGGCCCGCGACGGCGGCGCGCTCGACGCCGCGCTGGAACGGGTCGCGGCGGATGCGGAGCGTGTTCGGCGATGATGCGTCGGTCCGACCCACGGGAGATACCGATGACGCCCGTCCACGAGGTCTACGCGCTGCGCTACGCGACGCACGAGCGGCTGCGCCGCGACAACTTCATCGGCGGCGCGGACCCGCACGACGCGCCGATGCCGCTCGACTACTTCGTCTGGGTGGTGCGCCGCGGGGACGCGGTATGGCTGGTCGACACCGGCTTCAACGCCGACATGGCGCAGCGCCGCGCGCGCCGGTTCCTGCGCTGCCCGATCCGCTCGCTCGAACGGCTCGGCATCGCGCCCGCGGACGTGCGCGACGTGATCGTGACCCACCTGCACTACGACCACGCCGGCAACCTCGACCTGCTGCCCGGGGCCCGGATCCACATCCAGGAGCGCGAGGTGCACTACGCGACCGGCTGCCAGATGTGCCGGCCGCTGTTCCGGGCGGCGTACGCGGTCGAGGACGTCGTCGAGGTGGTGAAGGGCGTGCACGCGGACCGCGTGTCGTTCTGCCACGGGCGCAGCGAGGTGTCGCCCGGCATCGAGTGCCACCACGTCGGCGGCCACACCGACGGGCTGCAGGTGGTGCGCGTGCACACCCGCCGCGGCTGGATCGTGCTCGCCTCGGACGCCAGCCACTATTACGAGAACATGGGCGCGGCGATGCCGTATCCGATCGTCTTCCACGTCGGCGACATGCTGGCTGGCTGGGACACGGTGCGTGCGCTGGCCGATTCGCCCGCGCACGTCGTGCCGGGGCACGATCCGGACGTGCTGAAGCGCTACCCGGAGCCGGAGGGACTGCCCGACGACCTGCGCGGCGAGGTCGTGAGCCTGCACGAGGCGCCGTCGCGATAGGGGACGGGGAGGTTGACGCGGCTGGAAACGACAAAGGCCTTCCCCGGAAGGCCCCTGCCTCGAGCATCTGAGTCTTGGCTCCCCGACCTGGGCTCGAACCAGGGACCTGCGGATTAACAGTCAGGGCGGCGACCGCCCCGTCCGGCGAGCATCCATGCGGGCCAACCAGCCGAAGTGGTGAATTCGCAGTGGCCGCTCGACCGCCTTGAAACCCGCATTCCATCGTCAGGCTACCCCGCGTTCTTCACCATGTTCGGCGCCGCGAGCTGCTGCATGTGGCGCTTCACGTAGACCTCGGTCGTCGTGACCGAGTCGTGGCCGCACAGCACCTGAATCCGCTCGAGCGGCACGCCGGCCAGGTACATGTCGGTCGCGCCCTTGGCCTTCAGGTCCTGCAGGCCGAAGCTGTGGCCGGCGCCGAGCACCTTGCGCTGGTGGCGCCGCATGGTCGCGGTCAGGCCGCTCTCGGTGTAGCGCAGGCCCGTCTCCCGGCCCTTGATGGTGTGCACGAGCGTGCGCAGCCCGGCCTTGGCTGCCAGGGGCTCCAGAACGGCCGCCAGCGGCCCGGTGACCTCGATGTCGACCGAGCGCCCCGTCTTGCCCTGTCGGACCGCCAGGACGCGTTTCTGCACGCCGCCGACGGTCCGGTGCTGGATGTTCGCCCGGGTCCAGCCGAGGATGTCGGAGGGCCGCTGCAGCGTCAGGTAGGCGAGCTGCATCGCCGCGCGGACCGGCGCGGGCACGCTCGCCAGCACCGGGGTGTACTCGGCGTCGTCCACGTACCGCTCGCGAGGCGTCTCCGGGTTGCGGCGCACGCCGCGGCACGGGTTGACCGTCACGCCGCCGTGGCCGTTGCGGACCATCCAGGTGAACATCGCCGACAGCGCCGCGCGCTCGCGGTTCGCCCGCACGCCGCGGCCGGCCTCGACGCCGATGTCGAGGTAGCGGGCGACGTGGTGGGGCTTCACGTTGGCCGGCGCCATCTTCCCGAAGAACGCCTTCAGCGGCACGCCGGCCTTGGTGTAGTCGTCGAGCGAACGCTGCGCCTTCGCGCCGGCCGCGACCTGGCGGCCGAAGTGCACGAGGAAGTCGTCGAAGAACCACGCGACCGTGCCGAAGGTGCTGTCGGGGTCGTTGTAGTGGCGGGCGCGGTCCTTCGCCGCGGTCACGTCGGTGCCGAGCCGCTCGGCCTTGCCGGTGCGGTGCCGATACCAGAACGCGCCGTGGTGCCAGTACAGGCGCGGCGGCAGGTCAAGCGGGTTGGAGCTTCGCTTTCTTCCCATCGCGGGCCTTGAAGTGCAGGATCAGCGCCGACTCGTTCGGCGCTTCGGTCAAGGCATCGTCGCGCTTCGCCGGCAGCCCGCCAAGCACGGCCTCGAAGTGGGAGCGGATCACGAGAGGGCGGCCGTTCGGCTTCAGGTTGACCACCAGGCCGAGCGAGCGCAGGTAGCGCACCTGCGCAGACGGGCGCGTCAGCGGGTCGCAGATGTCGGAGATCTCGGAGTCGGTGAGGTAAAGGCTCATCGTGCCCCCGCCTGCATCGACGCGATCTTCGCCTTCACCTCCTGCACCATCTCGCGGATTGCCGGCATGTCGGGGTGCGTGCGCAGCTCCGGCGTCGTCTCGAACAGGTCGAGCACGCCGTCGAGGATTGCCCCCATCTCGCTGCAGAACCCTGCCATCTGCTCGCTGGCCGATTCGATGAACGGCACCTGCTCAAGCAACGGCTTGACCTTGGCGAGCATCTCGGCGCGCTCGGCGTGCAGCCGGTCGATCTCGTCGGCAGCTCGCCGGATCGGGTGCTCGGGTGCCACGTCGTCGAGGTGGTAGATGCGGCGCAGTTCGGTGGACAGGCTCATCGCGCGCCCTCCAGGATCAGCTCCTTCCCACGGCGCCACACCCGGATCACGCCCCACTGCCGCGCCTGCTTGAACGACATGCGGGTCGCCAAGTTCCGGCAGTCCATCGCGACGCACTGCTCGGGACGCGGACGGTCGTGGATCGTGCAGCCGGCCTCACCGAGATAGACGCAGGTGCCGTCCGGCTTGTGCGCGAGCATCCTGTCGCCCGGCCGCAGCGCGTGGGGCACGGTGCGCCACTGGCTCGCGTCCTCGTGGGGCAGGATGCGGACCAGGTCGTTGATGCAGCAGAGGCGGCAGCCGTTGCAGGGGACGCTCATCGCCCCGCCTCCCCGCCGCCGTCGCGCACGTACCCCATATCGCGCATTACTGCATCCACGTCGTCGCCCGCGACGACGCGCTCGATGATCGCCCATAGCCAATGCTGGAAGAACTTGCCCTCGTGCAGCGCAAGGTACGTGCCGAGGATGTGCTCGATCGCCCCACGCTCCAATCGTCGCTCGGGATCGGCTCGCAGATACTCGGCCCCGACGCTGGCGATAAGCTTTGCGTCTGTGGCCCGAAAGTTCGAAATGACGACGCACAGCCAGCGATCCCCGTCGAGGATCTCCGTGCCAACGGAACGGATCACGGCGCGCTCCCGTCGCACCCGACTGTGACCTTGTGCCCGTCGACGACGCTGGTGCAGATATACGGGAGGCTCGGCGGTGCGGGCGGGCGTGTCGGCCGCTCCTGAGGCGGTGGCGGCGCCGGTTCGTTCGTCCCCGCGTCGCCGCAGCCGTAGAGCGCAACCAGCAGCAGCGCGAGCGCGGCCGTCGGCCTGCGGTTCTGCTTCGCCATCACCCCTCCCCGCCGTCGCGTGCTGCCAGTGCGCGCTCGATCTCCTCGCGCATGATCTTGCGGACGCGCTGCTCGGTCAGCGGCGCGCTAGTGCGGTCGGAGTACGCCATTTCGTAGAAGGGGCGGACGGACGGACAAGGCAGCGAGCCCCGGCCGTAACAGTTGCACCACGTCTGCCGCATGTAGCACCACGGATCGCCGGTTTGCATCACGCCACCCCGCCATCGCCGAGCAGCGCGTCGATGCGCTGGCGCTGGTCTTTCGTAATCGCGGTGTCGTCGTGGTCGCGAATTTCCCGCCGCAGCGCGTCGCCGTCGTCGGTGAGCGGGTTCCATTGCCAGTACAAGCCATCCCACTTTGGATCAATCCCTGCCGCCTTCGCCGCCGCCTCTAGAAGCTGTCGATCATCCATTGCTCTGCCCATCATGCGTCTCCTGCGCGAATCAGCTTCGCCAGCTCCCTTGCTTTGTCACCGCCGAGTGCCCATGCCCAGTTTTCACACAGTCGAGCGCACTTCTCGCGCTGATCCTCCCGCGCCGCGCGCTCGACTGCGCGCCGGCCGGCGCGGTGGTCGTCGCTGTCGCCCACGGCGTTGTCGTATGCCTGCAAAAGATCACCGTCGCTCATCCCTGCCTCGCTTTCTCCGCTGCTCATCGCCGACGACCTGTGCGCGCAAGCGAGACGGTGTCGTAGCCGTAGCCGTAGCCGTTGCCGTTGCCGTAGCCGTAGCCGTCGCCGTCGACGTAGCCGTAGCCGTCGACGTAGCCGTAGCCGTAGCCGTCGACGTAGCCGTAGCCGTAGCCGTCGCCGTCGACGTAGCCGTCGCCGTAGCCGTCGCCGTTGCCGTAGCCGTGGCCGTCGCCGTGGCCGTCGCCGTAGCCGTAGCCGTGGCCGTCGCCGTGGCCGTAGCCGTCGCCGTAGCCGACCGGCCGCATCAGCGCTCCCATTACAACCCCCAATCGTCCGCGACGGGCACGCAGAAGATTTCCGCGCCTTCCGGCAGATCCACGTCTTCGATTGGCCGCAGATCCGCTTTCGCCGTCTCGACCATCTTGGCGAACCCGATCGACTCCCAACGGAACACATGGAGGGCACGGCTGATGCGGATGCGCCCGTTCTCGCGGGTCACGTCGCCCGCGAAGATCCAGCCGCGATCCACGACGACGACAGCGCGCGTGCCGGTGGCGGGGGCAGGGGCGGGGACGTACTCGATACCGTTGATGATGACGTTGCTCATGTCGGCCTCCTAAGCCGGGTTGGTGTTTCGTGCTTTCGCCGCTGCGATGGCGGCGTCAATGGCGGCGTCGTACGCGACCGGATCGCGTGCGGCCTGCGGGCTGATTGCGACGCGATCGGCGGTACGCACGAAGCGATACCGCTCCGCGTCCGTCACCTCGCTCGGCTCGGCGGCGGGCGGGGGCGGGGAGTGAACGTACAGCGGCCTCATGATCGTCAGCAACGCCTGCCACGGTCGCGGCTCGGTCGTCGCCGCGAGCTTGCAGCCTTCGTCGTGCCGCAGCGTCTCGTTGACGCGGCTGGCGATGAGCGAACGCGCGCACGCCTTGCAGGTCAGCCAGTCGCCGTCGAGCGCCCAGCGGCGCGCGAAGTCGCACAGCGCGGCGTTCAAGGCGATGCGCGCGTCGTCGTCCAGAACGCGCACCGCCACCGGCTGCTCGGCCGGGGCGGGCGGGCGCGGGGGCGGGGCGGCGTAGAGCGGCACCACCGTGAACGGGCCGAGTTCGGCCTTGTGAGCACGCAAGAATTCGGCCGCACTTTCTGCACCATCGCGAAAGTGATACGTGTAGTCGATGTCGGCGTGACCGTTAAAATCGACCGTCCACGCCACCGGCTGCGGCTGCTCGGCCGGTGCTGACCGGATGGGCCACCATCGCAGATACTTGCCGTGGCGTGGCACGCATAACGGCTGCTCGGCCGCGGCGGGCTGATCGCTCGCCGAGCAAATCGACGGGTCGACCCCGCCGCCCGGCGGCGTCGCGTAGCCCTTCGCGCGCAGGCGGTCCACGACGTTCGGCTGCTCGGCCGCGAGGGCTGCGCCAGTCTCGACGCCGAGCGCGAACGCGGAAAGCTCGCGCTCCGTCGGCTCGACGTTCGGCAGCTTGCGGCGCCATGCCGCGATCAGTTCGTCGTTCGTCATCGCCACTCTCGCTCATCAATGCCGCCGCAGCGGTCGCAGGTCCACGGGCCGTCGTTGATGCGCGTGAACGCATTGCCGTGACCGACCAGCGCGCACAGGAATCGGCGCACCTTCGCCCACGCCTTATCGGCCGCTGCTCTCAGGTCCCTCACGATTCACGCTCCTGCCGCGTCCACGCGTACAAATAACCGGTATAACCCTGCGGAATCTTCGACCACCGCAGCAAGCCGTTTTGCACGTACATCACTTCCACCGCCTGCGGCTGCTCGGCCGCGAGGGCGGCAGCGAGGCCGGCCATCGCTACGTCTACCGCTTCCGACGGATGCGCGTGCTTGCGCCACGCCGCTATCGCACGCTCGGCCGCTGCTCGTAGTTCCGTCACGATTCACGCTCCTGCCGCGTCCACGCGGCCTCGAGATCCCGGTAGCCCACGCGCCACGCCTTGGCGCAGTGGTCGCACGCAAGCACAAACGCGCTGCCCTGCGCGAGCATCCGCGACAGCTCCAGCAGCGCGTCGGCGAGCCGCGCCTGGTAGGCGGCGTCGGTCATGGCGCGCCCTTAGTGTCCAGCGCGTCGACGACACGCCGCACGTGCTCGCGGTTCGGCGCCACGATCCCGCCGCCGATCTGCACGTACAGCTGCGCGGCGTTCGCGCGCCGCACGTAGACGCCGGCTCGCCCCGCATACCGGCCGCCGACCACCCAGACCGCGTCGCCGGGTTCGTAGCCCTGCGCGCTCGGCACGCCGCCGCGAAGTCGCACGACCTCGACGTCGCCCAGCGAGGTAGCCATCGCGCGCCGCGACCGCACGCCCAGGCGCTGCCGGGTCGCTGTCATGTGGGCGTCCACCGTACGAATGCGCAGCCCGAGGCGGCGCGCGATCTCAGCGCGACGCAGCCCGGCGGCGTACAGGCGCGCGACTTCGTGCTGTGCGGGGGTCAGGCACGTGTCCATCAGAACCTCCGCTCCGGATGCACCGCCCGCCGCAGCGCCATGAAGCCCTGCTGCAGGTGGTCGCTGCCGATGTCCACCCACCGCGACGGGTCGGCAGCGGCGACGTGGTAGCCAGCTGTGTAGCCGGCGTCGATCTCGGGCCGCAGGGCGTCGTGTTCGATCAGCAGGCGGACCTCGAGGACGAGCGCAAGCAGTTGGGCGGCGCGCTGGTCGATGCGGGCGAGAAGGGCGTCGCGTTCGCTCATGTCGCGATCCACACGTGCCTCACGGTGGCGCTCTGCGGTTTCCGGGCGGTCTGCGCGGCGGCGCGGGCGGCGTCCTTCTTGCGGAATACGCCGAGCTCCAGCCGCAGCCGGCCGTCGATCATCACGGCATAGCGCGGCGTCAGCTGCATCCGCGGCCGCGCGCTCTCGGGCAATCCTCGGCTCCCGATCAGCGTCGACGCGAGCCGCACGTCGTCGGCGGTGATCCGGCTGTCGCGCGACCAGCTCCAGCAGCGCGCAAGAACGCGCAGCGTCGCGAGCTGCTCGGCGGTCGGCGCGACCGGCGGCTCGCCGCGCGAGACCACGGGCGGCGGCACAAAGTCGGCCTTGACCAGGTAGTAGCAGCCGCGATCGTCCTGCTCGACGCGGCCGTCCTTGACCAGGTACGAGATCGCCAGGCCGAGCTGGCGCTGGTTGATGTCGAGTTCTTGCTTCAGCGCCTCGCTGTTCATCGGCGCGTCCTGCAGCGCCGCCAGGATGCGGGCGCCGGTGCGATATTCGCCGGTCATGCGGGCCTCGCTTCGACGTGAACGTGCGCAGCGCGGACTGTCACTCGACGCCCCTGAAGCTCAACATACACATCGGTGCTGTTCGACACGCCGCAAAAGGTGCCGACCTGTCCTACGTGCCACCCGTCAATAAGTCGCACGACGTCTCCACGCCGCAGGCCCCAGCGGTTGCGGTCGGTGCCCCAGGTGCGCGGCACGCTTGCCCGCAGACGCTGCGGCCCGCGTGCCTCGATCAGGGCCGCTTCAAGCTCCGCAATCGCCTCGGCGACGTCTGGATCGGTGATGCCTTCGTCAGCGTCCAGCGCATGGATGGCACGCAGCACGTCGAGCGCCTTCGTCATCGCTCGACGTGCGCTCATACCGCCCTCCGCTCGACCAGGTCCTCGAACGCCGCAGACGCCCGCCACGCGAGCACGTCGAGGTCCTGGTCGTTCACCAGCGTCACGTCGGCCGCCGAGTCCTGCAGCGCCCACTCGGACGAGTGCCCGGATAGCGGCGCGAGCCCGGGGCGCTGGACGCGCCACAACACGCCGCCCGCATTGCGCAGCCAGTGCAGCTCGTTCGGGTAGCGCACGTCGGTCACGACGAACGCCTGGAACCCCATGTCGCGCGCGGTGTCGACGGTAATAGCGAGCATCTTCACCCAGTAGTCCGCGTCGGCCGCTCGCCGCCAGTCGCCCCACTGCTGCATCACGACGCGCGGGCGCAGCTCGCCGAACCAGGCGAGCGTGCCCAGGTACTTCGCGAACCCGGGGTCGCTGCAGCGCGAGGCCGCGAGCGACGGCGTCGACAGTTCCTTCGCGTCGCGGTCGGTGAAGAGCCGCAGGTCCACGCCGAACGCGGCGGCCGCCTCGGCCTTCAGCGCGTCGGCGAACGCGGCCCGGCCGACGCCGGGCCGCGAAGCCTGAAGCGCGGCGGCGACGCTGTCCTTGCCCGACCAGGCGCGGCCGGTGATGCCGATCAGTCGCATCAGGCCCCCGTCGCGAGCAGGTGGACGACCCACCAGGCCAGGCCGGCGAGGATCGCCCAGACGGCCACGCCGAGGATCACGCCGGTGACGATGCCGCGGGCGGTCGCCAGCGGGTCGTCGTCGTCGAGGCTGGCGTCGTTCGCCGCGCGCCAGTTCACCTGATGCGCGGGCAGGCCAGAGATCGTCTGCGCCGGCGGCCGGCGCGAGTGCAGGGTGAACATCAGCGAATCCTTCTCGACGGGTGGAGCAGCCAGCGGTCGCCGAGCTCGGCGATCGCAGCGGCGCGCTTCTCGGCGATCCGGCGCTGCAGCTCGCGCACGCGCTCGTCGTTCATGGGGCTGCCGAGCACCGGCGCGGGCGGCCGGCGCAGCAGGGAGCGAAGGCAGGTGATCACGATGCCCTCCGCAGGTAGGCGGTTGAACGGATGACGTGCTCGGTCGAGATCCGCGAGGCGACGCGTCGCGCGGCGTCGCTGCGGGCCTCGAGCGCGACGGCGACGGCCTCGCGGACGGTCCCCGAGTACGGGAGCAGGACCTCGAGTTCGCGCGTCATCCGCGCGGCCCGCGCGAGCGTGTCGGTCTCGACGTTGCGCACCAGGACCTCGAGCCAGTCGCGCTGCCGAAGGCCGATTCGAAGGTCGAGCGGCGTTCGCTCGAGGATCTCGTCGCGCGTCAGCAGCTGGTGGACGGTGATGGAGTCGGGGGCCTTCACGCTGCGCCCCGCTTCATCACATGGCCCTCGGCCCGCATCGCCCGGATGCCCACGCCGAAGGCCTTGCGGATCGCGCGCGGGCCGCGGTACTCGAGCCGGCGCAGTACGCCGTGCCAGTCGCCTCGGTTCATCGGACTCAGCAGCGACGGCGAGCGGAGCTGATACGTACCGCCCCCATCGCGCAGCGGTGGCCGGCACTCCTGCGTGTGCACGTGCGCGCTCATCGCGGCCCACCGCGTCGCCGGCACAGCTCGGCTCGCAACGAGCGCGAGCTCGACCTGTTTCGGGTCGATGCTGCGCAGCGTGGTCACGAGCGCGCCTCCTCGATGCGCTCGACCTCGACGACCGCTGTCGCGCCGGTGACGGCCAGCGCCAGGTGCGCGGCGGTCGACGCCGACGGCGCGCGCAGCTGCACGAACTCACGCTCGCCGGTCTCGGCGATCGCGGTCGTGCGGTTCAGGTAGCAGCGGTACCGGGACTCGCTGCGGGGGGTGATGTGCATCGCGCCTCCGTCGGCCCCGGTGAAGCGGGGGTGCGCAAAAGTATGCGCATTCAGAAAGCGAAGCGCAAGCAAAAGTTTGCGCGGCATGCGCAAAAAAGTGGCCGCGCAAGGCGGCCTCGGACAGACGGATGGGTCTACATGTCGCCGAGGCGCTTCTCTCGCGACGGCTGGTTCGCCTTCATGTGGTCCAGGGCGCCAGGCGCTGTGATGGTGGCGAGCCCACGCTCGATCGAGTTGGTGTAGCGCGAGACCTTGATCCGCGTACCGGCCACCATCCAAACCGCTTCTCGCTGTTCGAAGGTCGCGCCCATGCGATTCTGGACAGGCGTCCGATCATCGGACGCTGGGTCGCCGAACTTCAGCCGGATGCTCTCGATGAGCTGGTTCGCATCGTCGGGCTTGATGCTCAGCATGATCGAGTGCAGCTTGTCGCCGCCGAAGTAGAACGTAGCGCTGTTCAGCGGCACGCCGCCGTAGGTGGGGATCGGCGACTCGGCCCCGCATCGCGCGACCGGGCATCCCGCAGGGCCGCGGCTCACGCAGACCACATCGCCAAGCCGCTTCTGCGCCTCATCCGCAGGCCGGCATACCAAGCCGATGAAGTGGGTCTCCGCGTCCTTCACCGAGGCGCCCATCGGGAGCCCCTTAAAGTCGACCGGCGCCTGGGCGACTGCTGCGCCGCTCGCGGCCGCGAGGACTACTCCCGCGAGTTGCCGTCGAACTTGCCCTTGTCGAGATCTCGGTACGCCTGCTCGATCTTGCGCCACGCCTGAACCTCCCGGTCGGTCGGTGGCTTGAGCGGTGGCGGGTTCCTCGGATCGAAGTCCTCGAGGAGCATGTGCCACGACTGGAATCCGAGCGCGGTGGCCACCTTGTCGAGCACGTCCATCCGAGGCGACGTGCTCCCGCGCTTGGTCGGCGCCCGCTGTTCCGGCGCCTCCAGGTTCTTCACGGAGTTTGCCGCAACCTTGGCCTGCGACGCGAGCGCGCGGTAAGAGCCGATCTTCCGGTGCTCGCGCGCGGCGCGAACGTTCCGGGCAATGATTTGCTCAAGCGACAGCTCCATTGCACAGAGCATCCGGGTTGCGCCGGGCAATGTATTGCGAGTATGATGTGCAAAACTTTGATCGGTCGGAATGCGTAGCCCTGCCCAGTTCGTGGTCGACAAGCTGAACGAGCCGGACGTGTCCATCACGCGGGTCAGCGAAGCCACTGGCATCCCTGCTCGCACGCTGCATCACTTGAAAGGCGGCGCCGCGCACAACGCGTGGTCGTCGCGCATCGACGTTCTGGCCGCGTTCTTCGGCTACCGGTTCGAGCCAGTGCCCGTGACTGGCGACCAGCGGCGCGAAGCGACCGGCCCGTCGCCTGCATCAACCCACTGATCGAGGTGCCCATGACGTCAGTCTCCGTCGTCGCGCCCATAGGGGACCGTCAACCGCGGTCGAAAGATTCGCCGCGCGTTGCCGACCGGCAGCTTCCGCTGGTGGAGAAGGGCGAGCCGGTCGACGTAGATCCTGCGTTGGTGCGTCGTCAGCGGTCGATGCTCGGCGCGATCCAGCTCTGCTTGCAGGTAGCTGGCATCGCCGACAAGGAGGCGCACCTTGCGCTCGGCATCGACGCCGGGCACTGGTCGCGAATCCTATCCGGCGCCGCGCATTTTCCGCTCGATCGTTTGGGTCCGCTGATGGACATGGCGGGCAACGATGCCCCGCTACAGTGGCTCGCGCATTCGCGCGGCTACGAGCTGCGACCCCTCGAGACCACGCTCGAGCGCGAGGTGCGTGAGCTGCGCGAGGAGCTGGCAGAGGAGAAGCGCAAGGCGCGCTGGATGGCTGACATCATGGCTGGGCGGCCGGCATGATGCCGTCTCCGCTCTACCTCGACGGCGTGCGGATCGAGTCCTTCGACGAGGCTGTCCGCGCGTTGCGGCTGCGGGAAGTCGTCGAGATCTCGGCGCCGTTGGTCGCGCGGCTTCGGTTGAAGCCGATCTTCGGCGGCGTCTTCGCGGGCGGTTCGTGGAGGCTGGCGTCAACGCACCGAGTCCACGATGGGCTAGACCGTGTCGACTTCTTCGTCGTCGATGCGGAGACGCGCTTCATTGTTGGCTACGGCACGACGAAGGCGGAGGCGCTGAGCGCGGCGCGGCGAATGCTCGACACACCCGTCGGGCGCGCGTTGATTCCGATGTTCATCGCACGGCTGCGGCACGAGCGGCACGAGGCGCAGGTTGCTGAGAACCGGCGCCGCGAGGCCGAGATTGCCGAGGCGCGCGAGCGGGCGCGTTCACGCATGAAGGCGGTGGGAAGCATTCCTCGCCGACGGCGCGCGATCTTCGAGCGGTCAGGCGGGCGCTGTCACTACTGCGCCTGTGAGCTGCAGCTCGAGGGGCGCTGGCACATCGAGCACAAGGTGCCGCGCGCGCTCGGCGGGCGGAGCGTCGACGACAACCTGGTCGCCGCTTGCGCGCCCTGCAACCTCAAGAAGCGCGACCAGACGGATCACGAATTCCAGGCTCGGCAGGACGGGGATCGCACATGAAGCCCGCCGTTTTTTTGCCGAAACAGCGACGTCGCGGCGGTCAAGTGTCGGAGCGCACGATGCGCAGCGGACAGCGCGTGCGCGTCGTCCGCGGCCCCCACGAGGGCCGCATCGGCGTCATCCAGGCAGTCTCGATCGACGGCGCCGCGGTGCGCCTGGCCGCGCTCGACGGCGAGTGGCCGTTCCCGCAGGTCAAGGTGATCGCTCTGGCGGACCTGGTGCGCGCGCCGCGGCCGCGCTGGCGCACGCCGCTGGCCGAGGCGATGGAGGCGCCGTTCTGATGGCGCGGCCGCGGATCAAGCTCCGGCTGATCTCGTCGTTCCTGCGGGAGCGCGAGCGTGCGACCGCGCGCGAGGTGGCGTACGGGCTGCAGATGTCGATCCCGGACGCCACCTGGCACCTGCACCAGCTGCAGCGGCTCGGCGAGGCCGCGGTGATCGAGCGCACGCGGGTCGCGCACGCGACGCGCCCGGTCGCCGTGTACGGCCCGGCGCAGGCCGTGCGCGCCGCGATCGTCTCCGACGACTGGCTGCGAGGCCGGTAGACCGATGGCACCCAGGGGGAGGGCGGCCGGAGGCCGCGAGGATTCGTCACCGGCGCTGGTGCGAGCGGTCGACTATGCGGTCGCTTACGCCGCGCACGTCTGGCCGGTGCTGCCGATCAAGCCCGGCGAGAAGCTGCCGCTCGCGACGCTCGTGCATCGCGGGTTCCTGGACGCGACGACCGACCGCGCCGTCATCGAGCGGTGGTGGACGCGCGTGCCCGGCGCTGGGATCGGCATCGCCGTGGGCATGGCGGGCCTGGTGGCGGTCGACATCGACCCGCGCAACGGCGGCGACGTGTCGGCGCTGCCGTTCGACACCGCCGGCACGCTGCACGCCCAGACGGGCGGCGGCGGCGAGCACATCCTCTACCGCGTGCCTCAGGGCTTCGAGCCGGTCAGCTCGATCTGGAAGGGCATCGACCTCAAGTGGAACGGCTACATCGTCGTCGAGCCCACGGTGCACCCGAGCGGGCGCGCGTACGCGTTCGTCGATTGGGACGTGCTCTCGGGCGTGGTGCCGGACATCGCCGAAGCGCCGCCCGAGCTGCTGCGTCGCATCGGCGCGGTCGCCGAGGCGGTCAGCGCCGGCGCCGAGGTGCTGACAGCGTCGCAGCTCGCGGACCTGCGCGCGACGCTGTCCACCATCGACCCGAGCCTGGGGCGTGACGACTGGGTGAAGATCGCGCTCGCGCTGTCCACGGTCGCCGAGCACGGCTTCGCGATCTGGGATGAGTGGTCGCAGCGATCGCCGAAGTACGAGGCCGCGGAGTCTCGGCGCGTCTGGGCGTCGATCGACCCCGCGAAGCTCAAGCCCGACATGCACTGGCGCTGGGTGTTCAAGCACGCCGGCAAGTACGGCGGCCAGAACGTCTCGACGACCGCGCGCCGCGTGCGCGATCGCGACGAGCCGCCTCCCCCTCCCTCCGATGAGGCGCCGGCCGAGTCGCGCGCCGAGGGGGGAGAGGGGGCGCGCGAGCGGGCGCCGAGGAAGCGCAAGCCGCTCGACCTGGGGCGGTTCCATGAGCTGATGGAGCGCTTCGTGCTGATCTACAGCACGGACACCGCGTACGACGGGCGCACGCGCCGGATCGTTCGCGTGGCCAACCTGCGGATCGCGTTCGGGTCCGACGTCGTGAAGCTGTGGCTCGCTGACCCCGAGCGCCGGATGATCCTGCCCGAGCAGCTGGTGTTCGACCCGGGCGGCGACGGCGGCGACGAGTGCATCAACCTGTTCGACGGCCTGGCGATGGAGCCGGCCGAGGGCGACCCCGCGCCGATCCTCGAGCTGCTCGCGCACCTATGTGCGGACTCGGCCGCGACGGAAGCGGGCGTCGACACCGTGGTCAAGTGGGTGCTCGACTGGCTCGCGTACCCGCTGCAGAACCCGGGCGCGAAGATGGCGAGCGCGCTGGTGTTCCACGGCGGCCAGGGCGCCGGGAAGAACCTGTTCTTCGAGGCCGTCGCGTCGATCTACGGCAAGTACGGCCTCGTGGTCGGCCAGGACCAGCTCGAGGACAAGTTCAACGACTGGGCGAGCCAGAAGCTGTTCCTGATCGGCGACGAGGTCGTCGCGAAGGCCGAGCTCTACCACCAGAAGAACAAGCTCAAGTCCTTCATCACCGGGGACACGATCCAGATCAACGCGAAGATGCTGCCGCTGCGCACCGAGAAGAACCACGTCAACGTGGTGTTCCTCTCGAACGAGCAGCAGCCTCTCGCGCTCGAGCCCGACGACCGTCGGTACATGGTGGTCTACACCCCGCCGCGCGGCGAGGAATCGCTCTACCAGCGCGTCGGCGCGTTCCTGAAGGCCGGCGGCGCCGCGCGGTTGCTACGGTTCCTGCTCGATCGCGACCTGGGCGACTTCAGCCCGCACACCAGGCCGATCATGACCCGCGCGAAGGCCGACCTGATCGAGCTCGGGCTCAAGCCCCCGGAGCGGTTCGTGCGGGAGTGGCTGGGCGGCTATCTCCCCCTCCCCCTGCAGGTGTGCGCCTCGGAGCAGTTGTACCGGGCGTTCCGCCACTGGTGCCAGGCCGCGGGCGAGCGATTCCCGCCACCTCAGGTCGTGTTCTCGAAGGCCCTCGACAAGGCCGCGCGCGGGAGGCTGCGCGCCAAGGTCATCAAGCTGGACGCGGCCGAGCGCGGGAAGCTCGCGACCCGGATGTGGGTGCCGGACGGCTGCGCGCCGCCCGAGGGCGTCACGGCCGGGCAGTGGGCCACCGACGCGGTCGGCGAGTTCGAGCGGGTGCTGCGCGTGTTCTGCCGCGGCCCGGGAGACGACGAATGACGACCGTCCCGCCGGTTACGCGGTTACGCGTCGCGCCGGCACCCGTAACCAGCGGATGGCTCAACCATGCGGGTAGTTACGCGGTTACGCGGTTACGCGTGAATTGCCAACTCTCCCATGTGCGCGCGCACGCGCGTGATGCATTCCGGTCTCCGTGCAGTTCTCGCATGGGACTAGAAACCATCCGTAACCGCGTCTCCTGCGTAACTCGCCCCTATCCATGCGGTTCTTCGGATTCCCCATCTGTAACTCCTACCGTAACCGCGTAACCGATAGATGTCGAAGGAGATGAGGGTGGTGATGCCGCAGGTGGCGGCATGGATCGACGACCTGAGGGACGCCTTCGGGGCCGAGCAGATCCACGGGGTGATCCGCGAAGGGATGAAGGGGCGGGCCTGCTTCTGGGCAAGCGAGAACGGCAACGAGATCGGCACCTGGTGGCCGGCGATCGGAGAGCGCGATGACGGCACGAAGGGCGACGGTCGATCCTGACCGCGAACACGATCAGCGCATGGAACGCGCGCGCCACGACCTCGAGCTCTGGGGGCGATGGCTGGTGCAGCGGACCAGCGGCGCGCTGGGCTACGGCAAGAGCGTGCTCGCAAGCCTGGAGCGGGTCGATCGGACGGCCGACCACTACCAGGCGCCGATCTCCGAGACCCATT
>JADCHE010000149.1 GCA_020248665.1 Burkholderiales bacterium | reverse complement strand
CGGTCGACAGGTCAACGGAAACGGGTCCAGTCAGTACGATCGGGCCGTGCTCGTGATGGGGCGATATCTCGACTCGCGTGCGTTCTCGCCGTCGACGAATCCCGACTTTCAAGAGCTGGCCTACCTCGACTCCGCGACGCTTTCGGACCTCGCCAGCCGCTCGTGGAACGAGCTGCTCATGTGGTGCCAGGTTTACGTGGCCGAGCCATATACCGCCGCGATCCTGCAGACGATGAACCAGAGGCTCGTGCTCTGGGATTGGCGGATGCTGATCCAGTCGGTGTCGACGGGGCAGTGGACGCAGAGCGCATTCAGCGACGCGTACTTCGGCCATCTGATCTCGCCGGATTTCCGCTTTGAGTATCCCGCGACGCCTGCGGTCAACGAGCGCATCGAGGCGAGCGGATACAAGTCGGTGCGTCCCGTCTACGATGCGGCCGCGCCTTACGCGGGGCAAGGTTTTCCGTATTGGGCCTATCACGGGTACACAGGCGGAAATCAGTTCGTCACCGCGTCGGACGTCGCGCAGATCGTCGTCTCGTGCAAGATGTCGCGCATCGTCGACAATCCCGCTTTGCCGTTCGACGCTGCCGAGCGACCGTTCGCGTTCGGCCTGGGCGTCGACGCCTACCCGACGCCGCGGATCTACCTGTATCCGTCCGTCGGCTGCTCGCGGCATCGACAGGTCGCGGCGGTGTGGCCGGACTACCAATTCTGCGTGATGACGACGCAGACCGAGGCGCAGATCAACGCCCCCGGAGGCGTGCCGCCGATCTTTGCCAGTGCAGCCGAGACTTATGACGAGGGCGGCGGCGGCGGCACCGTGACGCCCCCAGGTCCCGCGCCTTCAAAGGGCCGCTGGGTCGACATCTACAATCCGACGAGCCCGAAAGCTCGCTGGGCCGACATCGCGGCATCCGTGGCCGTCGCGCCGCAATGGGGTGCGCCCGTGCCGCTCACCGCGACGATCGGCGTCGCGTTCTCGTTCACGCCGACGCTGACCGCCGGCACGCCGACGATCACGTTCTCGAAGGTCAGCGGCCCCACTTGGGCGAACGTGAGCAACAGCACCGGCCAGATCACCGGCACGCCGACCGGGTCGCCCGTCGAGACGACCATCATCGTGCGCGCGAACAACGGCACCGGCGGCAACGTCGACCTAACGCTGCCGCTGTCGGTCGTCGCAGCACCGCCGGCCGTCAGCGTGGTGACGACCTCGCTGCCGAACGCCGTGCAGTCGCAGGCGTACTCGGAAACGCTGACCGCGACGGGCGTCGCGCCGTTTGTGTGGGCAGTCACGGCGGGCACGCTGCCGGCCGGCACCACGCTGCAGGGCGCGGTTATCTCGGGGACGCCGACCACGATCGCGACGGCGTCGTTCACCGTGCAGGTCACCGACGCGCTCGGGCGGACCGCGACGCGGGCGCTGTCGATTACGGTCGGCGCGGCATCGTCGCTGCCGGTCATCACGACGCCGACGCTTCCCGCCGGCACCGTCGGCGTTGCCTACTCGCAGACGATCGCCGCGACCGGCACGGGCACGATCACGCGCGCGGTGGTGTCGGGCACGCTGCCGCCGGGCCTGTCGCTTGCGCCGACGACGGGCCTGCTGTCGGGCACGCCGACGTCGGCCGGGGGGTATGGCTTCACGGTGCGCGCGACGAACGCGTTCACCACGGGCCAGGCGCCGGTCGAGGTGACCTACTACCTGATCATCGCCGCCGCGGGCATCGCGCCTGTCGCGTCGCCGTGGGGGCAGTTCGTCCGCCAATGACACCGAACCTCCGCAGCTTTCCTTTCCCTTCGCTATCGCCACGAGTTCCGATGATGACGCGCACTGACGATGCCTCGATCAAGTTTTCCAGGGAAGTCCGCATTGGCGAGCTGATCGGCGCGCTGATAGCAATCTCGACGCTCGCTACCGGGTACATCGAGCTGCGGCTACGGCCGATCGACCAGCAATTCAAGGCGATCGAGCGACAGATGACGTCCATGGAAGCCCACTCGGCTCGACTGGAGGCTGCCTCGCTGCTGACCAAGCGGGAGATCCGCGAGGACTTGCAGCGCGTCGAGCAGAAGCTCGACCGCCTGCTTGAGCGCGAGCAGGGGCGGCAGGGGGGCGGCAGGTGAGCGACTGGTGGCCGCTTACGCAAGGGTTCCTTGACGGCATCGCGTTCTGCACATTCCTCGGGGCCTATTACCTCGTCTACAGATGGTGGATGCGATGAACCTGTCCCCTAACTTCACCCTCGACGAGCTGCTTCTGAGTCAGACTGCCACGCGCCGCGGGATCGACAACACGCCGACCGCGACCATCATTGCCGAGCTTCAACGCCTCGCGCAGACGATCCTGCAACCGCTGCGCGATCACCTGGGGCGGCCGGTCGTCGTGTCGAGCGGCTATCGCTCGCCTGCACTCAACCGGGCCGTCGGCGGCGCGCAGAACAGCGACCACATGTACGGGCGGGCGGCGGACATCACCGTCCCCGGATTGAAACCGCGCGACGTCGCGCTCACGATCGTCGAGCTGCGGCTGCCGTTCCGGCAGTGCATCGTCGAGGGCGGGCGCTGGGTCCATGTGTCCATCGGCGATTCGAGCGTAGAGCCGCGCCGCGAGCAGCTGACGGCGGTGTTCGGGCCGGGCGGCACGCAGTACCTCATGGGGATTCTGTGATGTGGCCGGTCCTGATCCCTGCGATCACGTCGATACTCGACAAGCTGATCCCGGACCCCGCCCAAGCGGCGGAGGCAAAGCTGCGTGCGCTCGAGATGGCACAGCGCGGGGATCTTGCCGAACTCGACGCCGAGCTGAAGCTTGCGCTCGGGCAACTTGAGGTCAACAAGGTGGAAGCCGCCTCGCCCGACCTGTTCCGGGGCGGCTGGCGGCCGGCGGCGGGCTGGATGTGCGTCGCCGGGCTCGCGTACCAATTCCTCGCGCAGCCGCTTCTGCCGTGGCTCGTGGCGCTCACCGGGCACACCGTGCCGGCGCTGCCGCCCATCGACGGCGACGCGCTGATGGTGCTGCTGCTCGGCATGCTTGGGCTCGGCGTTCAGCGCACGATCGAGCGCGTTCGCGGGAAGGTTTGACGCGCGCCGGCCCGGCGGGGAACAGGGCCAGTGCTCTTTCGCGCGTCACCCGACCGACGTCGGGACGGACGCGCTGTCTCCTTGGTGGATGTGCGTTACCCGCCGGCCGCAGGGTCGGCGGGTTCTTTCCGCACCAGGCTTGCCTGGATTGCGCAGGCGGCTTCCGCAGGGGCGCGTATAGCCGAGGGTAGCCTGATGCGTCACGGAGCCGCTACGCGGCCCGCAGGCGATCCGCGAGGTCGTCGAGCCGCTTGGCCCGCTTGATCGCAAGCTGCATCAGGTCGGTATAGACGCCCGGCGGCGGATTGGTGACGCCCGTTGCCCACCGCCGGACCGTGCGGTCGGCGACGCCGAGGTCGCGTGCAAGGTCAGACTGCCAGCGAGGCCCGTACAGAGCCTCGCCGGTTTCGACAAGCAGGCGGCTCACGCCTCGATCACGCGCAGATCGTTGCGCGGCCAGCCGTCGGCGCGGACCAGTTCGTCGATCGCAGCCATTGCGTCGGCCTCAGTGTCAAACGGCCGAGCGCCGGGCGTCCAGACCACTTCCATGCTCCAGCCGTGGGCGTCGGTGCGACCTTCGATGACGTACTGCACGGGCCGCACGTACCAATCGTCGATGGTGCCGAAAGACTCGTCGCCGATTTCGTTGCCGGCTTCGACGGCCATTTTTGCCAACGCGGCTTGGGGCGTGGCGCCTTCATACACGCCGAAAAAGGCGTTGGCTTTGCTGTGGATTGAGTACTTGGTCATGGTGGCCTCCTGTGCCAACTGCGGCGGGCCTGATTGCCCTGCCGATGTGTGTATTGTCCTAGATTGCGGACGGTCTGTCAAGCGGTTTCTGTCCAATATGTGGATTACCCGCCGGCCGCAGGGTCGGCGGGTTCTTTCGGCGGCTCCATCCCGATGTGCGCGTACCACGCGTCCGTCGGGTCGACGTCCTCCTGCAGCATGCAGGGGTAGCAGTACGGCGTCTTGGCCGCCAGCACCCCAAGCCGATCGTTGATCTCGACCATCAGTTCCGGCGCCGGCGCGCCGCCGACGGTCCAGTGCCACGCCGCCCCCTCGCCGTACTGCTGGCCGCAGTGCAGGCAGTTCATCCAGGGCGTCGTCGGGAACCGAGGGTCGGGCCGGGCGACGACCGCGTACCGGATCTGCAGCGGTCGGCCGGTAGACGCGTCGAGCGGGTAGGTGCCTCCGTGGTAGAGCTGCACCGAGATCAGTTCCATTCCGCCATCCTCCCCCGGCGTTTCGCAGGTGTCATCCAGGCCGAAGGGTCGAGCCGAATCCCGCTCCCTGTCTCAGCGGCGCGACCTTCGGTGACCTCGGATATGCACCAGCGGTGAATATCGCCGGTGAAAACCGCTGGCATTGCGTCCACCGGCGCGGCACGTAAGTGCCTGAAGTGTATGGCTCCCCGACCTGGGCTCGAACCAGGGACCTGCGGATTAACAGTCCGTCGCTCTACCGACTGAGCTATCGGGGAAGAGCCCTAGAGTAT
>JADCHE010000148.1 GCA_020248665.1 Burkholderiales bacterium | reverse complement strand
GCCGAGGCCCTGCCCGAGGCGATCGCGCCACGCGCCCTCGCCCACCGGCGAAGCCGCCCCGCGCGGCAGCGGCGCCGGCCGCGACGGCACGACGGTGTCGGGGCGGAACGCGAGCAGCCGCAGCAGCGTCATCGAGAAGCCGGCGTGCGGATCGGGGGCGAGCGGCAGGTCGCGCGCGCCGTGGATCGCGATCTGGTACCAGACTTGCAGGTCCTCGGCGGCCAGCCGCGACGCCCAGCGCGCGGGCGCGTCGTCCTCGGCCTCGTCGTCGGGCAGCGCGCCGACCTGCGCGAGCGCGATCCGCTGCAGCAGCGCGGCGAAGTCGAGCAGCGTGCGCTCGAACGGCGCGTTGCCCGACAGCATGTCGTCGGCGAGCGCGACCAGCGCGCGGCCGTCGGCGGCGACCAGCGCCTCGAGCATGCGATCGAGGTCGCGGCGGTCGACGACGCCGAGCATCTCCCGCACCGCGGCGGCCTCGATCCGACCGCCGCCGTAGGCGATCGCCTGATCAAGCAGCGACAGCGCGTCGCGCATGCTGCCGGCCGCGGCGCGCCCGATCTGCGCGAGCGCGGGCAGCTCGAAGGGGACGCCCTCCGCGTCCAGCACCGTCGCGAGGTGGCGCGCGATCGCGGGCGGCGGCAGGTTCTTCAGATTGAACTGCAGGCAACGCGACAGCACCGTGACCGGCACCTTCTTCGGGTCGGTGGTCGCGAGGATGAACACCACGTGCGACGGCGGCTCCTCCAGCGTCTTGAGCATCGCGTTGAACGCGTGCCCCGTCAGCATGTGGACCTCGTCGATCATGTAGACCTTGTAGCGGCCGGCCACCGGCGAATAGACGACCTGCTCGAGCACCTGCGCCATCTCGTCGACGCCGCGGTTCGAGGCCGCGTCCATCTCGACATAGTCGGGGAAACGCCCCCGCTCGATGCCGACGCACGCGCCGCAGGTGCCGCAGGGCGTCGAGGTGACGCCGGTCTCGCAGTTGAGCGCGCGCGCCAGGATCCGCGAGACGGTGGTCTTGCCGACCCCGCGCGTGCCGGTGAAGAGGTAGGCGTGGTGCAGGCGGCCGGAATCGAGCGCGTGCGACAGGGCGCGCACGACGTGCTCCTGCCCGACGAGCGAAGAGAAGTCTCGCGGGCGCCACTTCCGGGCCAGGACCTGATGCGACATCGCGACGGGACTGCGGGGACGACTGGGACTCGGAGGGAGCGCGGTGCGCTGGAAGGGGGTGGACGAGCCTGACCCTCGGCACTTCCGGTGAGCGGCCTTGGCTGCTTCCTTCCGGACCTGACCAGGTGGACCACGCCGGAATGCGAGGAGGCCCGTCCGTCCCGATTGTATCAGTCGGCGGCCGAGGGCCGTTCGCTCACCGCACCGAGGTCGACGTCGAACTCGACGCGCCCGGCGCTCGCGTCGACCAGCACGGTGCGCACGCGGCGCGCCGCACCGAGCGGCGGCGGCTCGAGCTGCACGTATAGCGCGCGATAGACCGCGAGCTGCTCGCGGTAGGCAGCGCGGCGCGACGCGTCGACCGACCACTTGTAGTCGACGATCCAGGCCTCGTCGCCGACGCGTGCGATCCGGTCGATGCGCCGCACCTCGCCGTCGGCGTCGACGATCTCGAATTCGCTCGCCGCGTGCGCCGACGCGTCGAACGCGGGACTCAGCGACGCGAGCCCGAGGACCGCGCGCGCCTTCGCGAACGCCGCACGACGCTGTGCGTCGTCGAGCGCGAACGCGTGGAGCGCGGCGAGCACCGTCGCCTCGTCGGCGCCCGCGGGCAGCAGCTCGAGCGCGCGGTGCAGCGCGTGGCCGAGCTCGGTCGCGAGCAGCCCCGCCGGCGAGCCGTCGGCGTCGCGCTCGCCATGCGCCCCGCCCGGGTCGCGCGGTGCGCCGACGCCCAGACGCGGCAGCTCGAGCAGGCACAGCACGAACGGTGCGTCGGCATCCCGCGCGGGCGCGTCGGGCTGCGCATGCGCGTCGGGCGGCGGCTCGCAGCCGTCGAGCATCGACCACCAGCCCGACGCGTTCGCGCCGCGGCCGCGCGCGCCGGTGACGACGACGCCGAATCGCGCGCGCGTCAGCGCGACGTACAGCAGGTTGCGGTCCTCGCGCTCGCGCAGCTCGTCCTCTCGCTCGAAGCTCTTCTCGCGAGACACGCCGCCGAGCGCGCCCCCGAGCGCGAACGACAGGTGGAGCGGCCGCGGCGCGTCCGGCGGCCAGTCGACATGCAGTCGCCGGCCGTCGTCGCGGCCGCTCGCGTTCGCATCGGCGAGCACCACCAGATCGGCCTCGAGCCCCTTCGAGGCGTGGATCGTCATCAGCCGGATCGCGTCGACCGCCTCGCCGCGCCCCTCGTCCGGGCTCTCGCGCTCGTCGAGCGTGTCGAAGCCGCGCAGCCGCCGCAGGAAGCGCGCGAGGCTCGGGAAGCGGCCCGCGTCGACGTCGAGCGCCAGGCCCAGCATCGCGCACAGGTTCGCGTGCGCGACCTCGCGCT
Organism: Burkholderiales bacterium; assembly: GCA_020248665.1. GTDB lineage: Bacteria > Pseudomonadota > Gammaproteobacteria > Burkholderiales > Burkholderiaceae_E > UBA4615. The sequence continues at coordinate 24,282 of JADCHE010000148.1, read as the reverse complement.
GCGCCGGCTCGACCGCGGCCGGGTAGCGCGCGAACGCGTCGACCTGCGCGAGCGCCGCGTCGAGGAAGTCGTGCACGGGCCAGCGCGCCGACTGCTCGACCCAGCCCTCGAGACGCGCGACGACCGCGGGCAGGTCGAACGGCGGCGGATCGCCCGGCGGCGGGGCGGCGGCGAGTGCGCGCAGGCGCGGCCACCAGTGCCGGGACGACGAGGCGGCGGGGACTGGGGCTTGCGGCGCGCAGGCGTCGGACGCAGTGACGTCGAGCCGCGAGGCGTCGGGTGCGTCCTCGGGCGCCATCGTCGTGTCCGCTGCGACGGCCGAGTCGGACGCGTCCTCGGCCCCGTTCGCCGGATCCGGCGCGACGGCCGCGTCCGGCGGGGCGTCGTCGCGAGACCCGACTGGAGCCGCCTCGGTCGGCGCGTGCGACGCGATCCACCCGAGCGAGGCGGCGTCGAGCCCGATCAGCGGCGAGGCGAGCACCTGGGCGAGCGCGAGGTCGTCCGACGGGTGCCGCACGAACGCGAGCAGCGCGCGCAGGTCGCCGCCCTCGAGCGAGCGCAGCAGGCCGCCCGCGCGGTCGGAGCGCACCGGCAAGCCGCGCTCGCGCAGCGCACGCTCGTAGGCCTCGAAGTGGGTGCGGCTGCGCGCGAGCACGTAGATCTCGCGCCAGGCGACCGTGCGGCCCTGTGCCGCCAGCGCCGCGCGCGCGGCGAGGATCGCGTCGGCGATCCGCAGGCCCTCCAGGTGGCGCGTCGACGCCTCGTCCTCGCGGTCGGAGGTGAGCCAGTCGAAGGACGGCGCGTCGGCGCCGGCAGCCTGCCCGGCGGCCGCGTCGCCCGGTGCGTCGGCGTCCACCAGCGGCAACCGCCAGAAGAGGCCTCGACAGGCGTCGACCGCCGTCGCCTGCGGCCGGTAGTGCGCCATCGACCGCGGCAGGCTCGCGTTGAGCGCGTCGACGATCGCGGGCGCGTTGCGCCGCGTCGTGTCGGTGCCGGCCACGCGCGCGCCGAACGCCTCGCGCAGCAGGTCCTTCGCGGCGTCGAACACGCGGGCCTCGGCTCGGCGGAAGCGATAGATCGACTGCTTCGGGTCGCCGACGACGAACACCGAGGGCCGCTCGCCCGCGCCCGCGTACGACTGCAGCCAGTCGGCGATCACCCGCCACTGCAGGCTGCTGGTGTCCTGGAACTCGTCGAACAGCAGGTGCCGGTAGCGACGGTCCATCCGGCACTGCACGTACGCGGCGGTCGCAGGATCGCGCAGCATCCGCCACGCGACCGACTCGAGGTCGGCGAAGTCGATCACGCCCTGCGCGCGCTTGGCGTTGCGGAAGGTATCGAGCAGGCCGACCGCACAGCGCAGCGCGGCCGCGTTGAGCCCGACGCCGCGCCACTCCGCGCGCAACGCACACGCGCGGACCACCCGCGCGCAGAGCGCGCCCCACCGCGCGCTGACCGCTTCGCCCTCCCCTGCCAGGTCGAGCTGCTTCTTCTGCGTCGGTATCAGCGGCGGCTGGCGCGGCTCGCCCTCCTTCGAGAGCACCAGCGCTGCCAGCGCGTCGACCCACGCGCCGGCGGCGACCGGATCGTCCGTCGGCGGCGCCGACAGGGCGACGAACGCGTCCGCCGCCTCGACGCCCTTCTTGCCGCCCCGTCCGAAGACCGGCGCGAGCGCAGCCATCCACGCGCGAAGCGGGCCGTCGGCCGCGACCGCGCGCGCGAACGCGTCGACGTCCTCGACCGCGTCCGGCGTGCCGCCGCCCTCGGCGACGAACGCGCGGGCCGCCTCTCGCCACAGCGCCGCGTACGCCCGGGCGCTGCGCTCGGCCGCCGCCTCGAGCGCCTCGATCGGCGCGTCGAGGTCGACGCCCGCGCCCACCGACCACTCGGCGCGCTGGTCGACGAACGACGCGAGGATGCCGCGCGTCGCCGACAGCCCGATCTCGCGCACCAGCGCCTCGAAGTCGTCGCGGCGTGCCTGCCCGCCCTCGGCGTGGAGCATGTCGAGCCAGCCGTGCCAGGCCTGCTGCAGCAGCACCGCGCCCTCCTCGGTCAGCTCGCTGCCCTCGCCGGACTCGTCCGACAGCGGCCCGATCAGCGCGAGCGTGCGGAACCAGCGGTGGAAGGTGGTGATCTCGGGGCCACGCGGATGGCACAGCACCATCTCGTAGAGCCCGCGCGCACGGGCGGCGAGCGCGTCGGCCCGCGCCTCGCCGAGCCCGTACCAGCCCGAGAGCTTCGTGCGCAGCGTCGCGTCGTCGTCGAGCGACATCTCGCGCAGCGTCGTGGCCAACCGCTCGCGCATCTCGTGCGCGGCGAGCCGGGTGAAGGTGACCGCGAGCACCTGGTCGGGCTCCGCGCCCTCGAGGAGCGCCCGCACGATCCGCGCGACCAGCAGCGTCGTCTTGCCGCTGCCGGCGCAGGCGTCGACGACGACGCTGCGCGACGGGTCGATCGCGGCGCGGCGGAAGGTGTCCGCGTCGATCGCGACGTCGTCGAGCGTGAAGCGCTGCCCGGCCCCGTTCACGACCAGTGCCCCTTGCGGCACAGCCCGCGACTCGCGCACCGGTCGCACTCGCTGCCCGAGGCCACCATCGCCTCGCCCCCGTCGATCCGCGCGAGGTAGCGCGGCAGCCGCTCGCGCCACGCGGCGACGACCGCGTCCGCCGGCTTCGAGAGCCCGACCCAGGCGACCTTGTCCCGACGCAGCGACAGGTAGCCGCTGGCGACGACCTCGCCCGGTGCGCCGGCCATCCAGGCGTAGAGCGCGAGCTGCGCAGCGCGATCGGGCGCGGCGGCGAGCGTCTTCAGGCGCTCAGGGCCGCCCAGCTTGTAGTCGACGACGCGCAGGCCGGCCGCGCCTTCGTCGAGTCGGTCGAGGCGGCCCTCGATGCGCAGCGTCCGCGGCCCGTCGGCGGCGTCCCACGCGACGGCGGCGACGCCCTCGCGCTCGCCGTCGACCCAGCGCCAGCCGGCCGCTGCGTCCTCGATCGCCCAGTCGACGTAGCGCTCGAGCGTCGCGCGCCACTCGGCGATCTCGCCGAACGTGCCGCCGCCGAGCGCGCGCTCGCGCGCCGCGGCCGCGTCGGTCACCTCGACCAGCAGCGCGCGCACCGCCTCGCGCGCGTCCGGCCGCAGCGCGAGCCCCGCGTCGCGGGCGCGGCGGTGGAAGGTCTCGAGGATCGCGTGGGCCAGCTCGCCGCGCTCGCGCACGCCGGGCACGTCGACCGCATCGGGTGCCTCGCGCAGCCGCCACGCGTGCTGCGCGACGAAGCGGAACGGGCACGCGACCAGGTGCTCGATGCCGCTCACCGACAGGCGCGGCGGCAGGCGGCCCGCGGGCACCGCCGGGCGGGCGGCGCGGGCCGGCGCGAGCAGCCGCTCCCGGCCGGCCGACGCGATGCGCGCCCGCAGCGGCGCGTCCTCGACGATCGCCTCGAGCCGCTCGATCCAGGCGCTCGGGCGCGTGCCGTCGCCCGGGTCGCTGCGGCAGGTGACGGCGGCGACCCCGGGCAACGCGAACAGCAGCGCGAGGTCGCGCTGCTGGCGGGCGGCCGCCGACGACGCGGTCGGCAGGCCGAGCATCGTTCGCAGCGGCTCGTTGACCAGCGGCAGCGGCGCGGGCGGTGCGGGCAGCGCGGCGTCGGAGGCACCGAGCACCAGCACCGCGTCGACGTCGCGGCCCGCGGCGTCGGCGGGCGTCAGCAGCTCGACCGGGCTGTCGATCGCGCCGTAGAAGCGGCGGCGCTCGAGCACCATCGCGAACACCGCGCGGAACTCGGCGAACGTGACCGGCCGCGCGTGGCCGTCGCCCGCCGTCGCGCGACGCAGCGCCTCGAGCAGCGTCAGCAGCTGGCGGCCGGCGGCGTCGGCCGCGAGCAGCTTCGGCGCGCCCGCCCAGCGCATCGCGCGATCGAGCGCGTCGAGGTGCGCGCGCAGCGGCTGCGGGCGAGCCTGGGCGGCGGCGAACGCCTCGAGCTCGGCGATCGCCGCGGGAGCGGACTGCGCGTCGTGCGGCCCGTGCAGGCCGGTCCAGCCCCGCAGGTAGCGGTGGCGCGTCGCGCAGCGTTCGACCCACCCGCGCAGCGCGCCGTGGCGCGGCGGGCGCACGTAGCGCGAGTCGAGCCAGCCGAGCAGGTCGTCGTAGTAGCCGTCGCCTGCGACGACGTCGAGCCAGCCCATCGCCGCCGTCGCCGCGACCGTCGTCGACAGCAGCCAGCCCTCGCGGTCGTCGAGCAGCACCGCGGCGCGCTCGAGCAGCGCCCGCACGCGGCGCGCGAGCCAGCGGTCGAGCGCGACGATCGCGACGCGGGGCGGCTCGGCCCCGGCATGCATCGCCTCGGCGATCCGTGCGTGCACCCACTGCGCGGCGAGCTGCGCCTCGCGCTCGCGGTCGGCAGCGTGAAGCACCGTCGGGCGCGGCCCGGCTGGAGCGGCACGCCACGCGACGCGACGCTCGCGCAGCGGTGGCGCGTCGGCGTCCTCGAATCGCTCGGGCCAAGCGGCGCGCAACAGCGGCACGCCCCGGCCGATCGCGGCCCAGTCGGGCTCGAGACGCAGTACCCGCTGCGGCGGCAGCCGTTCGTCGAGCGCTGCGAGCAGCACCGCCTCGGTCGGTTCGGGCGGCTGCCAGGCGAGCCACGCGACGCGCGAGCCGCGCGCCGTCCACGCGTCGGCCAGCGCGCGCATTCGCGCGATGCCCTGGGCGACCGGGTCGACGCCGTCGCCGGCGATCGCCCGTGCCAGGCGCGCGAGCAGCGCCAGGTCCTCGAGCAGGCGCGATTCGGCCGCAGGCGAGCCGAATGCGTCGGCGACCCGGCGCACCCACGACGGGTCGTCGAGCCGGCCCGCGGCGCCCGCCTGCGCGAACGCGTCCAGCACCTCGAGCAGCCCGCCGGCGAACGCGAGCCGGTCGGCGGGCGTGCGTCGCGGCACGGCCTCCGCGGTCGCGGCGTCGAGGGCGTCGAGCAGCGCCATCGTCCGGGCAAGGCCATCGACGGGCACCGCGGGCGCGAGCTCATCGGCCCACGCGTCGAGCGGCCGGATGGGCGGCGGGGCCCAGGCGCGGCCCGGCACCCCGAGCCGCCGATGGAGCGCGCGGCGCAGCGGGGCGACCAGCGCGCCCCGCGGCACCACGATCGCGACCGAAGCGGCGTCCTCGGCGATCCAGTCGGCCAGCTCGGCCGCGGCGGCGTCCCAGAACGCCACCGCGCCGGGCCCGGCGGGCGCGAATCGCCGGAGCGGCGTCGCGGCCGCGGCCGCGCTCCCGGGCGGGGGCGCCGTGCTCATCGGGCACCCCGGTGGCGAGAAGCGTGCAGCATCGGGCTATGGTAGTTTAAGGGCGAGGAGAGCCCACCCCATGTCCATCACCCATACCTCCGACGCCGCCTTCGAGGCCGACGTCCTGAAGTCCGACACCCCGGTCCTGGTCGATTACTGGGCCGAGTGGTGCGGTCCGTGCAAGATGATCGCACCGCTGCTCGACGAGGTCGCCCGCGACTACGGCGGCAAGCTGCGCGTGGTCAAGGTCAACGTCGACGAGAACCAGGAGATCACCGCGAAGTACGGCATCCGCGGCATCCCGACCCTGAAGCTGTTCAAGAACGGCGAGGAGGTCGCGACCAAGGTCGGCGCGCTGTCGAAGTCGCAGCTCACCGCCTTCCTGGACAACAGCCTCTGATCCGTCGTACCCTCCAAGGAGCGCGCGAGCGCTCCGGCCCCGCAGCGGGCGATTCCCGGCACCCCGGCGATCGACCCCGCGGTGACCGGGCCCGGGCCCAATAAGCCTGACGCATCGCCCGAAGATTCGCCCGAGACTTCACCCGAGTCCTTCCCGGCACCCCGCCGGCACCCTCCGGAATCCACCGGACGGGCACCGCCCCGATCGGCCCTCGCTTCGGGCGGTCCCGCCAGGATGGTCCGCACCCATCGGCCGCACACGGTCGCACCCCCACGATGCACCTGTCCGAACTCAAAGCCCTCCACGTATCGGCGCTGATCGAGATGGCCGCCGGCCTCGACATCGAGAACGCCAACCGCCTGCGCAAGCAGGAGCTGATGTTCGCGATCCTGAAGCGGCGCGCCAAGACCGGTGAGCAGATCTTCGGCGACGGCGTGCTGGAGGTGCTGCCCGACGGGTTCGGCTTCCTGCGCACGCCCGAGACGTCCTACCTGGCAAGCCCGGACGACATCTACATCTCGCCGTCGCAGATCCGCCGCTTCAACCTGCACACGGGCGACAGCATCGAGGGCGAGGTCCGCACGCCGAAGGACGGCGAGCGCTATTTCGCGCTGGTCAAGGTCGACAAGATCAACGGCGAGCCGCCCGAGGCGAGCAAGAACAAGATCCTGTTCGAGAATCTGACGCCGCTGCACCCGGAGATCCCGCTGAACCTCGAGCGGGACACCAAGTCCGAGGAGAACTACACGGCGCGGATCATCGACATGATCGCGCCGATCGGCAAGGGCCAGCGAGGGCTGATCGTCGCGCCGCCGAAGGCCGGCAAGACTGTGCTGATGCAGCACATCGCGCACGCGATCACCGCGAACCACCCGAACGTGGTGCTGATCGTGCTGCTGATCGACGAGCGGCCCGAGGAGGTGACCGAGATGCAGCGCTCGGTGCGCGGCGAGGTCGTCGCCTCGACCTTCGACGAGCCGGCCACGCGCCACGTGACGGTCGCCGAGATGGTGATCGAGAAGGCCAAGCGGCTCGTCGAGCACAAGAAGGACGTCGTGATCCTGCTCGACTCGATCACCCGCCTCGCGCGCGCCTACAACACCGTGGTCCCGGCCTCCGGGAAGGTGCTGACCGGCGGCGTCGACGCGAACGCGCTGCAGCGCCCGAAGCGCTTCTTCGGTGCCGCGCGCAACATCGAGGAAGGCGGCTCGCTCACCATCATCGCGACCGCGCTCGTCGACACCGGCAGCCGGATGGACGAGGTGATCTTCGAGGAGTTCAAGGGCACCGGCAACTCCGAGCTGCACCTGAACCGCCGGATGATGGAGAAGCGGGTCTACCCCGCGATCGACATCAACAAGTCCGGCACGCGGCGCGAGGAGTTGCTGATCCCGAAGGACCAGCTGACCAAGATCTGGATCCTGCGCAAGCTGCTGCACGACATGGACGAACTCGCGGCGATGGAGTTCCTGCTCGACAAGGTCAAGCAGACCAAGTCGAACCAGGAGTTCTTCGACATGATGAAGAGGGGCGGGTGACGAGACCGGCGGCAGTCCGTCCCGCCTTGAATGGGGTCGCTGGACCCCAGACCTCCAGCGCGTTACACTCTAAGGCTTTTCACTTCATGGGAACGTGGGTGCGCGGGCGACCGCCGGGACAGGCCCGGAGGGCGCGCCCGGTCCGGCATCCGGCGACCCGCCGCCATCGAGGCTCCAGCATGAAAGACGGCATTCATCCCGAGTACCGCGAGGTCGTGTTCCAGGACATGTCCAGCGGCTTCAAGTTCATCACCCGCTCGTGCGTGAACACCCGCGAGAAGATCAAGATGGACGACGGCAAGGAGTACCCGCTGTTCAAGCTGGACGTCACCTCCGAGTCGCACCCGTTCTACACCGGCGCGCAGCAGCGGATCAGCGAGACCGGCCGCGTCGAGAAGTTCCGCCAGAAGTTCGCGCGCGGCGGCAAGGCCTCCTGAGCGTGAGGTTCCGCGGGCCGGGACGCGCCGACGCGGCGCCGACCGCCCCGCCGATCCGGGATCCCGACCCAACGGCCTCCCGGCACCCGGGGCCGCAGCACGCGCCGCATCGCCGGCGCCCCGCAGGGCAGTCTTCGACTGCCCTGCATCGTTTCCGGACGCGCGCGCCCGCTGCGCCGGCCGCGGGCGTCTGCTCTAATCGACCCCGACCGTGAAGCCCTTTCTCGTCACGACCCTGCAGGCCGCGAAGATGCCGCGGTGGCTGCTGCTGCTGATGTGCGCGCTGTACGTCGTGCCGGGGCTGGTCGGACGCGATCCGTGGCGCTACGAGGACGCCGCGGGCTTCGGCATCGCGTGGACGATGGCACAGGCCGTGCGCGGCGGCGCCGACTGGTTGATGCCCAACGTCGTCGGCGTGCCGATCCACGAGGAAGGCCCGCTGCCCTTCTGGCTCGGCGCGATCGCGATCCGCGCGCTGCCCTTCCTCGCGCCCGACACCGTCGTGCGGGGCGTGGCGATGGCGTGGCTCGCGCTCTTCCTCGTCTGCGTCTGGTACGCGACCTGGCTGCTCGCGCGCCGCCCCGAGGTGCAACCGGCCGACCCGTTCGGCGCGTCGGCCTCGCGCAGCGACTACGGCCGCGCGATCGCCGACTGCGCGCTGCTGCTGACGCTCGCCACCTTCGGCCTGCTCGCCCGCGTGCACGAGACCAGCGCCGAGTCCGCGCAGGTGGCCTGGGTCGGTGTGTTCCTGTTCGGCTGCGCGCTCTCGCTCGAGCGCCCTGCGCTCGGGGGCGCGCTGGCCGGTCTGGCGGTCGGGCTGAGCGCGATGTCGCGCGGCCTGCCGGCCGCGGCGGCGCTGTCGGTCGTCGCGCTGGTCCTGCCCGCGCGGGTCGGCGCCTTCCGGCTCGTCGCGCGCCCGATGGTCACCGCCTTCGTGCCCGTCGCGCTCGCGGTCTCGCTCGCCTGGCCGGTCGCGCTGTCCGTCTCCGGCCCCGCGGCGGCCGAGCACCTCGACGCCTGGCTCGGCTGGAACCGCGGCCTCGTCCGCGGCCCGTCGCGCGACACGCTCGCCCACTCGCTGGAGACGGTGCCCTGGTTCTTCTGGCCGGCGTGGCCGCTCGCCGCGTGGGCGCTGTGGCGCTGGCGCGAGCGCCGCCTCGAGCCCGCGCTCGCGGTACCGGCCGCGACGCTCGCCGCGCTCGCGCTGGTCGCGCTGCTGTCGCCGCGTGGGGCCGAGTCGTTCCTGCTGCCGATGGTGCCTTCAGTCGCGATGCTCGGCGCGCTCGCGCTGCCGACGATCCGCCGCACGCTGACCTCGGTGATCGACTGGTTCGCCGTCATGACCTTCACGCTGATCGGCGCTGCGCTGTGGGCGTACTGGATCGCGTTCCAGACCGGCTGGCCGCCGAGGATGGCGTTCCGCGCCCAGCAGTCGGTGCTCGGCTTCGCGCCCGAGGTCGACCTGTTCGAGGTGCTCGCGGGCGCGGTCGTGACGCTCGCCTGGCTCGGCCTCGTCGCGTGGCGGGTGTCCCGCCAGCCCCGGGCGATGTGGCGCTCGGTGATCCTGTCGAGCGGCGGCATGGTGCTCGCGTGGTGCCTGCTGATGACGCTGTGGCTGCCCGCGGGCAACCACCGCAAGACCTACCGCGACGTGGCGCAGCAGGCGGGGATCGTGGTGTCGACTTCGCATCGCTGCGTCGCGACGCTCGGCATGGACGTCGCGCAGCGCGCGAGCTTCGCGTACTTCGGCCGCCTCAAGCTCGACGACGCGCGCGACGATTGCGAGTGGCTGCTGGTCGCCGACCGCGTGACCTCGCCGCTCGATCCGGCGCTGGTGCCCGGCCCGTGGCGGCAGGCCTGGCGCGGACAGCGCCCGGTCGACCGCCAGGAGCAGTTCCGGCTGTTCCGCCGCACCGCGGGCTGAACGGGCCCGCCGATGGCCGTGCCCGGCGCCACGCGCGCCATCGTCTCGCTCGGCTGGCCGATGCTCGTCGGCCAGCTCGCGGTGATGGCCAACGGCATCATCGACAACGTGATGGCCGGGCACCTGTCACCGCGCGACCTCGCGTCGGTCGCGATCGGCTCGTCGGTCTACTACGTGGTCTTCGTCGGGCTGATGGGCACGATCCAGGCGATCTCGCCGGTCGCGGCGCAGCAGTTCGGCGCGGGCCACCTGCGCGAGGTCGGCGAGACCTGGCGCCAGGGCCAGTGGCTCGCGATCGCGATGCTGGTACCGGGCGCGTTGGTGCTCGCGTGGCCACATCCCCTGCTCGACCTCGCACGTGCCGAGCCCGAGGTGCGCGCGGGTGCGGTCGCGTACCTGAACGCGCTCGCGTTCGGGCTGCCCGCGGCACTCTGGTTCCGCGCGTTCACCACGCTGAACACCGCAGTGTCGCGGCCGCGGATCGTGATGACGATCAACCTGCTCGGGCCGGTGCTCAAGGTGCCGCTGAACGCGCTCTTCATGTACGGCAGCGACGTGCCGACGGCCCTCGGTCTGCCCGCCGTGCCCGCGATGGGCGGCGCGGGCTGTGGCGTCGCCACCGCGATGGTGTTCTGGATCTCGGCTGCGATCGGGATGGTGCTGCTGCGCAGCGACCGGTTCTACGCGAAGTTCGCGCTGCGAGGCCTCGGTCGGCCGCGTCGTGCGCCGCTCGGCGAGCTGCTGCGGCTCGGGCTGCCGATCGGCGGTACCTACCTGATCGACGTCAGCGCGTTCAATGTGGTCACGCTGCTGGTCGCGCGGCTCGGCACCGACGTCGTCGGCGGCCACGCGATCGTCGCGAACGTCGCGGCGACGATGTACATGCTGCCGCTGGCGCTGTCGGGCGCGGCCGGCGTGCTCGCGGCGCAGGCGCTCGGGCGCGGTGACGCGCCCGACGCGCGGCGCATCGCGTGGCACGGGCTTGGCCTCGTGTTCGGGCTGGGCCTGGCAGGCGCCTCACTGCTGTGGCTCGGTCGAGAGACGATCGCGCGCGCATACACCGACTCGCCCGAGGTCGCCGCGGTGTCGGCCTCGCTGCTCGGCCTGGTCGCCGCGTACCACGTCGTCGACGGGCTGCAGTGCGCGCTCGCGTTCACGCTGCGTGCGTGGAAGGTCGCGGTGGCGCCGATGGTGGTCTTCGCGCTCTCGCTGTGGGGCGTCGGGCTCGGCGGCGGCGCCTGGCTCGCGTTCGGACACGGGCTCGGCGCGGCGGGATTCTGGATCGCGGCGGTCGCGTCGCTCGCGCTCGCGTCGATCGCGCTCGGCGTGCTGTTCGGCCGCGTGTCGCGGCGGCCCGCGCCGCGCTGAGCGGCGCCGCGCGTCAGCGCAGCCCGATCGCCAGCCCGATCGGCACGAACGCCACCGACGCGACGTTGCCGACCAGAACGATCGCGGCGACCTTGCTCGGCTCGCGCCCGTAGCGCTCGGCGACCATGAAGTTCAGCACCGCCGGCGGCAGGCTCGCGAAGATGAACATCAGCCCCCGCTGCTCCGGCGACAGCGGCAGCCACGGGTCGATCGCCAGCGCCACCGCGAGCCCGGTCAGCGGGCACACCAGCGCGCCGAGCAACCCGATGCGCCAGCTCGAGCGGTTCACCGACACCATCCGCACGCCGAGCGCGAACAGCATCAGCGGGATCGTCGCGTCGCCGACGAGCTTGAGCGAGTTCACGACGAGCTCGGGGCGAGGCAGGTCGGTCGCGGCGACCGCGAAGCCCGCGACCGTCGCCACGTTCATGGGCGTCAGCAGCAGCTGGCGCACCGACGCCCGCGGGTCGACGATGCGTGCGCCGAGCGTGAAGTGGATCGCGTTCGAGACGACGAACATCGCGACCGCCGGCGCGAGACCAGCGCTACCGAACGCCAGCACCGAGATCGGCAGGCCCATGTTGCCGCAGTTGTTGAACATCATCGGCGGCACGAAGGTCCTCGCCGACACGCCGGCCACGCGCGCGACGCCCCAGGCGAGCGCGCCCGAGCCGAGCACGATCAGCGCCGAGGCCGCGAGCAGCCGGCTGTTGTCGGCGATGCTGAAGTCGCGGCTCGCGAGCGCGGAGAAGATCAGCGCAGGCGCGAACAGGTCCATGTTGATGCGGTTGATCGCCGACATGTCGGGCGCGTGCCGGCGCGCGTACAGCCAGCCCACGGCGATCATCGTCAGCACCGGCACCATGATGCCGGCGATGCGCTCGAGCAGCGCGAGCGTCATCTGCTCGCGCGCGGCCGCGCCGCCGCCAGGACGCGGCGCGGCGTCGTCGCGGTCGGGCTCACTCGGCGGTCGTCTTGAAGAAGTGCGCGCGGTAGTGGCGCAGCTCGTCGATCGATTCCTCGATGTCGGCGAGCGCGGTGTGCGCGCTGCGCTTGACGAACGCCTTCGCGACCTCGGGACGCCAGCGCTTGCACAGCTCCTTGACCGTCGAGACGTCGAGGTTGCGGTAGTGGAAGTAGGCCTCGAGCTCGGGCATCGTGCGCGCCATGAAGCGGCGGTCCTGGCAGATCGAGTTGCCGCACATCGGCGACTTGCCCGGCGGCACCCAGGGCCGCAGGAAGGCGATCAGCATCGCCTGCGCCTCGGCCTCGGTGATCGTCGAGGCCTGCACCCGCTCGGTGAGACCGGAGCGGCCGTGGGTCGCGGTGTTCCAGGCGTCCATCGCGGCGAGCACCGCATCGGGTTGGTGGATCGCGAGCACCGGGCCCTGCGCGAGCACGTTCAGATCGGCATCGGTCACCACGACCGCGACCTCGATGATCCGGTCGACCTCGGGCCGCAGGCCGGTCATCTCCATGTCCACCCAGATCAGGTGGGATTCGTTCGGAACGGGAGGCAGGGGGTATGACATAATTTTTGCTCCGTCCTGATTGTCTCATGACCCCCCTCACCTTCACGCTGGCCTTCGCCGGGGCGCTGCTCGCGTCGGTCGGCCTGCGGCTGTGGCTCGCCTCGCGGCAGGCGCGCCACGTCGCGCGGCACCGCGACGCCGTGCCCGCGCAGTTCGCCGAGCGCATCCCGCTCGCCGCGCACCAGCGCGCGGCCGACTACACGCTCGCGCGCACGAAGCTCGGCCTGGTCGAGACGCTGGTCGGCGCGGTGGTGCTGGTCGGCTTCACGGTGCTCGGCGGCATCGCTGCGATCGCCGACCTGCTGCGCGCGTGGCTGCCCGAGGCCCCCTTCCTGCGCCAGGTGCTGCTGGTGGGCACAGTCGCCGCGATCGGCGGCGCGGTCGACCTGCCGCTGTCGTGGTATCGGCAGTTCGGCCTCGAGAAGCGCTTCGGCTTCAACCGCATGACCCCGCGGCTGCTCCTCGCCGACCTCGCGAAGGGCACGCTGCTCGCGCTCGCCCTCGGCGGCCCCCTGCTGGTCGCGGTGCTGTGGCTGATGGAGCGCACCGGGTCGCTGTGGTGGCTGTGGGCCTGGGCGCTGTGGGTCGCCTTCAACCTCGCGGTGCTGGTGCTCTACCCGACGGTCATCGCGCCGATGTTCAACACCTTCGTGCCGCTCGAGCCCGGGCCGGTGCGCGAGCGCGTCGAGCGGCTGCTCGCGCGCTGCGGCTTCGCCTCGAAGGGCCTGTTCGTGATGGACGGCAGTCGCCGCTCGGCGCACGGCAACGCCTACTTCACCGGCTTCGGGCGCGGCAAGCGGATCGTGTTCTTCGACACGCTGCTGTCGCGGCTGAACGCCGACGAGATCGAGGCAGTGCTCGCGCACGAGCTCGGCCACTTCACCCACCGGCACATCGTCAAGCGCATCGTCGCGAGCTTCGCGATCAGCCTGGCCGGCCTGTGGCTGCTCGGCTGGCTGTCGCGCCAGCCGTGGTTCTACCAGGGCCTCGGCGTCACGCCGCAGGCGGGCGACGCCCTCGGCGGCTACGCGCTGCTGCTCTTCTTCCTCGCGATGCCGGCGTTCACCTTCGCGCTGCAGCCGCTCGGCAGCTGGCTGTCGCGCCGCCACGAGTTCGAGGCCGACGCGTTCGCCGCGCGGCAGTCGAGCGCCGAGGACCTGTCGCGCGCACTGGTGAAGCTCTACGAGGACAACGCCGCGACGCTGACGCCCGACCCGGTGCACTCGGCGTTCTACGACTCGCACCCGCCCGCCGCCATCCGCCTCGCCCGGCTCGCCGCGCTGCGTGGTGCGGACGGCGCGGCGCCGCAACCCGCCCCCGCCTGACCGCGCCACCGAGGCCCGCAATGCACCTGCCCTCGAGCCCCGAGCACCTGCGCGAGCGCGACTGCGCACCGCTGTCCGGCCGCGACGCGCTGAAGCCCGCCGAGATCGACGCGCAGCTCGCGGTGCTGCCCCGCTGGTCGACGGTCGAGGGCGCGCTGCAGGCCGAGTACCGCTTCGCCGACTGGTGGGAGACGATCGCGTTCGTCAACGCGCTCGCGTGGATGATCCATCGCCAGGACCACCACCCCGACCTGAAGCTGTCCTACGACCGTTGCGTGGTGCGCTGGAACACGCACTCCGCCGGCGGCGTCACCGTCAACGACTTCGTCTGCGCAGCGCGGACCGACGCGATCTTCGACGCGAGGCCTGGCGCATGAGGCCGCGGGCGCGGTGAGCGCGCCCCCCCCCGCGTACGCGACGGTGCTCGCCGCCCACGGGCGGCAGTTCATGCTCCGGACCGACGACGGCGGCGACCGCGTCGCCGTCACCCGTGGTCGCCGTACCGACGTCGTCGCGGGCGATCGCGTCGCATGGAGCGAGCTGGGCTCCGGACAGGCAGTCATCGAGGCCGTGCTGCCGCGCGCGAATCTGCTCCGCCGCAGCGACGCGCGCCGCGAGAAGGCGCTTGCCGCCAACCTCGACCAGGCCGCGGTGGTGATCAGCGGCGAGCCGCCGTTCTCCGAGGAGCTGCTGATGCGCGTGCTCGTGGGCGCCGAGCGCGAGGGCATCGCCTGCCTGCTGATCGCGACCAAGGCCGACGTGCCGCACGCGATGGCGTCGATCGAGCCGCGGCTCGCGGTCTACGAGGCGCTCGGCTATCCGGTGGTCCGCATCGCCGCGAAGGCCGAACCCGATGCCACCCGCGCACGGCTGCGCCCGGTGCTCGGCGGGCGCACGACGCTGCTGCTCGGCCAGAGCGGCATGGGCAAGTCGACGCTGGTGAACCTGCTGGTGCCCGGTGCCGCGCTCGCGACGCAGGCGATCTCGGAAGCGCTGCAGTCCGGCCGCCACACGACGACCTTCACGCGCGCCTTCGACCTCGAGGGCGGCGGCCGGCTGATCGACTCGCCGGGCTTCCAGGTGTTCGGCCTCGCGCACCTGTCGACCAGCGAGCTCGAGCATGGGATGCGCGAGTTCGAGCCGCTGCTCGGGCGGTGCCGCTTCCACAACTGCACGCACCGGCACGAGCCGGGGTGCGCGATCCGGGCGGCGGTGGTGTCGGGGGGCATCGACGCACGGCGCTTCGCGCTGTACACGCAGCTGCGCGACGACGCGGAGCCGGGCTGACCCGCGCCCTGCCGAAACTTCAGCGCCCCAGCCAGTTCGCGATCGTCAGCATCCCGAACAATCCGACCCACAGCACCACCGCGCGCCATACCATCCCGACTGCGCTGCGCAGCCCCGCCGCGTCGGGCGGCGCGCCGGTCCAGTCGAAGCCGCTCGGCGCGCCGCCGGACAGTGACGGATCGGCGTCGAGCGCTGCGGCGTCGCCGCGGACCTCGGCCTCGATCCGCGCGTCGGCGATCCGCAGCCCGAGCGCGCCGCCGCCGGTCATCAGCAGCAGCCGGCGCTGGGCGTCGCCGCCGCGCACCGCCGCGGCCGCGCGCCAGCAGTAGACCGCGTCCTCGAAGTTGCCGACGACCGCGAAGCCCGCCGCCGACAGGCGCACCGGCAGCCAGTCGAGCCAGTGGTACGCCCGTACCGCGAACCGGCCATAGGGCTCGGGGGCGGGCGCGACGGCGGGCGCAGCCGAGGCGCCGGCGACGATCGATGCCGTCAGCGTGTCCGGTCCCGGCGCCGGATCGCGCGCCGAGCCGTGCCCGCCGCGCGCCCAGTGCTCGGCCAGGAACTGCGCGGCACGATAGAGCACCGGGCCGATCGCACCGGGCAGCAGGATGTACCAGAAGAGCGGCCCGAACACGTGCCGGTGCGCGGCGACCAGCGCGCGGCCGATCGCCATCCGGCACAGTTCGTCGACCGGCAGTTCGCCCACGACGAAGTCGGGCTCGCGCTGGCGGATCCAGCGCTGCAGCGCCTGCCGCGCCCCCTCGCCGTCGCTCGCTGCGAGCGCGAGCTGGATCTCGGTGAACGCGTGGCTGAACTGGCGAAAGCCCACGGTGTGGTACAGCACCGCGACGTGCAGCGCGAGCAGCGGCAGCGTGCCGATCGTGCCGAGCACCGCCTCGGCGACCACGACCGCGAGCAGCGCCGCGCCGACCGCGAGCGCCCATCCGAACGCGCCGTGGCGCCAGTGGCCGGCGTCGGTGCCCGCGGCGATCGTGTCGGCGACCGATGCGGCCGCGGTGTGCACCGGGTTATCGCGGGGCAGCGGGCGCAGCTGCTCGGCGACGAGCGCGAGAATCAGTGCGACGAATCCCATGGACGGATGATACCGGGGCGGTCGCTCCGGCCCGGGAGCCGAGGCGTGGCGCAACGTGACGCGCCGCGCCTCAGGCCGCGAGGAAGCGGTACAGGTTGCGCAGCATCGCCGCGGTGACCCCCCAGACGAAGTGCTCGCGGGTGCCGTCGGGCGCGGGCCACGGCATCGCGAGGAACGAGCGCTCGACGCCGTCGCTCCAGCGGTAGAGGCGCCGCTGGTGGTTGGTGGGATCCGTCAGGAACGCGAGCGGCACCTCGAAGGTCTCGGCGACCTCGAACGCGTCGAGCACGAGCACGTGATCCGGGTCGACGAGACCGACGACCGGCGTGACCTCGAAGCCGGTGCCGGTCGTGTACGACGGCATCGTGCCGAGCACCTCGACCTTGGCGCGCGGCAGCCCGATCTCCTCCTCGGTCTCGCGCAGCGCGGTCCCGACCGGCGAGCCGTCGTCGGGCTCGGTGCGCCCGCCGGGAAACGCGATCTGGCCGGCGTGCGACGACAGGTGGGCGGTTCGCAGCGTCAGCAGCACCGCGAGGCCAGCGGCACGCGGCACCAGCGGCACCAGCACGGCGGCCGGGCGCGCGGCGCCCTCGCCGGCGCGCCAGCGGTCGTCGACGAACTCGGGCGTCCACACCGGCGGATGCCGGAAGCGCTCGCGCAATGCGTCAGCCGTCAGCCTCGCGGCGGGCACCGCGGGGAGGACGGGGACGGTGATGTCGACCGGCGCCTCGCGCGGGTCGGGGATCGAGCGACGGGACGGCCGCGCGGAGGCGGCCGGGTCGTTCGATCGGGACGGAGGGCGGTCGGTCGCGCTCACCGCGCGACCGGCGCCGACGTCACTGCGCCGTGCCGGCGGCCGGAGCGGAGGCGGCCGACGACTTGCCGGGCAGTTTTTCCTTGATCCGGGCCGACTTGCCGGAACGCTCGCGCAGGTAGTAGAGCTTCGCGCGGCGAACGTCGCCGCGGCGCTTGACCTCGATCGATGCGATCAGCGGCGAGTACAGCTGGAACGTCCGCTCGACGCCCTCGCCGGACGAGATCTTGCGGACGATGAACGACGAGTTCAGGCCGCGGTTGCGCTTGGCGATGACGACGCCCTCGTAGGCCTGCACGCGCTTGCGCGTGCCCTCGACGACGCTGACGTTGACGACCACGGTGTCGCCGGGCGCGAACACGGGCACGGTCTTGCCCAGTCGCGCGATCTCTTCCTGCTCGAGCTGCTTGATCAGATCCATCGATCGCTCCAAGACCATCGTGCGCCGGATTGTTGGAGGGGTCGGTCCGGTTCCGAGCGATCGGAACGGCCGGAATGCCCGGGCAGAGGATGGCGGTCCGGCGCCGCACCCGAGGGCCGACGCCGCAAAGCCCGCCATTCTAGCTCAATCCACGCAGGAACGCCTCGTCGTCGGCCGACAGCCGGCCGTCGAGCCGGGCTTGCTCGATCAGCTCCGGCCGACGCTGCGCGGTCGCGCGCAGCGCCTGCTCGCGTCGCCACCGCGCGATCCGGGCGTGGTGGCCCGACAGCAGCACCGCCGGCACCGGCTCGCCGGCGAAGACCTCCGGGCGCGTGTAGTGAGGCCCCTCGATCAGCCCGTCGGAGAACGAGTCGTGCAGCGCCGACGCGTCGTCGGTCATCACGCCGGGCAGCAGCCGGACCACCGCATCGACCAGCGACAGCGCCGGCAGCTCGCCGCCCGAGACGACGAAGTCGCCGACCGAGACCTCCTCGTCGACCGCGGCGTCGAGCAGCCGCTGGTCGATGCCCTCGTAGCGGCCGCACATCAGCGCGATCGCCGGCAGCGCGGCGAGCTCGGCGATGCGGCGCTGGGTCAGCGGCGCACCGCGCGGCGACAGGTGGATCACGTGGGCGCGCGGCGCGTCCGGGCGTTCGGCGCGGCGGGCGTCGTGCATCGCCGCGAGGCAGGCGGCGAGCGGCTCGGGCAGCATCACCATGCCGGGTCCGCCGCCGAAGGGCCGATCGTCGACGCGGCGGTAGGCGTCGCTCGCGTGGTCGCGCGGGTTCCAGCAGCGCAGTCGCCAGATGCCGCGCTCGATCGCGCGACCGGTCACGCCGAAGCGCGCGGCGTGCTCGACCATCTCCGGGAACAGCGTGACGACCTCGACGTCCATCGCAGGCGTCCGCCCGGGGCTCAGCGCGACCAGTCGGCGCGCCAGTCGACGACGATCCGGCGCTCGGCCGGCACCGCCTCGATCACGTAGGCGTCGACGAACGGGATCAGCAGGCCCGTATCGGTCGAGAGGATCGGGTGCGCGCCGTGGTCGTCGACCGCGGTCACGGTACCGAGCGGCTCGCCGTCCGGATTGGTGACCGCGCAGCCGAGCAGGTCCACCCAGTAGAACTCGCCGTCGCGCAGCGCCGGGAAGTCCTCGCGACGCACGCCGACCTCTGCGCCGCGCAGCGCGAGCGCCGCATCGCGGTCATCGCAGCCGACCGGCTTCGCGACGACGGTGGAGGCGTGGCGACGCGCCCGCTCGATCTCGAGCCAGCGGTCGACGGCGGGATGGGCGGGCGAGGCGGCGCGTACCACGTGCCAGCGCCGCGCACGGGTGAGTGCGGTGTCGGTCGCGTCCGCGTACGGCTCGACCTTGACCCAGCCGCGCACGCCCCAGGCGTCGATCACGCGTCCGAGCGCGATCGGCGAGGCTGTGCCGGCAGGAGGCGGGGGCTCGGCCACGGCCTGCGCGGGCGAGCCCTGATCGAAGGCCCGGAGCGGGACGACCGCCGTCAGGCGGCCGACGCCTCGGCGGGCTTCTGCGCGGCGAACTGCTTGATCAGGCGCTGCACGGTCGGCGAGACCTGCGCGCCGTGGCTGCGCCAGTACTCGATGCGCTCGAGCGACAGGCGCAGGCCCTGCTCGCCCTCGGCGGCGATCGGGTTGTAGAACCCGAGGCGCTCGATGAAGCGACCGTCGCGGCGATTGCGGCTGTCGGTGGCGACGACGTTGTAGAAGGGACGGGCTTTCGCACCGCCTCGCGAGAGACGCAGGACGACCATCGGGATTCCTTGCAGGACTTTCCGGGAAACCCGCGATGATAGCCGATTCCGCCCGGCCGAGGCCAGCCCCCGCCGGGCGCGGGCCGGCGCTCAGCGCGCGGTCGAGAACCCGCTGCCGATGAAGCCGCTCGAGCGCCCCTGGACGGCGCCGGGCGACGAGGTGTAGCTGCCGGCGACACCGAACGTCGACGGGCCGGCGACCGCTCCGCCGAACTCGAACGGCAGCCAGCCGTAGCCGTGGTAGATCGCGCGGCGCGGCACCTCGGCCACCACGAACTGCGGCAGCGGCCGGTCGCGACGCACGCGCTCGGTCTCGCGGTCGCGCTCCTGTTGGCGCTTGACGAACGCATCGGCCTGGGCGCGCCAGTATTCCCGCTCGGCCTCCGCCCGCTTGCGCGTGGCCGGATCCTGGGGCGCGAGGCCGTAGCTGCGACGCTCGACGGCGCCGGCAGCCCCGGTGGGCGGCCGGTCGCTGAGCTCGAGCGTGCCGTCGGGCAGCCGGGCCTGGTAGATCGTGACCGCCGGCGTCGACTCGACCGCGCGTCCGGCACGCGCGAGTTCGTCTTGGCCCATCGTGCGGGCGCCGGCGGCGACCGCCGGCTCGCCGCGGCCCTTGCCGGCTTCCGCCGCACCCGCGACGCCGTGTCCGGCAGCCACGAGCACCGCCGCGACGCCTGCTGCCGAGACGGCCTGTCCGATCTTCTTCACCTGGCACCTCCGCCGACCGCTTTGGTCGTTCAAGGTCCTGATTTTTCAGGACGTTTTACGATTCTAGCGGGTCGCCCCCGGAACGCAAGGCATCGGACCGGAGGCGCGTGGGTCAGAAGAGCGAACCCTGCCGCGGCGGCTCGTCGGACGGACCGCCGCGGCCCGGCACGGCACGCGCCATGACCTCGCTCTCCGAGGCCGTCGGGCTCGCGGCGCCGTGCGGGCGGGACGGGCGGGACGGGCGGGACGGGCGCGCCGGCGCGCGGAAAAGGTCGGTGCGCAGCGTCGGCCGCTCGCGTCCGCTGCCCCATCGCCGCAGCCGCGCGTCGAAGCGCGACCGGATCAGGTCGGCCCACGGCCCCTGCCCCTTCATCCGCCAGCCGAAGCGCGGATCGTTGTCGCGGCCGCCGCGCAGGTCGCGCAAGCGGGCGACGACGCGATCGGCCCGGTCGGGGAAGTGCTCGCGCAGCCAGCCGTGCACCATCTCGACGAGCTCGAACGGCAACCGCAGCACGACGTAGTTCGCGTAGCGGGCGCCCGCCGCGTGCACCGCGTCGAGGATCGCCTCGATCTCGGGCTCGTTGACGAACGGGATGATCGGGGCGAGCGACACGCCGACCGGCACGCCGGCGTGGGCGAGCCGGCGGATCGTCTCGAGCCTGCGCCACGGCGCGGGCGCGCGCGGCTCGAGGATCCGCGACAGCGCCGGATCGAGCGTGGTCACGGTGATCATCGCGTAGGCGAGCCCGTCGCGCGCCATCGGCGCGAGCAGGTCGAGGTCGCGCTCGACCAGGCTCGACTTGGTGATCAGCGAGACCGGGTGGCGCGTGCGCGCGAAGACCTCGAGGCAGCCGCGGGTGAGCCGCAGCCGGCGCTCGACGGGCTGCCACGCGTCGGTGACGGTGCCGATCGCGATCGGCTCGGGGCGATGGCCGGGCTGCGCGAGTTCGGCCTCGAGCAGCGCCGGCGCCTCCATCTTCGCGAAGAGTCGCGTCTCGAAGTCCAGCCCGGGCGACAGCCCGAGGAAGGCGTGCCCGGGCCGCGCGTAGCAGTAGGCGCAGCCGTGCTCGCAGCCGCGGTACGGGTTGATCGACGCGTCGAAGCCGATGTCGGGCGAGGTGTTGCGCGCGACGATCGAACGCGCCGCGTCGGGCGTCACGACCGTGCCGGGCGCCTCGTCGACGTCGGTGTCGTCGGGCTCGCGCGCCCAGCCGTCGCCGACCGGCTCGCGCGTGTCGCGCTCGAAGCGGCCCTGGGGATTCGATACCGCGCCGCGCCCCTTGTGAACGAACCGCACCGGCTGCATCGACCCCCCGTGGAGACTGTATGTTCATACAGTCTCCACGGGGGGTCAAGGGGGCGGCGGGCGGTGCCCGCCGAAACCCTGGCTCAGCCCCGCCAGCGCAGCACCAGCGGAGCGAGCCCGCGCGCGATCTCCAGAAGCCCCGCACGCGCCTCGGGCGCCAGCGGCGGGAACGGCGCGCGCGGGGCGTCGCAGGCGATCACGCCACCCTCGCGCATCAGCGCCTTCGCGGCCAGCAGCCCGCACTGCCGGTTCTCGTGGTTGATCAGCGGCAGCCAGCGCGCGTACTCGGCCCGCGCCTCGGCGCGCCGGCCCGCGAACCAGTCGTCGAGGATCGCTCGGAACGCGTCGGGATAGCCGCCGCCGGTCATCGTGCCGGTTGCGCCCGCGTCGAGGTCGGCGGCGAGCGTGATGCCCTCCTCGCCGTCCCACGGCCCTTCGACCGCGGCGCCGCCCAGCCGGATCAGCTCGCGCAGCTTCGCGGCGGTGCCGGGCACCTCGATCTTGAAGTACGCGACGTTCGCGACCTCGCGCGCGAGCCGCGCGAGGAACGGCGCCGACAGCGGCGTGCCGCTGACCGGCGCGTCCTGGACCATGATGGGGATGTCGATCGCGTCCGACAGCGTGCGCAGGAACGCCTCGACGCCCGTCTCGGCGACGCGGATCGTCGCGCCGTGGTACGGCGGCATCACCATCACCATCGCCGCGCCCTGCTCCTGCGCGCGGCGGCTGCGCGCCGCGCACACGCGCGCCGAGTAGTGGGTGGTGGTGACGATCACCGGCACGCGGCCGTCGACATGGTCGAGGATCTCGCGGGTCAGCGTCCCGCGCTCGTCGTCGGCGAGCGCGAACTGCTCCGAGTAGTTCGCGAGGATGCACAGGCCGTCGGAGCCCGCGTCGATCATGAAGTCGACGCAGCGCTTCTGGCTGGTGAGATCGAGCTCGCCGGTCTCGGTGAAGGTGGTCGGGACGACCGGGAACACGCCGCGGTAGCGCGGCTCGGGCGGTGCGGACAAGGCGGTCTCCTCCTCGTGGGATGCCGCCCGAGTCTACGCGCGCCGCGGCGCGCCGGCCGCGGCGCGTTCCTCACCGATCAGAACATCGCTTCCTCGAGCGCGAGCGTGCCCGCCGCGCCGTCGACGATCGAGGTCCGCAGCGACGCCGCGCGGCTCAGCACATGGTCGGCGTAGAAACGCGCGGTGCCGATCTTCGCCTTCAGGAACGCCGCGTCCTCGCCGCCCGAGGCGAGCAGCTCGGTCGCGCGCTGCGCGGCGCGCGCCATCTGCCAGCCGGCGAGCACGGTGCCGCACAGCATCAGGTAGGGCACGCTGCCCGCGTAGGTCGCGCGCGCGTCGGCCTTGCCGTGCGCGGCGAACCAGGCGACCGCGGCCTCGAGCGCGTCGGCGCCCTCGGCGAGCCGCGTGCGGATCGCGCCGAGATCGCCGTCCTTCGGCAGCCCCGACACCGTCTCGCGCACGCGCTCGAGCACGCCCATCGCGGTCCGGCCGCCGTCGCGGACCGTCTTGCGCCCGATCAGGTCGTTCGCCTGGATCGCGGTCGTGCCCTCGTAGATCGTCAGGATCCTGGCGTCGCGGTAGTACTGCGCCGCGCCCGTCTCCTCGATGAAGCCCATGCCGCCGTGCACCTGCACGCCGAGCGAGGCGACCTCCAGGCTCATCTCGGTCGAGAAGCCCTTCACGATCGGCACCAGGAACTCGTAGAAGGTCTGGTTGGCCTTGCGGACCTCGGCGTCGGGCGACGCGTGCGCCGCGTCGTACGCGGCCGCGGCCACGTAGCCGAGCGAGCGCGCGCCCTCGGTCAGCGCACGCATCGTCATCAGCATCCGGCGCACGTCCGGATGGCGGATGATCGCGACCGGGCCCGACGAGCCCTCGACCGCGCGGCTCTGCACGCGGTCGCGCGCGTACTGCACCGCCTTCTGGTAGGCCCGCTCGGCGATAGCGACGCCCTGCATGCCGACCGCGAAGCGCGCCGCGTTCATCATCACGAACATGTACTCGAGGCCGCGGTTCTCCTCGCCGATCAGCCAGCCGATCGCGCCGGGCGCGGCCGCGCCGCCGCCCGCGGGCGCCACCGGGAACTTGCCGTCGCCGTAGAGCAGCACCGCGGTCGGGCTCGCCTTGATGCCGAGCTTGTGCTCGACCGACGTGCAGAACACGTCGTTGCGGGCACCGAGGTTCCCGTCGGCGTCCACCATGACCTTCGGCACGATGAACAGCGAGATGCCCTTCACGCCCTCGGGCGCGCCCGGCGTGCGAGCGAGCACCAGGTGGACGATGTTGTCCGCCATGTCGTGCTCGCCGTAGGTGATGTAGATCTTCTGGCCGAAGATCCGGTAGGTGCCGTCGGGCAGCGGCTCGGCGCGCGTGCGCACCAGCGACAGGTCCGAGCCGGCCTGCGGCTCGGTCAGGTTCATCGTGCCGGTCCACTCGCCGCTGATCATCCGCGGGATGAAGAGCTGCTGCTGCGCCGGCGAGCCCGCGGTCAGCAGCGCCTCGATCGCGCCGTCGGTCAGCAGCGGGCACAGCGCGAACGACAGGTTCGCGCTGTTCAGCATCTCGGTGCAGGCGGTGGACACCAGCTTCGGCAGGTTCTGCCCGCCGAAGACCGACGGGTGCTGCACGCCCTGCCAGCCGCCCTCGGCGAACGCGCGGAACGCGTCGCGGAAGCCCGGCGTGGTGGTGACCACGCCGTCGGCCACCGACGAGGGCTTGAGGTCGCCGGTCCAGTTCAGCGGCGCGAGCACCTCGCCGTTGAACTTCGCGGCCTCGTGGAGCACCGCCTCGACGGTGTCGTCGGTGGCGTCCTCGAAGCCGGGCAGCTGCCGCACGCATTCCAGACCCGCGAGCTCGCGGATCGTGAACAGCATGTCCTTGACCGGGGCCTGGTAGCTCATCTCGGTGTCCTTCGCCTTCGTATGGAGGTCAGAGCTTGCCGACCATCTCCGGGACCGCCTGGAACAGGTCGCCCACCAGCCCGTAGTCGGCCACGCCGAAGATCGGCGCCTCGGCGTCCTTGTTGATCGCGACGATCACCTTGGAGTCCTTCAT